>NZ_QHKO01000011.1 GCF_003260125.1 Lujinxingia litoralis
TTGGGGATACACCTGCGGGGTATATGCACGGCCGAGGGTTGAGCGTTGCGGGGTATATGCACGACCGGGGGTTGAACAAAGTCCAGTGTTTATGCGGGTGAAGTTCAACCCAGGGACGAACATGACGGGGTATATGCGCGCCCGAGGGTCGAGCATAGCGGGGTATATGAGGTCCGGGAGCGGGGGGGGGGGGCCGGTCGGTAACGACGCGTGGTTTTGGGGATACGCCTGCGGGGTATATGCACGGCCGGGGGTTGAACGTTACGGGGTATATGCACGGCCGGGGGTTGAACAAAGTCCAGTGTTTATGCGGGTGAAGTTCAACCCAGGGACGAACATGGCGGGGTATATGCGTGACCGAGGGTCGAGCGTGGCGGGGTAGAGGCAAGCCTCAACGCGGGTCGAAGAGCACCTGGAGCGTGCCCTGATGGGTGAGCTCGCCGGTGCTCAGGTAGAGTTCGCCTTCGCTGCGCAGGAGCTCCCAGCGGTTGGTGCGATCGAGGTGTCCGGCGATCTCGTCGATAAACTCCGGGGCCAGCGCAAAGAGAGCGACCTCGTCGCCGCGGAAGACCTCCCCGCTGTGGAGGGCCTCGGCGATCGGGTCGGGGTTTTTATGCGTGTAGACGGCGACCTCCGGGGCCTGTTTGGTGATTTTGTGGAGGCGCTCCGGGGAGGGTTGGCCGATCTCCACCCAGAGGGTGAGGTCGCCGCGCAGGTCGGTGGCGGCGATCGTTGGATCTTCGGGGGTGCTGACGCCCCGGCCGAAGCTCAGCCCCTCGCGCAGCTCCAGGCAGTAGGCCAGCAGGCGAGTCACCAGGTAGGCATCGGACTCCGAGGGGTGCTGGGCGACCCGGAGTTCCAGCTCCTGGTAGACGCTGCGGTCCACGTCGGAGAGGCTGATGGTGAAGCGGCGCATCGTCGCACTCAGAGCCATGGCAGATCCTTTGCGGGGTTGGAAAAGGGGCGCTTCGGCCCGGTTATCATCGGCGCCGCCGCGCTGAGCACGGGCCGCCTGTGCGTTCACGCACCAGGGGAGGCCTGGGACAACAGGGTGCGGGGGCAAAGCACCCGGCGCGTGCGTGTTCACAGCGCGCGCGATGTGCGCGTGTGTATCGCAGCTCCGGGCGATTCGTCACGCGACTTTACCCGCGGAGCGTACTCTTGCCGGGCCCCGTTGTGGTCGTGGCGTGGGCGGCGAGCCGGGGATGGGGTGGGGGGCGGAGTTGGCGCCCGGGGGGCTCGGGAATGTTAGGTCGAACTTGCTTCGCCCTTACATTGGCCCCGTAACGTTGGCCGGTCCGGCGTGGCCCCTGTGGGCGTGGGTGAGTCGGCCGACATCGAAGCGCATCGAGGAGTCTGTGATGAACCACGACGTGTTTTTTATGAGGGTGGGCCACCGCACCGGCATTGCGGATGAGGCGATGGTGGCGGAGCTGATCGAGACGGTGCTGCGGGAGCTGGGGGGCGCGCTCAGTGCGCATGCAGCCCGGGAGGTGAGCGAGCGCCTTCCGGAACCCCTGGCGGGTTGGCTTCGGGAGCGCCCCGACGAGAAGATCGGCCCGGGCGCGCCGCCGACGGCGCTCTACCGCCAGGTGGGCCGCGCGCTGGAGCTGGAGCCGGGCTTTGCCGTGGAGTTCACCGAGGTGGTCTGTCAGGTGCTGGGGGAGAGCCTCGGGCGAGAGCCCCGCGCTCGGCTTGGCGAGGCGTTGGGTGAGGGCTGGGAAGAGCTCTTCGAGCCCCGGGCCGCCGATGTGGGGCAGCGTCCCGAGCTTGCCGAGGAGCCAGGAGTGATCGACCGCACCACGCGCGATGACATGGCCTGCGGTGAGCCCGGAAGCGAACATCCCCTGGCAACATCGTCGGGAGCCCAGCAGGACTCCATCGCCGCCACCGATTCCCCTCATCAGGGCGATCGCCTGGCTACCAGTCAGGGCAAACCCGCTCGCCGCACGCTGGCCGAGGGGAAGCCCGGCAGCTCGCGCTCGCTTAACGAGCCGCATCGATGAGAGCGGTGTATGTCTGACCCCCGGACGTGCATTTAGATGCTTGAGAGCGGTCGAAAACCGGGGGTGTATGTCTGACCCTCGGACGTGCAATTCGGTGCTTGAGAGCGGTCGAAAACCGGGGGTGTATGTCTGACCCCCGGACGTGCAATGAGGCGCGATTCACCGACGAAAACCGGGGGTGTATGTCTGACCCTCGGACGCGCAATGAGGCGCGATTCACCGACGAAAACCGGGGGTGTATGTCTGACCCCCGGACGTGCAATTCGGTGCTTGAGAGCGGTCGAAAACCGGGGTGTATGTCTGACCCTCGGACGCGCAATGAGGCGCGATTCACCGACGAAAACCGGGGTGTATGTCTGACCCCCGGACGTGCATCCAAGAGTCATTCGTCGATGGCATCTGCCCCCGAGGTAAGTCGCCTACTTCGCCTGAAGCTCGCCGGCAAAGGCCTGTTGGAACCGGGCGTGGCCGCCCTCGCTCAGCGGTTCTCCGTGGGCCATGATCACCCGCTCAAAGTCCCACTCCAGCACGCCGGGGAGTGAGGCGGCAAAGGCGGCCTTGTCGGCGATGGCCGAGCGCAGCACGCGGGTGGGACCAAAGCGGCCCAGTCCGCTGTTGAGGCGCATGAACTGGCGCGTCCACCAGTGGGGATGACTGGGGAAGTGGAAGCAGAGATCGGTGAGGATCAGCGTGCGGCTGCGCGGGTCATAAAACACGTGCTCGTGGAGCCGGGGCATCCCCTCGATCCGCTGCCAGCTGAGTGTATCTTCCAGCGCTCCACCGGGGGAGAGGGGCAGCGCCTGGGTCAGCTCGGCAGGCTCGCCGAGCTTCTCGGGCAGACCGGGCGGGACCAGCACCCGGGTCCGGGGCCAGCGGGCGATGGCCGACTTTAAAAAGAGGTGGTGAAAGAGGTTCGGGGCGATCAACGTACTCAGGGTGCCCAGGGCATCGATCTCGGCCTGATCGTCATCGCTCAGGGGAACCGGGCTGATCAGGGTGAGCTGGCCCGAGGGCAGGCGCACGAGTGTGGCGCGGGTGCCCAGCTGCACGCCGGCCAGTTTCAGCGGGTGGTCGATCAACCAGATGTCAGGGGCAAAGGCGCGTAGGCGGCTCATGGAGCGCTCCGGAAGGCAGGACAGGAGAGGGTCGCAAGGGGGGGAGTGAGACAGGGCTCAGGCCCCGGTACTGGTGTGGGCTTTTTCGGCCTGGCGAGCAAGCCGGCGGCCTTCATCCACGTTGACAAAGAGCAGGAGCAGGCCACCGACGACGAAGAAGCCGATCACCGAGAGGATGGCCTGGCGGCTGGAGCCGGTGGCCACGATCATCAGCGAAAAAATGGCCGGGCCGAAGATGCCGGCGAACTTTTCGAAGACGGCAAAAAATCCGAAAAACTCGCCGCTTTTATGCCGGGGAATCAGGCTGGCAAAGAGCGAGCGGGAGAGCGCCTGGGTGCCCCCCTGGACCGTGCCCACCAGGAGCGCCAGGAGCACAAAATGCAGCGGGGTCGTCATAAAGTACGCCAGCAGGCTGATGCCCATGTACACAAAGAGCCCGAAGAAGAGGGCGCTCTTGGTGGTGAAGCGCCCGGCCAGCGAGCCGAAGATAAAGGTAAAAGGCACCCCCACAATCTGCACCAGCACGATCGAGCCGATGAGCACGCCCTGTTCAATGCCCAGTTCGGTGCCGTAGATGGTGGCCATGCGGATGATGGTGCCGATGCCGTCGTTGTAGATCAGAAATGCCAGGAGCATGACAAAGGCGTGCTTAAAACCACGCAGCTCGGCAAAGGTGTGTTTGAGGCGGCCCAGCGCCCGGCGCACCGCCTCGCCAGCGCGCAGGCTCTCCATGCCGGCGGCCAGCGGGGGCTCGGGGACTTTGCGAAAGAGGGGAATGGAGAAGGCCAGCCACCACAGCGCCACGGTGATAAAGGCCAGACGGCTCGGAAGCGTGCTCTCTGCGGGGAGCAGAAACCAGGTCGGCTGCATGATCATCGCCAGGTTCAGGGAGAGCAGCAGCGTGGCCCCGGCGTAGCCCACCGCAAAGCCGGCGGTGGAGACGCGGTCGATCTCGTGCTCGCGGGCGATATGCGGGAGCATCGCGTCGTAAAAAATCATTGAGCCGTTGGCCCCGATGTTGGCCACCAGAAAGAGTCCGGCAGCCAGCAGCCAGTCGCCCTCCTGAATAAAAAACATGCCGGCGACCGCCGCGATGCCCACGCCGGCGAAGGTGCCTAAGAAGCGTTTTTTGACGGTGGCGAAGTCGGCGATGGCGCCGACCACCGGGGCGATCGCCGCCACGATCGCCAGGGCCAGGGTGGTGGCGGTGGCAAAGTGCTGGGTAGCGAGCGTCGGGTCGAGTCCCTGAGCGGCCACGCGCTGAAAGTAGATGGGGAAGACCGCCACGATGATCACGGCGTACATGCCCGTGATCGCCCAGTCGTACATCGCCCAGGCGCGCAACTCGGGCCGGTGCAGGCCCAGCGCCTCCAGCAGGCGGTGGGCACGCGGTGAGGGACTCATGGGATCTCCTTTGGGGATGGGTTCCAGCAAGAGGGTCAGGACCCGGCGTTGTCGGGCGCGGCCTTAGAGCTCGCGGGGACGCAGGATGCGGTCGAGCTTCATGGTGGCACGCTGGCAGGCTTCGGCCCAGGAGTCGCCACCGGCCAGCAGCAACGCGGCGTTGGCCGTGGTCAGGGTGTGGTAGGTCCCGCTCAGGTAGCTCAGCGCCTGCTCAAAGCCCGGGTTGTGTCCCAGGACCATCGCCGTGGTGACCTGGTCTTCGAGCGTGGCCAGCGCGTCGAACACATCATCGGGGCGCGGCAGGTAGAGCTCGCTGCACAGCCGTAGCTCGCAGGCGTCGTCAAAGGCCGGCGCCATCAGCTCAAAGGTCTCGCGGGTGCGGGTGGCATCGGACGAGAGGGCGACCCTGGGCACCCAGCCCAGCTCGGCCAGGCGCTGGCCGATGCGCGGGGCGTCGCCGCGGCCGCGGGGGGTTAAGGGGCGGCGATGGTCGCTTAAGCCCGGGTCGGCCCAGTCGCTTTTGGCGTGTCGCATCAAGATCAGGCGGCGTTGCATGGCGTGGTTCCTTCTCGGAGCGGGCCGAAGCGCTGGCGAGCGTGCGCCTCGTCGGAGTCGGTGGCCGGCGGGTTGGCGGGCCGGGCGATCGCGTCGAAATCAAAGGCCGAACAAGCCCGGCCGGGGTGGGGAGACGGGCGAATCTTCTCCGCTTCGGAAGCTGTGGTCAACGCGGCGAGGTGTCGCGGTGTTTAGCTTCCAGCTTGAGTAGCGATGGAGACGTTCGGGCGACACCCCTGACCGGGGGCGACCCGGCCAAGCAGTCGCCGAGAAGCGGCACCGGAGGATGTCTATGCGAGTACCGGTTGAGATCGCGTTCAAACATGTCGAGGTCAGCGCCTCGCTGGAGCAGCTGGTGCGCGAGCGGGTGGAACGCCTGCCGCGTTATTTTCCGCGCATCATCGCCTGCCGGGTGGCCGTGGAGGCCGCCAGCCGAAACAACCAGCACGAGGTCACCGGCTACCGGGTGCGCGTGGAGGTCAGCGTGCCGGGCAACGAGCTGGTGGCCACCTCCAGCCCCCGGGTCGGGCAGACGCCCAGCGCCATTGTGCAGGATCCCTACCAGGCGGTGCGGGATGCCTTTGTGGCTGTGGAGCGTCGGCTCAAGACCTACGCCGGGAAGTTGCGCGCTGAGCGCAAACCCCGGGCCACGGCTCCTCATGCCGTGATCACACAGCTCAACGCCGAGGAGGGGTTCGGGTTTCTGCGGACCATCGGCGGTCGCGAGATCTATTTTCATCAAAACGCGGTGGTCAACAACGGGTTTGAACACCTGAACATCGGCGATGAAGTGCGCTTTCGGGAGGTCGAGGGCGAAGAGGGGCCGCAGGCCTCCACGGTTGAGGTGGTGGGTCGCCATGGGCGGCATGTGATGGGGCTGATCCCCAGGGTCTGAGCAGCAGGGAGCCACGGTGAGACGACGTAGAAGGACCAGGAGCGAGGAAAGCGACCCGTCGCAGCGCCCGCGCCGCGCGCGGGCCGAGTCGGGCTCAGAGCCCTCCGAACTCGACCAGCGGGTGCGGGCCATTGAGGCCGCCACTCAGCTGGAGACCGAGCGGCTGCGCCGGGTATGCGCCCCGGCAGATCTGGGGCTGAGCAGCAGCCAGGAGCTGGAGCGCGGCGGGGTGCCCGGGCAGGAGCGCGCCCGGGAGGCGCTGGGCTTCGGCCTCTCGATGCAGCGGCCGGGCTACCATATCTTTGCCATCGGGCCCCCCGGGCTGGGCAAGCATGAGCAGATTCTTCAGACCCTCAACGAGGAGGCCACGCGCCGCCCGGCGCCCCACGCCTGGTGCTACGTGTACAACTTTGAGAATCCCCGGGCACCGCGCGCACTGCAGCTGGCCCGGGGGCGCGCCACCGAGCTCCGAGAGGCCATGGAGGAGTTCGTCGAGGCGCTGCGCGACGCGCTGCCCCGGGCGCTGGAGAGCCCGGAGTACGCCCGCACCCGCCGCGATCTCGACGAGGGCTTTGAGCGGCGCCAGAAAGCCGCCCTCGACGAGGTCCGCGCAAAGGCCCAGGAGCATCAGGTCGCGGTGATTCAGACCCCCTCCGGCGTGGTGATGGCCCCGGTGGTCGACGACGAGGTGCTCGGCCCGATGGCCTTTCAGGAGCTGGAGGCCGGGGAGCGCACACGCTTTGAAGAAGCCCTGGAGACCTTGCACACCGAGCTCGAAGACAGCCTGCGCGAGCTGGCGGCGCTGGAGAGCGAGCACCGCCGCCAGGTCGAGGCGCTGGAGGAGGCCACGGTGCGCGCCGAAGTCGATGCGCGCCTTAAACCCCTGTGCGAGGCCTTCGCCGATTGCCCACAGGTGCTCGATTACCTGCAGGCGGTGGAGGATGACATCGTCGAGCATGCCGAGGCCTTCGTCGGCCAGAGCGGCGCCGACCAGGGCGGCCTGCTGCCCGGGTTGCAGGCCGGACAGGCCACCGCCGAAATTGCCCGGCGCTACGAGGTCAACGTGCTTCACGAAGATCTCAAGGTCCAGGGTGCCCCGGTGGTTCAGGAGCATCATCCCAACTTTGAGAACCTCTTCGGGCGCATCGATCATCGGGCGCAGCTGGGCGCGATCTCCACCGACTTTACGATGATCCGTCCGGGAGCCCTGCACCGCGCCAACGGCGGCTTCCTGGTGCTGGATGTGCGCCAGGTGCTCATGCAGCCGATGGTCTGGGAGCAGCTCAAACGCGCGCTGCGCGCCGGCGAGCTGCGCATTGAGAGCCCGGCCCAGGTCATGGGGCTTTTCTCCACCCAGAGTCTGGAGCCCGAACCGGTGGCGCTCGACGTCAAGGTGATCCTGGTCGGGGAGCGTCGCCTCTACTACCTGCTGGAGGCCTACGATCCGGATGTCTCCGACCTCTTTAAGGTGATGGCCGACTTTGAGGCCACGGTGGAGCGCGATGCCCAGGTGGAGGGGTTTTTGAAGATGGTCGCCTGGCGGGCCGAGCAGCTGGAGGTGGGGATGCTCTCGGTCGGCGCGCTGGCGCGGCTGGTGGAGTGGGGCGCCCGGCAGGCCGAAGACGCCCGCCGGCTCTCGGTGGCCGTGGAGCGCGTCGATGAGGTGCTGGCCGAGAGCGACTGGCAGCGCACGCAGCGCCAGGGCGATGAGGTGCAGGTCGAGGATGTGGAGGCCGCGCTGCAGGCTCGCCGCCGGCGGGCCTCCCGGCTGCGCGAGCGCATGGAAGATGCCATGGAGCGCGGCGTGCTCCATGTGGATCTGGAGGGCGAGCAGATCGCTCAGGTCAACGCCCTCTCGGTGGTCGAACTCGCTGGCGAGCGCTTCGGGCGCCCCAGCCGCATCACGGCCAGCGTGCAGGTGGGGGCCGGACAGCTGCTCGATATTGAGCGCGAGGTGGAGCTCAGCGGAGCCCTGCACGCCAAGGGCGTGCTGATTCTGGGCGGGTATCTGGGCCACGAGTTCGGGCAGCAGCGCCCGCTAGCGCTCTCCGCGCGTCTGGTCTTTGAGCAGTCCTATGGCGGGGTCGACGGCGACAGCGCCTCGCTGGCCGAAACCCTGGCGCTGCTCTCGGCCATCAGCACGCTACCGCTGAAGCAGGGGCTTGCCATCACCGGCTCGATCGACCAGCGAGGGCGCGTGCAGGCCATCGGCGGGGTCAACGCCAAGATCGAGGGCTTCTTCGATGTCTGTCAGCGCCACGGGCTCAGCGGTGAGCAGGGTGTGGTAGTCCCGGCGAGCAACGCCCAGCATTTGATGCTCTCGGATCGGGTGGTGGAGGCGGTGAGAGACGGGAAGTTCTTTATTTATGCGGTCGAGACGGTGCGACAGGCCGTGGCTCTGATGTTTGGTCTGCCCGCCGGACGCCGCACTGACGACGACGCCTTTGAGGAAGATAGCGTCTTCGGTCAGGTCGACCGCCGCCTCGAAGCGCTGGCCCGCGCGGCCCGACACTTCGACAGCCGCGGAGCCGCGCTGGGGTCCACGCACTCCCCCCAGGCCCCGGCGCCCGAGGAGCCGCCAAGCCCCGATCCGCCCACCGCTGAGGATGCCGAGGAGGAGCAGAGCGAGGCGCCCGCGCGTGGCTCAAGGACCCGAAAGTCCAGGAGGAGAGGATGACCATCGACGATAAGTACGTGTATCGCTTTGAGGAGGGCAAGGCTCAGGGTGACGCCTCGCTCTTTGAACTCCTGGGCGGCAAGGGTGCCGGGCTGGCCGAGATGGCTCGCCTGGGCATGCCGGTGCCCCCCGGGATGACTCTGACGACCGAGGCCTGTCGCAGCTATCTGGATCAGGGGTTCTTCCCCGAAGGCATGGAGATCCAGGTGCGCAAGGGCATTGCCTGGCTCGAATTGAAGACCGGCCGCGGGTTTGGCCTCCCGGAGAATCCGCTCCTGGTCAGCGTGCGCTCTGGCGGCGCCAGCAGTATGCCCGGGATGATGGACACGGTGCTCAATCTGGGCATCAGTGAGGAGGTGGTCGAGGGCCTGGCACGCCAGACCGGCGACCGGCGTTTTGCCTACGATTGCCTGCGACGCTTTGTGCAGATGTACGCCAGCGTGGTCATGGACGTGGATGACGCGTTGCTCGAAGAGGTGCTGGTCGGCCACCGCCAGGCCCGGGGTTTTGAGCACGACAGCGAGCTGAGCTGGGAAGATCTGCGGGACATCAGTGAGTCGATGCGCCTGAAGGTCGTGGAGCAGACCGGCCGCGACATCCCGCGGGGGCCCTACGGCCAGCTCTGGGGCGCGGTGGAAGCGGTCTTCCGCAGCTGGAACGCGCCGCGGGCGAAGTTCTACCGCAGCCAGCACGCGATGACCGGCGGATGGGGCACCGCGGTCAACATCATGACGATGGTCTTTGGAAACCTGGGCGAGGACAGCGCCAGCGGGGTGGCCTTTAGCCGCAACCCCTCCACCGGAGAGGCGCAACCTTATGGGGAGTTCATGGTGGGCACCCAGGGCGAAGACGTCGTCGGGGGCCGGCGCCAGCCCGGGCCGCTGAGCCTGGCTGAGGAAGAGGAGGGGGGGCCGGAGTCGATGCAACGCCTGATGCCCGGGCCCTACGAGGCGCTCTGCGAGTGCATGGAGCGTCTGGAGGTGAACTACCGCGATGTGCAGGATGTGGAGTTCTGCGTGGAGCGCGGGAAGTTCTGGATGTTGCAGACCCGGGCGGCCAAACGCACCGGCCAGGCGGCGGTGCGCATCGCGCTGGAGATGTGCGAGGAGGGGTTGATCGACGAGAAGGAGGCGATCCTGCGTGTGGACCCGAAGCTGCACATTGAGCGGGCGCTGCACCGCCAGATCGCCGGCACCCCTGGCGAGGCGCTGGCCTACGGGCAGGCCGCCTCACCCGGAGCAGCCTGCGGAGAGGTTGCGCTAAGCTCGGAGCAGGCCGCTCGCCGCAGCTCCGAGGGGGCGGACGTGATCCTGGTGCGGCCGATGACCTCGGCCGATGATGTCGAGGGGTTGCACGCGGCCGTGGGCGTGCTCACACAGCAGGGCGGGCTCACCTCGCACGCCGCGGTGGTGGCCCGGGGCATCGGCACCCCCTGCGTCTGCGGGGTGCAGGCATTGCGCATCGACGAAGAGGCCCGGGGCTTCTATCTGGCCGGCGAGTTTTTTGAAGAGGGCGAGACGATCACGATTGATGGGGGCTCCGGCCAGGTCTTTGGGGAGGCCCTGAAACTCAAGGAGCCCCAGATCACCGGGAATCTGGAGACCTTTCTCAACCTGGCCGACCGCTACCGACGTCTGGAGGTCAGGGTCAACGCCGACAGCGCCGCCGAGGCCGAGGGGGCCCGGAAGCTGGGCGCCGAGGGCGTGGGGCTCTGCCGCACCGAACATCTGATCTTGGAGAGCGCCGAGGCGGTGCGGGCAATGCGCCAGGTGCTGCTGACCAACGACTGGGACGTGCGTGAAAAGGGGCTGGAGGAGCTCGTGACCTACCAGCGCCACGAGCTTGCGCAAATTATGCGCGCGATGGACGGGCTGCCGGTCATGGTGCGTCTGCTCGATCCGCCGGCCCACGAGTTTTTGCCGCGCACCCGGGCCGGCCGAAAGAGCGTGGCCGAGGTGCTGGGGCTGAGTGAAGAAGCGGTGAAATGGCGGGTGGAGGCGCTCGAAGAGACCAACCCGATGTTGGGGTTTCGCGGGGGGCGTCTGGCCATGGTCTACCCCCAACTCTACGAGGCCCAGGTGCAGGCGATCGTGGAAGCCTCGCGCCAGGTGGAAGATGAGGGCGTTCGCACCGGGGTGGAGATCGCGATTCCGATGATCGCCGACCCGGGAGAGGCCCAGCACCTGAGCGCGGTGGTCCACGACGCGGTGGCTCGCCACCTCTACGGCATGACCCGCGACACCGATGTGAAGGTGGGGGTGATGGTGGAGGTCCCGCGCGCGGCGATGCTGGCCGGGGAGCTGGCGCTGGAGGCGGACTTCTTCAGCTTCGGGACCAACGACCTCACGCAGCTAATGTGGGGGATGTCACGCGACGACGCCTCGCGCTTCATCGATGCCTACCGCGAGCAGGGCGTGCTCACCGAAGATCCCTTTGAGATCATCGATCGCGGTGGCGTGGGGCAGTTGATGCGCAAGGCCATCCGTCAGGGGCGCCTGGTGCACCCGCAGCTCACGATTGGGGTGTGTGGCGAGCATGCCGGAGAGCCGACCTCGATTCGCTTCTTTGAGGCGTTGAACCTGGATTATCTCAGCGTGTCGATGTTTCGCATCGCCGGCGCCCGGCTGGCCGCCGCGCAGGCGTTTATCGCCGAGGGCAAGTCTGCCCGCTACGGCGAAGCGTGGCGTGGTGAGCAGACGCCGATGCGTCGGCAGGGCGGTGGCGAGAGCTAAGCGGTGATGTGAGGGGCTAAAAAAAGATCAAAACCATGGTACGACCATCGCCCGGCTCTCCAAAGAAGAGGCCGGGCGATGGTGTGTGGAGCGCGGGCTGGCCCGGGGGCAGCGGCGTCGACGTAGGAGAGGTGGATGGGTGAGGTAGCTGACGAGGCGGGGGGCCCGGGGGAGGAGGTCTGCAAAGAGCTCGCGGCCCGGGAGGTGGTGCTGGCCCCGGCCCGGGAGGCGGGCGTTCGCCTGGTGAGCGCGGCGGTCAACGCGTTTTCGCCGCGGGTTGCCGGGGAGGTCGACGCCTGGATGAGCCCCGCGGAGCGGACGCGTCATCAGCGCTACGCCCTGGAGCGCCTGCGTCGGCGCGACCTGGTGACGCGGGCGCTGGTGC
This sequence comes from Lujinxingia litoralis, assembly GCF_003260125.1. Lineage (NCBI taxonomy): Bacteria > Deltaproteobacteria > Bradymonadales > Lujinxingiaceae > Lujinxingia > Lujinxingia litoralis. The sequence goes on from NZ_QHKO01000011.1 coordinate 11,770, forward strand.
GTGGCGAACTGGGTCGGGAGCTCGGTTGTGCGCCCGGAGCGCTGGCGTTTGGGGCCGGCGACCAGGGTCGCCCCCACCTCTTGAGCCCCCGGGCCCCGGAGCTGGATTTTAATCTGGGACACACCGAGGAGCGGGTGGTCCTGGCGCTTGCGCGCCATCGCCGCGTGGGCGTGGACATCGAGCATAAGACCCGGCGCGTGGATCACGCCGGGGTGGCCGAGCGGTTTTTCTCCGCCCATGAGCGGGCCGCGCTGGCCGCGTTGCCCGATGCGTCGGCGCGCCGACGCCGTTTCCTCGAGCTCTGGGTGCTCAAAGAAGCCTGGATGAAGGCCGATGGCCGCGGCATCGGGGCCGGACTCGATGAGGTGGTCTTTGAGTTCGATGCCTCACCCCTGCCTCGCATCATCGCGTTGCCCGACGATGACCCGGCGCGCTGGGAGGTCGCGCTCACCGAGCTCGCTGACGGGCACCTCGTGGCGCTGGCCTGGCGCGAGCTCACCGGGGAGCCGGAGCCTCAGCTTGCCAGGTAGGCTTCCAGCGTGGGGGCGTGGCGCGTCTCCAGATACACCCGGAACTTTTTGCGCATATCCATCTCCAGCTGGCGGATGCGCTCTTTGGAGACGCCGAACTCCTCGCCGAGTTCGTCGAGCTGCCGGGGGTGCACCGCGATCATGCGCTCGTACCAGATGGTGCGCCGGCGCGAGTCGTCGATGGTGTTGACGAACTCTTCGGCCAGCGCTTGAAGGTGCTCATGGAAGAGGTGCTCGTGGGCCTGTTCCTCGGGGCTGGACTCCTCGCTGGGAAGCATGTCTCGCCCGGTGGTGTCAGACTCGCCGCCCAGCGGGGCGTCCAGGCGGCTGAAGCCTCCGCTGGTCAGCGTGGCCACGCGCTCCACCTCGTCGACGTCCACTTCCAGGTACTGCGCCACGTTCTCGGCGGTGGGTTCCAGCCCCTGGGCGCGGAGCTGGCGGCGAGCCTTGCGCAGGTTAAAGAAGAGCTTGCGACTGTCGCGCGAGCTGCCCATGCGCACCGGGTAGGTGTGGTTGAGCAGGTAATTGAAGATCAGCGCCCGGATCCAGAAGTGCGCGTAGCCCACAAAGCTGGTGCCGCGATTCGGATCAAAGCGGGTGAGCGCCTCGGTGAGCCCCAGGTTGCCCTCCTGGATCAGGTCGAGCAGGTCGTGGCCGGGGCGGTGCAGATCGGTGGCCACTTTGACGACCAGACGCAGGTTGGCCCACACCAGGGTCTTGGCCGCTTCTTCGTCGCCTTCTTCCAGAAAGGCCCGCACCAGGCGATCCTGAATCTCATTGGGCAGCAGCTCAATGCGACGGATCTGGTTCATGTAGGTGGTCAGCGAGTCGGCGTGCAGGTCGGTGTCGCGCGAGGACCGGGCGCGCTTGCGCGCCAGCGGGTGCAGGGCGGGGACCGGGGGAGCGGCCGAAGGGGAGAGGGGCATTGAAAGAGCGGGTGCAGCCATGATCGGGACCTCGCAGGTTGGCGCAGCCGGGAAACATCCATAGCGCTTGCAATGGGACGAGGCCGACTGCGCGAGACCATCGCCCACAAGCGTCGGTCCCACAGAAGAGCAAACGCCGTGCCAGTGCGTCGATAAAGCGTCGTGAAGAGCGCGCCGGGAGGGGGGCTGAGCACCGACGCGACGCAGGCGATAGGGCGAATCGTCGCGCTGAGACGCCCGGCGAAATTTGCGTCGACGCCCTCGAAGGGGGGGCATAATCCGGGGGAGGCCGGCGAGGTGGACGGTGTTTGGGCGTGATTTCGGGCCCGGATTGTGTGCAAGATATGCGCGCTTCGGAATTGATGTGCAATATTTGCACTTTAACTCCCGATGATGCGCGCTCTTTGCGTCCTCTTTGCCTGCGATTCAGACCTCCACAGGGGGGCTTTGTGCCGATAAAGGTCTGGAATTCAAATGGTTTAGCTGCTTTGGTGATGTCGGGAGGAGGCCGTGGCACCACTCTTGCTTAATAGGGCCGGTGTCGCGACATTCTGCCGCACCTGTGATGTCTGGCTGCGCGTGGGGAGCAAGACCTCAGGTGGGCAGTCGGCTCGCGGATTGGCCAATCCACGTCTTTGAGAGTTTCCGAGATGCACTTCTTCGATGAGATCAAAAGCTACGTCGGGTTCACCGACGAAGACGCCGCTCGCCTCAAAGCGCTCGGTCCGCTGGTGGCGCCGCGTTTTCCGGAAGTGGTGATCTCCTTTTATGACGTGCTGATGGCGCATCCGCGAGCGCGCGGGGTGTTCGTGGGGCCGGAGCAGATCGACCGCCTGCGGGCCTCTCTCAAAGTCTGGCTCGGCGAGCTTTTTGAGGGCACCTACGGAGACGCTTATTTTTCGCATCGCCAGCATATCGGCCGGGTGCACGTCAACGTGGGGCTTTTGCCGCAGTTTATGTTCGGGGCGATGAACCTGATCCGTCACCGATTTGTGGAAATCCTCAGCGATCTGGAAGTCGATCTGGGCAGCCTGGCCGAGGTCGGCAGCATGCGGCAGGCGCTGGGGAGCATCGATCGCATCCTGGATATTGAGCTGACGATCATGGTGCAGTCCTACTGGGACTCGCTGATGCAACAGAAGCTCGAAATCCCGGCGGCGCTGGCCACCGGTCTGGCCCACGAGGTGCGCAACCCGCTCAACGCCATCGGCCTGCAGATGACCCTGCTGGAGCGGCGCCTGCGCAGCGCGGAGGTTGATGAGGGGGTGTACGGGCAGGTGCTGGAGGCGGTGCGCGCCGAGCTGCGCCGCATTCAGGGGCTGAACTCCGAGATCCTCGATTTTGCCAAGCCGATCGACATTCATACCGGCCTGGCCGATGTCGCCGATATTTTTGAGGAAATCAGGCGAAATCACGAACTCACCCTGGAAGCCGGGGGGGTGGAGATGAGCATTGAGGTCCAGGGCAGCGCCGTGCTGGTCTGCGACCGCGATCGCTTGATGCAGGTGTTCATCAATCTGATGACCAACGCGGTGGAGGCGATGCCCGAAGGCGGGCAGATCCGCGTGTTGATCGTCAAGAGTGAGGGGGGCCTGCGCGTGGACTTCGCCGATACCGGGCAGGGGATGTCGCCGGCGATGAAGTACCGAATCTTTGACCTGTTCTACACTTCCAAGGCCTCGGGCACCGGCATCGGGCTGGCCATTGCGCGCAAGATTGTCGAGGCGCATGGCGGCTCGGTCGATGTGCTTTCGCGGCCCGGGGAGGGGACCACCTTTACCATCTACCTACCTTTTCCGCGACGTGATGCGGAGGACGAGGATGAGCGATGAGTGCATGGAGCGAAGAGATGAGCGTCGCCAGCACGGTGAGCGCTGAAAAGGTTGCACCCAAGACCCCCGGCGCGCGCCGGCGTCGTATTCTGGTGGTCGATGACGAACCCCACGCGCGCCGCGCGCTGGTGGAGCTGCTCAGCGATGATGGCTACGAGGTTGCCTCGGCCGGAGATGGCTTTAAGGCGCTGGGAATCCTGCGCGAGTGGCCCTGTGAGGTGCTTCTGACCGACTGGCGGATGCCGGTGATGGACGGGATCACCCTGATCAAGAAGGCCCGCGAGGAGAATCCGCAGCTGGGCTGCGTGGTGATGACAGCCTTTGGCAGCGTGGAGAGCGCGGTAGAGGCGATGAAGGCCGGCGCCGACGACTACCTGACCAAGCCGCTGAACTTTGATGCGGTCTCGCTGGTGCTGGCCCGGGCGATGGATCGGATTGAGGAGCGCCGCGAGCTCACCAGCCTGCGCGCGCGCAACGCCGAGCAACGCGCGCAGACGCGCACCAAGATTCTGGGGTCGAGCCCACCGGTGCAATCGCTGGTGGCGATGATCGATCAGGTCGCCGGCGCCCGGGCCACGGTGATGATCACCGGGGAGTCGGGTACCGGTAAGGAGCTCATCGCGCGGATGCTCCACGAGAAGAGCGGCCGGGTGGATAAGCCTTTTGTGCGCCTGCACTGCGCGGCCCTGGCCGAGAGTCTGTTGGAGAGCGAACTCTTCGGCCATGAGCGCGGCGCGTTCACCGGCGCCAACGCCCGGCGAGAGGGGCGCTTTGAAGAGGCCGACGGGGGTACGCTTTTCCTCGACGAAATCGGTGAGATCTCACCGACCATTCAGGTCAAACTGCTGAGGTTTTTGCAGCAGCGGGAGTTTGAGCGGGTCGGGGGCAATAAAACGATCTCGGTCGATGTGCGGGTGGTCGCCGCCACCAACCGCGACCTGGAGGCCGAGGTGAAGGCCGGTCGTTTTCGCGAAGATCTCTACTTCCGCCTCAACGTCATTCACATCCAGGCGCCGCCCCTGCGGGCGCGCCCCGGAGATGTGCCCCTGCTGGCCCGCCATTTTGTCGCAAAATATGCGCAGGAGAACGCCCGCAACATCGAAGAGGTGGCTCCCGAGGTCATGTCGACGCTGGAGCGCTATGATTGGCCCGGCAACGTGCGCGAGCTGGAGAACGTGGTCGAGCGCGCGGTGGTCATGACCGATGGCACGCGTCTGGAACTGCGTCACCTGCCGGCCGAGCTCCTGCGTCAGAGCGAGCGGGGTTTGCTCGGGGAGCTGGGCGTGCAGATCCCGGGGTCTTCGCTGGCCGAGATCGAACGTCACGCAATTCTGCGCACTTACGAGGCCACCGGCGGCTCCAGCGCTGAGACCGCCGAGATGCTCGGGATCAGCGTGCGCAAGGTGCAATATCGGCTGCGCGAGTATCGCGAGGCCGGTGTGATGGTGGAGGATTAAGTCGCTCCGGTGGCACGTTGACCCCCCAGGACAGCGACGGGAAGTCCGGAAACACACCCCGGACTTCCCGTCGCTGCTCTGGCACCGCAGGTGCCCCGACGCCCGGGACCACCTGCCGAACGTGATGACATAAGGAGCGATGGATGGAAGAACGTAGCGTGGATGTGGTCGTGATCGGTGCTGGCACCGCGGGCCTGGGCGCGCAGAGTGCCGCGCGCAAGGCCGGAGCCAGCGTGGTGATGGTCGAGGATGGTCCCTACGGGACCACCTGTGCGCGGGTGGGGTGCATGCCCTCGAAGTTGCTGATCGCCGCGGCCGATGCGGCCCGGGCGGTGGACCAGGCCCCGATCTTTGGCGTGCATCCCGAGGGTAAACGCGTGGACGGCCGCCAGGTGCTGGAGCGGGTGCGCGCGGAGCGTGACCGCTTTGTGGGCTTTGTCCTTCAGCAGACCGAACGCATCCCCGAAGAGGTGCGGGTGCGCGGGAGGGCGCGTCTGCTCTCGCCAACGCGGGTGCGGGTGGCCCTGGAAGGCAGCGACGAAGAGCTGGAACTCAATGCCCGGGCGGTGGTGATCGCCACCGGGTCAAGCCCCTACATCCCGCCCAACCTCAAGCCCCTGGAGGCGAAGCTCTCCACCAGCGCCGACGTCTTTGAGTGGGAAGATCTTCCGGAATCGGTGGCCGTGGTCGGCCCCGGGGTGATCGGGCTGGAGCTGGGGCAGGCGCTCCACCGGCTGGGGGTGCGGGTGGCGTTTTTCTCGCCATTTGAAGCGCTCGCTCATGTGCACGATCCGAAGGTCTCCGAGGTGGTGCACCAGGTCTTTGATGAGGAGATGGAGCTGCACTTAAAGGTCGATGCGTTTGATGTGAGTGAGGCCCCTGGCGAGGAGGGCGGCTTTATCGTGCGCTGGCACGATGCGCAGGGCACCCCCGGGGAGGCCCGCTTTGAGAAGGTGCTGGTGACCGCCGGACGTCGGCCCAACCTGGAGGGGTTGGGGCTGGAGCAGGCCGGAGTCCCCTTTAATGATCGGGGCCGCCCCGACTTCGATCCGCGCACCACGCAGGTGGGCGACCTGCCGATCTTTTTGGCCGGCGACGCGGCCAACCACTACCCGCTCTTGCACGAGGCCTCGGACGAGGGGCGCATCGCCGGCGGCAACGCAGCGAACTTCCCCGATGTGCGCGCCGAGATCCGGCGCGTGCCGCTCTCGATCACCTTCACCGACCCGCAGATTGCGGTGGTGGGTAAGAGCTGGCGCGAGCTCGATCACGAGCAGTGTGGCGTGGGCGAGGTCTCCTATACCAATCAGGGCCGCGCGCGTGTGATGGCAAAAAACAAAGGCCATGTGCGCATTTACGCCGATCGCGACACCGGGCGAATCTGCGGCGCCGAGATGTTCGGCCCCTCGGTCGAGCATACCGCGCACCTGCTGGCCTGGACGATCCAGTGCGGTATGACGGTTTTTGAGGCGCTCAACATGCCCTTCTATCATCCGGTGGTCGAAGAGGGGATTCGCTCGGCGCTGCGCAGCCTCACCGGTGATCTGCGGATGACGGCGGGCAACGCCGAGAAGCTGCGTTACGGACCGGGGACCTGAGCGGTCAGGCTCTCACAGTCTGGGGGGGGACGGCGTGAAGGCGCGCTTTGGCCGGGGCCATTTCGGGAATGGGCTCCGGCCAGAGCGTGTTGGTCAGGCCGCGCGCGCGCGCGCGCGGCCACTTCGGGCCAGGCTGCGGGCGCCCTGATGAGGCCAACGATCGCCTCACTCTGTGGACTGGATGGAGACGCCGCGAGGTTCGATGCGCACCTTTGTTGATTATGTGATGTTGACCGTGGGAGCGGTCCTTGTGGCACTGGCGCTGGAGTTGATTCTGGCGCCTAACCAGCTGGTCGACGGGGGCACAACGGCGCTGGCGATCATGGGCGCGCGCCTTGGCGAGCGACCGATCTGGTTCTTTTTGCTGGCGTTCAACGCGCCGATTCTGGCGATCAGCGCCCGGGCGCTGGGGCGCCGCTTTGCCTGGCGTACCCTCTACTGCAACGGCGTTGTGCTGCTGGGGCTGGCGCTCTTGCGCGATGTGCCGGCGGTGACCTCCTCGGAGGTGCTCATCGTGCTCTACGGCGGGCTTTTGCTGGGGCTGGGCGTGGGGCTGGTGGTGCGCAACGGGGGCGCGATCGATGGCACCGAGATGCTGGCGATCTGGGCAAACCAGCGCTTCCGAATCCCGGTGAGCACGTTTTTGCTCTCGGTGAACGTGGTGATTTTGAGTGGGGCGGCGCTGCTCTTCGGGCTGGAGAGCGCGATGTTCTCGGTCGCGGTCTTTTTTCTGGTGACCAAGGTGATCGACTTCGTGCTCGAAGGATTTAACCAGGTGGTCTCGGTGATGATCATCAGCGACAACTGCGAGCCGATTCGCCGACGACTCGTCGAGGAGATGGCACTCCGGGTGACGCTTCTGCAGGGCGTCGGCGGATACAGTGGAGAGCCTCGCCAGATCATTTATTGCATCATCGACCGCTTTGCCTACGCGCGGCTGCGCGCGGCGGTGCATGAGGTGGATCCGCGGGCGATTTTGGAAGCCTCCATCGTCAATGAGTCGGCCGGGGTAAAAGCCCGGCCCCTGCGCGATCTGGTGGTCGATCGCTACCGTGAGCACGCCCATGGTCGGGCCCGGGGATAAGGACACTGGCGAGGCCGTGGTGAACTCGGGCATGGTGGTGGCTTGATGAGATGGCGAGTTCCGAAAAGAGGTCGACGATGAGAAGGAGGAGGGGCCGGACAACCCGGGGCTACGGGATGATTGGGCTGATGCTCGTGTGGAGCGCGACGTGGGGGCCGGGCTGCGACGCGGCCCGGCCCGCCGCGCCAAAAGGCGCCGGGGCGGCGTCTGCCCCGGCGGCGCCGGACGCTCCGGAGCCTGCCGTCCGGGCTTCGGAGGTTTCGCGAGCGGCGCCAACGCCGGCGCCCGCTGGCGAGCCGGCGCCGGCGTTGGCACCGATTGATGATGCCCGGGTGCGGGCCTTTGCCCGGGCGCGGGAGGCCTCGCAGGCGGTGCAGGCCGGGGTGCAGCGGCGCCTGGCCGAGGTCACCTCGGCCGCCGAGGCGCGGGCGCTTCAGGACGAGGCCGAGCGCGAGCTCCGCGCGGTGGTCGAGGCCTCGGGCCTGAGCATGGAGGATTACGCGGGGGTGGCGCAGCGGATGGGCCACGACGCCGAGCTGCGCGAGCGCGTGGAGGCGGCGAGTGGTCGCCTGCGGGATTTAGACACCGCGCCTTGACCCGGGCCGCCGGTCAAGGTCATCGTGCATCCCGAAACCCTTATTTGCAGCGCTCACCTGTCGGGGCCCGGAGCCGGGCACGTTGGGAGCGTCATCAGCTGACCCGAGATCGTTGGAGGCCCCGTGTCCAAACCCCTGTCGACCCCAGGCGCAGAGCGTACCCCCGGCATTGGCCGGGAGCGCCAGACCGAGATCTATGTGCGCGGCATCTCCGCGCAGGCGCCCCGGGTGCCGGTGGACTTTGCCGCGCTTGAAGCGCGTGCCCGGGAGGCCATGAGCCCGGAGGCCTTTGCCTATGTGGCCGGCGGCGCGGGGATGGAGCGCACGATGGTGGCCAACCGTCAGGGCTTTGAGAAGTGGGCGATCGTACCGCGGATGTTGCGCGATGTCTCGGTGCGCGACACGTCGGTGGAGATCTTCGGTACGCGCTACCCCTCGCCCTACATGCTGGCGCCTATCGGCGTGCTGGAGATGGCGCATCCGGAAGCGGATCTGGCTGTGGCGCGCGCGGCGCGGCGCGAGAGTGTCCCGATGATCTTCAGCAATCAGGCCTCGGTACCTATGGAGGAGTGTGCCCGGGAGTTGGGTGAGACGCCGCGCTTCTTTCAACTCTACTGGAGCGTCTCCAACGAGCTGGTCAAAAGTCTGGTGGCCCGGGCGGAGAAGGCCGGTTGTGAAGCGATCGTTGTCACGCTGGACACGACTTTATTGGGCTGGCGCACCCGGGATCTGGACCTGGCCTACCTGCCCTTTTTGAGGGGCAAGGGGATCGCGCAGTACACCTCCGATCCGGTCTTTCGCCGCCTGCTCAAAGAGGATGAGCTCGACCAGGAGGTGGGGCCGGAGCGCAAGGTCAATCTGGCCACGATCCGCGTGCTCATGGAGCTCGCCGGGAACTATCCCGACGGGTTTTTCAAGAGCCTGACCAGCGGGGAGGCGCTGGCAGCCGTGCGCAAATTCACCGGCATCTACTCTCGCCCTTCGCTGACCTGGGAGGATTTGAGCTTTTTGCGCGAGTGCACCGATCTGCCGATTGTGCTCAAGGGAATCACAGCTGTGGAGGACGCCCGGTTGGCCAAAGAGCACGGCATGGATGGCATTGTGGTGTCGAACCACGGGGGCCGTCAGGTCGACGGGGCGCTCAGCTCGATTGAGGCCCTTCCGGCGATCGCGGAGGCGGTGGGTGAGGATTTGACGATCTTCTTCGACAGCGGGATTCGCACGGGCGCCGACGTCTTTAAGGCGCTGGCGCTGGGCGCTGACGCGGTGCTCCTGGGCCGGCCCTATGTCTACGGGCTGGCCGCCGGCGGTGAGGAGGGAGTGGTGGAGGTGCTGCGTAACTTCAAAGCTGACTTTGATCTGACGATGGGGCTGGCCGGGTGTCGCTCGGTCGCCGAGGTCAAGGCCAGCCGGCTGCATGCGCGCTGAGTGCTCCCGGGGGGGCCGGGGCAGAGACAGGTATGTCGGTCGGGGATAGGGGGCTTGGGATGCTGCTTTTTAGACGTGCCAGCGCTCCGGACTCCGGGGATCACAGGGGGGAGGTTGCGGGCTCTAAGTGGCCGGGGATTAGGGGTTTTTAGGGGGGAGTAAGCAAATTGGGTTTGCATTGCGTTCAAATTATACTCTATCCTGACCGAAAGGTTAGTATGGTCTCGTGGATGGCGACGCTGGAGGGGCTCGATTTCCGGGTTCGAGCATCGTGTGACGCGTTGGTATCGCTAAATTCTTGAATAGAGGATGAGATGAATGTGGACGGGAAGGGGAAAAAGTGGCGCTGGGCGATTATCTGGGTGAGCTGCCTGCTCCTCACGTTGGCGGCCTGCAACGTGGAGGACAGTGCGGTCATGCTCGCCGGCGGCGACACCGGGGGAGGCGAAGAGGATATCGGTGAGGGGGATTCGGGGCTTCCAGATGCAGACAAGCCCGATGCGGAAGACCCCGAGGCGGAGCAGCCCGATAGCGAGGTGGCGCCGGGTTGTGATGATGGCGTTCAAAACGGCGATGAGAGTGATGTCGATTGCGGCGGCACCGAATGTGGGGCCTGCGAGCCTGGTGAGTCCTGCGTATTCTCAGACGACTGCGCCACCGGATACTGCACCGGCGGGGTCTGCGTCGATGAGAGCTGTGAGAATGTGAGCTGCGGAGACGAAGAAGCCTGCTACCGCGGGGTCTGCTACCTCTCGTGCGAGGAGTCAGACGCCTGCGATCCGAGCTCGCGTTGCTACCAGGGGGCCTGTATCCCCACCGATTGCTCCGAGGTGGTCTGCCGTGCTGGCGAGGCCTGCTACCGGGGCGTCTGCTACGAGGCGTCGGCCTGTAGTGATGCCTCGGACTGCGAGCCTTCCGAGGCCGGTCCCTGGGGGGAGTGTGTATTCGGCGATAACGTCTGCGCTCTGACGGGCGTGGAGTCCCGAACTGTGACGACGTTTAGCTGCGGGGAGTCGAGCACCTGTGAAATGAGCGAGGTGATCGAAGAGCGCGATTGTCGCCGCGAGCTTTCTGTAGATCAGCAGTGTGGGGAGCCGATCGATAGCGGCTGGTCGGAGTGCGTCTACGCGAGCCCCTGCGACACCACGGGTGAGCGTGTGCGCGAGATCATCACCTTCGTGTGCAGCGAGGGCAGCTGCGAGCATGTGGAAGAGCGTCTGGTCGACACCCGGGGCTGTGAGCGCGATACCACCGGTGCGACCTGCAACGCTGTGGACGTCACCGAATGGGGCCCCTGCATGGCCGACGTTCCCGGTGAGGTGTGCAACACCGCCGGGACGCGGAAGCGCGAGCGCACCGAGTTCCGTTGCGCCGACGGGGGCTGCAGCGCCTCGACGGTGACCGAATCCGAGGCCTGCGTGTTGCGTACCGCCGGGCGCGTCTGCGGCATCGGGATGCGTCGCATCACCGACTGTACGGCGACCGGAGGCACGATCAACAGTTGTACCGATGCTGGCCAGCAGACGACGACGATCACCACGCCGGTCTGCGGTACCACCGGTGCATGCGACGAGACGGAGACGACCACCGAGGACTCGGCCTGCCAGATCTATGTGGAGGAGGGAACCTACTGTTCCATGGTGATTCCGGTTGATTCCCGCGAGTGCGTGATGGGGCGGTGGCGAGTTTCGACCTGGGATCCGAAATGCGATGGTCAGGGAACCTGCGAAGCGATCCGCAGCACATACGATGATGGTCCCTGTATGGAGGAGCGCTGCCCGATGGGAAATCCCTGCGAGACGAGCAGTGGGCAGGCGGGCTGCTGTTCTTCGGAGAACGTTTGTGTCTCCAACAGCGATCCCAACCCGGTGCCCTGTCTGATGTGATGTGTATGCTCGCCAGCAGCGCGGCGCGCTGCTGATGTACAGCCCCCCTCCCTGTTCCGGGTGGGGGGCTTTTTTGATCGTCGGGCCGGCACGCGGTCGTTTAGCGTCGGGCCACCGGGCGAATGATCGCCTCCAGCGCATCAAGCCCGGCGCTCAAGCAGGCCGGGCCGGGCTGCAGGATGATGGCCGGGTCGAGCTCGACGATGCGATCGTCGCGCACGGCCGGAAGTGCCTGGTAGCCCGCCCGCTGGCGGATGCTCCCTTTGTCGACGGGTTTGCCGCACCAGGAGGCGACGATGATCTCCGGGGCGGCAGCGATGATCTCCGGATCTTCGACGAAGCGTTCCCTGGCGAGTTTTCCCGCCGAGCGATCCCCAAACACGTTGATGCCTCCGGCCAACTCCACCAGCTCGCCGACCCATTCAATGGCGGTGATGCGGGGCTCATCCCACTCCTCAAAATAGACCCGGGGGCGGTGTGCGGCTGCCAGAGTGCGCTGGCGCGCCTGTTCCAGGCGAGCGATGTAGGTGTCGACCAGTTCCTCGGCGCGTTGGCGGCGATCGACCAGGGCGCCCAGGGTCAAAAGCACGTCCAGGATCTCTTGAATGCTGCGCTGGTTGAAGATCAACACCGGGAGGTTGGCCTTGATCAGATCGTGGGCCAGCTGCGCCTGAATGTCGGAGAAACCGATGATGAGATCGGGCTTTAGCGCGGCGATTTTTTTGATGCTTCCGCCGATAAAAGCCGAGACCACTGGTTTTTCGGCTTTTGCGCGCGCGGGGCGCTCGGTGTATGCGCTGATGCCTACGATGCGATCCTCTTCGCCCAGCAGGTAGAGCAGCTCGGTGGTTTCCTCGGTCAGGCAGACGATGCGTTGGGGAGCGGGGCGGCGGCAATAAGTGGGCATGACGCTCTCGTGTGAAGGGTCCCGTGCTCCGGGTAGGAGCATGAGCGGCGGGGAACTTGAATCTGGATGGGCGCAAAGGTACTTGCGCTTTTGACAGTCAGGGCTCAAAAAGCGACGCTTTTATAAGGGTGAACGCCGCCGGGCAGGCCATCCCAATGGAAATGAATCTCGTGTCGATGAGGAGAACGAAATGTTTCAGGAGCTAACAAGCCGTGGGCGGCGAGTCTGGGGGCTGAGCGCGCTTTTTATGTTCATGATCGCCTGCAACCTCACCGACACTGGGTTCATTCAACCCGGATCCGGGGGCGACGTCGACCCGGATGTTCCGGTGCTGGAGGACAGCGGGGAGCCGGATACCCCTGGCGAGCCAGAGTGTCGAGAGGGCTCCGACTGCGACTCGGACTACTGCACCGCGGGGGTGTGCGTGGATGAGAGCTGCGCCGATGTAACCTGCGGCGACGACGAAACCTGCTACCGGGCGGTGTGCTATCTGAGCTGTGATGGGGCCGATGCCTGCGATCCCAGCTCGCGCTGTTACGAAGGGGTCTGCCTGCCGCTGGATTGCTCGGCAACCACCTGCGAGAGCGATGAAACCTGCTACCGCGGGGTGTGCTACGCGGCCTGCTCCGGCGATGCGAGTTGCTCGGAGGAAGGCGCCGAGTGCGTGGAGGGAAGTTGCGTGGTGGCCACCTGCACCGACGGCCTGCAGAACGGCGCGGAGACCGACATCGACTGCGGCGGCGCCGAGTGTGAGGCCTGTGCTCCGGGCAAGGCGTGTCAGGAGGAGGGCGACTGCCAGGTGCCGGTCGAAGGGGAGTGGAGCGTCTGTGACTTCGGGGAGAACTCCTGCGCGCAGGTGGGCACCCAGGAGCGCACGCTTGTGTCTTATGCCTGTGGGGAGTCCCAGACCTGTGAGGCGCACGAAGAGGTGGAGACCCGGGAGTGCACCCGCACGACCGACGCGGAAGCCTGCGGGGAGACGGTGGTTGGCGAGTGGGGGGCCTGTCAGGGGGCCGGGCAGCAGGGCGTGTGCTCGACCCAGGGGCAGCGTCGCCGGGTGATCACGAGCTTTGCCTGTGCCCAGGGCAGCTGTGAGACGGTGGAAGACGAGGAGTTTGAAGCCTGCGTGCTCGACACCGACGCGCAGGCTTGCGGCACCCCCGAGGCCGGGGCGTGGTCGGCGTGCGGGGGCTTCTCCGGGACCTGTGATACCACGGGCACCCGCAGCCGCACGGTGACTTATTTTGAGTGTGGGAGCGGCACCTGCGCGGAGCGCGTCGCCACCGAGACCGAGGCCTGCAGCCGGGCGACCCAGGGTGAGAGCTGCGGGGAGACGACCTACACGAGCTGGAGCGCGTGCGATGGATTCAGCAACACCTGCGACACGACGGGTGAGCAGACGCGCACGGCGACCGATCGGGTGTGCAACGGAGGTTCGTGCAGCAACGTGACGCGCACCGAAACGAAGACCTGCTCACGCACGACCAACGGGACGAGCTGCGGTTCGACCAGCTACACGAGCTGGGGGGCGTGCGGTGGATTCAGCAACACCTGCGACACGACGGGTGAGCAGACACGCACGGCGACCGATCGGGTGTGCAGCGGTGGCTCGTGCAGCAGCGTGAACCGCACAGAGGTACAGAACTGCTCGCGCACGACCAACGGGACGAGCTGCGGTTCGACGAGCTACGGAAACTGGAGCGCGTGCAGCGGATTCAATGGCACCTGTGGGGAGGCCGGGACCCGCACGCGCACGGTGACGCACCAGCGGTGCTCCGGGGGCAGCTGCTCCACCGTGACCGAAACCGAGACCGGGACCTGCAGCCGAGACACCGATGGCGGCGTCTGCGGAACCTCGAGCTGTGAGGAATGGCCGCCGATCTTTCAGTGTCTGGTCGAGCCGGACCAATGCCGGGGGGATCAGTTCCGCACCTGCACCGACCGGCGTTGCTCCGGGGGCAGCTGTGTAGGGGTGACGCGCAGCGAGAGGCGTAGTTGCAACGCGTTCGATGGCGCGAGCTGTAATAACGGACGGGGTTGCTGTCAGAGCGGTAGCTGCATTGATAACGGTGGCGGTGGCGGAGGACATCAGGTCCTTTGCGAACTCCAACCCATCTAAGGCCTCGGCTCACGCTCCACAGGCCCTCGCCGACCCCGGTCGGCGAGGGCTTTTTTGTGCCCGAAACGCGCACGAAAATTGTGGGCGGTGGGGGGCGCGGGTGGCGTTGCTCCACGCGCGGTACGCTACGTTTTTTCACGATGGGAACGCTTGCTTCACAGGGAGGACGTCCTTACTAGGGGGCGCGGGGGACTGCCATTTTTTCGATATTTGTGCAGTACAGGCCTCGCTGGCCAGACAGCTCCGAGCTGTGTGCCGTGGTCTGCTGCGCGTAGCGGCGCCTGGGTGGCGGCCCAGGTGTTGAGGAGTATGTGTCATGCACCATGGTGTGAAGGCGCTCGGCTGGCGAGCGCGAGTGCGGATGTTCTTGAGCGTGAGTGTTCTGGTCTGGTGGGTGGGCTGCAATCTGACGGACGATGCAAGTAAGGCGCCCGGTGGCGATGGGACGCTCGATGGCGGGGTTCTGGATGCGGACTCTTCGCTGCCGCCCACCTGCGAGGACGGCGTCAAAAACGCTCAGGAGAGCGGGGTGGATTGCGGGGGCTCGGAGTGTGAGCCCTGTGGGGCTGGCGAGTCCTGCCAGATGGCTGCCGACTGCGCCTCGGGCTACTGCACCGAGGGGGTATGCGTGGAGCAGAGCTGCGCTGAGGTGGAATGTGGCGAGCAAGAGGTCTGCTACCGGGCGCTGTGTTATGTGAGCTGTGACGGGGCCGATGTCTGCGACCCCGGCTCGCGTTGTTACGAAGGGGTCTGCCTGCCGTTGGATTGTTCGGCAACGACCTGCGAGAGCGATGAAACCTGCTACCGCGGGGTGTGCTACGCGGCCTGCGCCGGCGATGCGAGTTGCCCGGAGGAAGGCGCCCGGTGTGTGGAGGGAAGCTGCGTGGTGCCCACCTGCACCGACGGCCTGCAGAACGGCGCGGAGACCGACATCGACTGCGGCGGCCCCGAGTGCGAGGCCTGCACTCCCGGCAAGTCGTGTCTGGAGGTGGGCGACTGCCAGGCGCCGGTCGCAGGGGAGTGGAGCGTCTGTGATTTTGGGGAGAGCACCTGCGCCCAGGTGGGCACCCAGGAGCGCACGCTGGTGTCGTATGCCTGTGGGGAGTCGCAGACCTGTGAGGCGCACGAAGAGGTGGAAACCCGGGAGTGCACCCGCACGACCGACGCTCAGGCCTGCGGGGAGACGGTGGTTGGCGAGTGGGGGGCCTGTCAGGCCATGGAAGCGCAGGGCGTATGCTCGACCCAGGGACAGCGTCGCCGGGTGATCACGAGCTTTTCCTGTGCCCAGGGCAGCTGTGAGACGGTGGAAGATGAAGAGGTTGAGGCCTGCGTGCGCGACACCGAGGCGCAGGCTTGCGGCACCCCTCAGACCGGGGCCTGGTCAGCGTGCGGAGGCTTTTCGGGGACCTGTGACACCACGGGGACCCGCAGCCGCACGCTGACCTATTTTGAGTGTGGAAGCGGCACCTGCGCGGAGCGGGTCGCCACCGAGAGCGAGGCCTGCACTCGGGGCACCAATGGCGCAAGCTGCGGGACGACGACCTACACGAACTGGAGCACGTGCGGCGGTTTCAGCAGTATCTGCGACACGACGGGCACGCAGACGCGCACGGCGACCGATCGTAAGTGCGTCAGCGGGACGTGCTCAAGTTCGGCGCGGAGCGAGGAGCGGAACTGCACCCGGACCACCAACGGTATCAGCTGTGGCAGCACCACCTACGGGGCCTGGTCGACGTGTTCGAGCGCTCCCCTGTGCGAAGAGTCGTTCAAAACGCGCTCGGTGACCCGGAGAACCTGTTCCGGGGGGAGCTGTCAGACCACGACAGGGACGGAGCGGCAATCCTGTGGGATCAATCGGCCGCCCCCGGGCATGCATTGCCCCTGAGCTCCGGGGGGAGCCTGGTGGTGCCGGCGAGCGCTGAACGCCGTTTGCAGAAGGCTTAGACAGGGCATGGCCTGCCCCCTCGGTCTCCTTACAGGGACCCGGGGGAACGTGGCGGGGCTGGGCGCACCCAACTGATGAGAGTGCTTGGTGTTTTTGTGTAACTTTGCGTAATATGATGAGCTGAGCGCCATACTCATCATGTGTTGCCTTCCGAACGCGCGCGGTGGATCTGATCCTGTGTCGGAAGAGCCTCAAGCGGTGGGTAATCTGTGTTCCTGACGAATACCCGAGGGTTGAGGAGCGTGACATGCAGCAGCGTAAGATGATGTCTCTGTGGAGCGTGCGGCTCTGGTGTACCGCCAGCGTTCTTATCTGGTTGGTGGCCTGCAACCTGAAAGATGATGCAGGGCAGCTCTCCAACGACGGCGACGTGGCCTTCGATGGCGACTTTCTCGACGTGGACTCCTCGCCGCAGGCCACCTGCGACGATGATGTCAAAAACGCTCAGGAGAGCGGGGTGGATTGCGGGGGCTCAGAGTGTGAGGCCTGTCGCACTGGCGAGTCCTGCCGGGAGGCTTCGGACTGCGACTCGGGCTACTGCACCGCGGGAGTGTGCGTGGAGGAGAGCTGCGCCGATGTGACCTGTGGTGACGACGAAACCTGCTACCGGGCGGTGTGCTATCTGAGCTGTGATGGGGCCGATGCCTGCGACCCCAGCTCGCGCTGTTACGAAGGGGTCTGCCTGCCGCTGGACTGCTCGGCGACGACCTGCGAGAGCGATGAGACCTGCTACCGCGGAGTGTGTTACGCGGCCTGCTCCGGCGATGCGAGTTGTCCGGAGGAAGGCGCGCAGTGCCTGGAGGGAAGCTGCGTGGTGGCCACCTGTACCGACGGCCTGCAGAACGGCGCGGAGACCGACATCGACTGCGGTGGCTCTGAGTGTGAGGCCTGTGCTCCGGGCAAGGCGTGTCAGGAGGAGGGCGACTGCCGGGCTCCGGTCGCAGGGGAGTGGAGCGTCTGTGATTTTGGGGAGAGCACCTGCGCGCAGGTGGGCACCCAGGAGCGCACGGTCGTGTCTTATAGCTGTGGGGATTCGCAGATCTGTGAGGCGCACGAAGAGTTGGAGACCCGGGAGTGCACCCGCACGACTGAGGACGAGGTCTGCGGGGAGACGGTGGTTGGCGAGTGGGGCGCCTGCCAGGGAGCCGGAGAGCAGGGCGTGTGCTCGACCCAGGGTCAGCGCCGCCGGGTGATCACGAGCTTCGCCTGTGCTCAGGGTAGCTGTGAGGTGGTGGAAGACGAGGAGTTTGAGACCTGCGTGCTCGACACCAACGCGCAGGCCTGCGGCACCCCCGAGGCCGGGGCGTGGTCGGCGTGCGGGGGCTTTGAGAGCGTGTGTGACACGACGGGGGCCCGCAGTCGTACGGTGACCTATTTTGAGTGTGGGAGCGGCACCTGCGCGGAGCGGGTTGATACCGAGACCGAGGCCTGCAGCCGGGTTACCCAGGGGGAGAGTTGTGGCGAGGTGTCGTATGGGGAGTGGAGCGCGTGTGAAGGGTTTAGCGGGGTGTGTGGCCGCACGGGCACGCAAAGTCGCACGGTGACCTACCGCGAATGCAACGGCGGAGCCTGTACCACCCGCACCTCCTCGGAGACGCAGACCTGTACGCGCAACACCGACGGGGTGAGCTGCCAGGCAGATGCGATGGGAGAGTGGTCGGCGTGCAGCTACGCCACGGAGTGTTCGACCTCGGGCAGCCGCACCCGCACCGTGACGGAGTACGACTGTCTGGGCGGCAGTTGCGCCCAGAGCAGCCGCACCGAAACGGACACCGCCGGTTGTGCTCGCAATACTGTGGGAGTGAGCTGTGGGACCACGAGCTACGGAGGCTGGAGTACCTGCGGCGGGTTCAGTAACGCCTGCGATACGACGGGAGAGCAGACGCGTACGGCGACCGATCGAGTGTGCTCCAACGGTACGTGCAGCAGCGTGAACCGCACGGAGGTACAGAGCTGCACGCGTTCGACCAACGGGTCGAGCTGTGGGACCACGAGCTACGGAGGCTGGAGCACCTGCGGCGGGTTCAGTAACGCCTGCGATACGACGGGAGAGCAGACGCGTACGGCGACCGATCGAGTGTGCTCCAACGGTACGTGCAGCAGCGTGAACCGCACGGAGGTACAGAGTTGCACGCGTTCGACCAACGGGTCGAGCTGTGGGACCACGAGCTACGGAGGCTGGAGCACCTGCGGCGGGTTCAGTAACGCCTGCGATACGACGGGAGAGCAGACGCGTACGGCGACCGATCGAGTGTGCTCCAACGGTACGTGCAGCAGCGTGAACCGCACGGAGGTACAGAGTTGCACGCGTTCGACCAACGGCGCGGTCTGTGGTGAGGGGGATACGTATGGCTCCTGGAGCGCGTGCAACTACTCGAGCACGTGTGATACCAGCGCCACGCGTACCCGTACCAAATACACACGGCGGTGCTCCGCAGGCAGCTGCTCCACCACCACGTCGACGGTGAGCGAGAGCTGCTCGCGAAATACCAACGGCACCACCTGCGGTGCCACCACCTACGGCAACTGGTCGTCGTGCTCGATCGTGCCGATTTGCGAGTTTTCCACCAAAAGCCGGTCGGTCACCACGCGCACCTGCTCGGGAGGAAGTTGCCAGACGAACACAAGCACCGAGTGGGCAAATTGCTATTATAACGCACCGAATCCCGGCCAGGAGTGTCCGTGAGATCGTGCTCCGCACCATGACATCGGCTGCCCCGGGTGGCCGGTCGCCCTGACTTAAAACCCCCCGGCGGTGCATCGCACCGCCGGGGGTTTTGTTCAGGGCAACCTTCTGCACCTCGTCTGTGAGGCACGCTCTTTGAACCTCATCGATGCCTGCGTGTTGCGGTGCAGCAGGTCTGCCTGATCAGAAATCCTTGGCGTTGGGGCCGGTGTAGGCCAGGCGAAGTTCGTAGACGCCATCGGCAAACGAGACGACGCGGACTTTGGCGTAGCCGCCATCTTGAAGCGCCACCACAAAGGTCTTGTCGGCCGGGCTCACCGTGTGGGTGGCGAAGTCGTAGTCGTACCAGTCGGCCAGCACGGGGTTGCCAGAATACTCAGCGCCGGAGGGCTGAATGGTCAGGGTTTCGTCGAGCTGATAACCCTCGGCCGGCGCTTCGAGTACGGCCTCAAAGGCTTCTTCCACGGCCAGCGCGCCCACCGAACCTTCCGGAGCGGTGGTGCCGCCGAAGGCGCGGGCCTGGTAGTTCTTAAGGCCGATATCCCAGCGCTCGCCATCTTCCACCACCTGACCCCGGGTCAGCGAGATGTTGGCCCAGCTCTCGGCGTTGGAAGCGTCGACCTCCAGGGTTAGCGCTTCGACCAGGGCCTCCATGGCCTCAAAGCGCAGCTGGTAGATGCCGCCCTCGTAGCTGAGGATCTGGAGCTTGCCGTAGGAGCCGTCGGCCAGGCGCACCACAAACACGCCTGCGGCCGGGCTCAGGGTGTGGGTGCTCATATCGTAGTCAAACCAGCTGGAGAGCGCGGCGTTCTGGGCCACGGGCTCGGCGCCGGGAGGGCCGGCGGGGACCTCCATCGTGTCCACCACAAAGCCGAGGGTGTTGGTGGTGGTCAGCGTCTCAAAGTCGGCGTCGGTGTTGAGGGGAAGCGCGCCGGCAAGGCCCGCGCCGCTCACGCCACTGTTGGTCTGAAAGACGGTGCGCTTGATGGCCACGTCCCAGGTCAACTCGGTGGTCGCGTCGCTGAGGGTGACGGCCTCTTTGTCGACGAGCGAGACGTAGGTCCAGGCCTCGCTCGACGAGGCGTCGATGGTGAAGGCGCCTTCGATCGGATCTTCGGGATCTTCCGGATCTTCCGGATCTTCGGGATCTTCAGGAGCGTCGCCCTCGGGGAAAGTGATCTCGCCATTCGGGGCGGCGATGCTGTCAAAGCGCAGCGTTACAAAGCCCGAGGTACCGGCCTCATCGTAGTAGTCCAGGAGTTGCACCTTCACGTAGTCTTCGGCGCTCAGGCGCAGCACGTACACGCGATCACGGGCGCTGAGGGTGTGGGTGCTCTGATCGTACTCATACCAGGCACCCTCCTGCTGGAAGACCAGCCCCGGGTTCTGTCCCCGCTCATCCGGCTCGCCCTGCACATCGGTGATGTACTCGCCATCGGGAGCCCGGGTGAGCGTCTCAAAGTCTTCGCCCTCTAGAATCTGCACGCTGACCGAGCCGGCGCCGCTGACCCCGCCGTTGACCAGGATCTGGAAGCGCTGAAACGCCAGGTGCCAGGTGTCCTGCTCGAAGTCGGCGTCGGGGACGAGCTCGCCACCAGGCAGGTTCAAGAACTGAAAACTCTCGGCATCGCGGGCATCCAGGGTGATCTGCTGCCAGTCATACGCCTCACCGTCGGTATCCGGGTCGGTGTCGGTGTCGGGTGTCTCGGTGTCCACGTCGTCACGAAGATCGTTGGCGCAGGCGCTGGCCGTGCCGGCGATGAAGAGCGCCACAACGAGGCGCAAGAACAGGTTTTTTGAGAGGTGGTTCATGCTGAAACTCCATCCTATTCAATGGGTTAGGGGTGGTGTGTGCGAAGGGGGAAGCGTTCAGTAGCGCGCGTTCAACGCCAGAAAGAGCGCGCGGGGGGCGATGGGCAAGAAGCGCGCGTCGCCCTGATTTAAGAGGTTGGTGCCGCGCAGCGAGACCGAGAGGTGATCGCCAACATCACGCCACAGGTGCGCGTCGATCAGCGCGGAGGCCGGGGCGGTGTCGGGGGCGTCGAGCTCGGTGGTGCCCGCGAAGTAGTAGGGGCGCTCAGAGGTGAGTTGCGCGCGCAGGTTGGCCTTGAGCCCCAGGGGCAGGCGATCGGCCCCCACCGCCAGGCTCACACGGTGCGGGGCGCGTCCTTCCAGGGGGCGGTTCAGATCGCGATCGAGGGTGTCGGTCAGCGTGTAGCCCAGCTCCAGGCGCACCCCTTTACCGGGGCGCACGCGCAGCATCGATTCGACCCCGCGGGTGCGGGCGCGGGCGATGTTCGTGTAGCTGAACACCAACGCCTGGTCGGCGCCGGCGCTCTCGGAGGTGGTGGAGCCGATGAGGTTGTCGAGCTCGTTCCAGAAGAGGTTCACCTCGACATCGACCTGCTCAAGCGGGCGCCAGAGTGCGCCGAGCTGGAAGGAACGCGAGGTCTCCGGCTTCAGCTCGGGGTTGCCCCGGACCACGTAGCCCACCGCCGGGTTCTCAAAGTCGAGCAAAAGCTCCTGGAAGCTCGGCGCGCGGTAGGCCATCGCCGCGCTCCCCAGCACGTTGAGTTTTTCGAAGACCTGATAGCGCACCGAGAGGGCCGGGCTGGGGTGAAAGCCGTACTGGGAGTCCAGATCGAGGCGAATGCCGGGCATCAAAACCAGCTGCTGCGCATCGCCCAGAAACCACTCATTCTGGGCAAAAAGCGCCAGACGATCGCGTTCCCCGACGCCGTCGCGAAGTCGCTCGGAGTCAAAACGGTGCAATGCCCCCTCGACGCCCACCGTCAGGATGTTGGTGTCGCTTAAGGGGCGCTCGTAGACGCTCTCGACGATGGCCTGGGTCTCGCGGCTGTCTTCGTAGCGATCGAGGGCGTCGGAGTGGCGCTGGTCGTAAAAAAACTGGTTGCGGAAGACCTGAAACGTGGCTGTGGTGCGCAGTCGCCCCTCGCCCTGGCGCTCGGCGTAGATCGAGCCCAGCGCGTCTTCATAGGCGTTGAGGCGGTCAAAGACCGCGCGTGAGGCACCGGCGTCGACCCGCTCCTGACGGCGCACCAGATAGGAGGCGCGCCCGCCCAACTCCCAGCGTTCGCCCAGCTCCCGGGCGCCCCCGAGGCCGGCCTGCGTCTCGTTATAAGAGCTGCCGGTGGAGAAGATGTCTTCGGGCGAAAGATCGTAGCCAGCAGCCTGGCGGTGGTTGGCCTCCAGGTGGGCGCGCCAGCCCTCGCGGCGCATCCCGGCACGGCCGCCGACCTCCAGTTGGTGGCGCTGCCCGTAGCCCAGCGAGGCTTCGGCCTCATAGGGCTCATCGCTAGTACGGGTGATGATGTTGATGACTCCGGCCATGGCGTCGGCGCCGTAGAGAGCGGAGCCGGGCCCGCGCAGCACCTCGACCCGCTCGATGTTGCGGGAGGTGAAGCGAGTCAGGTCGATCACCCCGTCGATGCGCCCGGCCACGCGTTGGCCATCGACCAGGACGAGCACGTAGTCGGCGTCCATGCCCTGCAGGCGCACCCCGGTGCCGCCGATGGTGGGTACGAGCTCCACGCCGGCCTGGGCGGCCAGGAGCTCACTGACATCGCGGGCTCCCGAGGCATCAATGGCTTCCCGGTCGATGACGGTGACCGGCACCGGGCTGTCTTCGCGCGCCTGGGCGCGGCGAGTACCGGTGACCACCACCTGGCCGCGGGCCTGGCGAGTTTCTCGGGTGGGGGATGGCTGGGCGGTCGCGTCGGCCCCGCGGGGAGGAGAGGGCGGAGCGCTGTCCTGGGGCGGCTCCGGCGCCTGCTGCGCCGCCGCCGGGGGAGCCAGCAATAGGCTCAGCCCCAGCGCCAGGGTGATCAGGACCCGGGCTCGACCGTCTCCGGGGAGGGGGGCATTGTGTCGGGGGTTCGGAGGCATCTGTCGATCTCTTCTTTGCGCGATATTGAAAACCAATTTCAATTAGCGAGGGTTAATGGTTCCCCCGGGAGCTGTCAAAGGTAATTTGAAAATGAAAACGATTTTCAATATCTGCTTGAAAATGAAAATGCGTTTCAATATCCATGGTGTCGCGTTGAGTCAGTAACCCCGGCGGATGGGGTTTGGAACTTTTTGAGAAAGGATGAAGATCATGAACCAGGACAGGGCCGGGGCCGCACTTACCTCTTCGAAGTCGCGTGTGATGGACCGCGCGCTGGCCGCGCTGGCGATGGCGCTGGTGGCCCTGTGTGCGGCAACCCAGATCGCCTGCGACTCCGGCGCGAAGACCTCCACCGACGAGGGAGGCGCCCAGGCCAGCACCGCCACGCAACCCGAAGAGCGCGCCGATGGCGCGGAGGCCGCCGCGGCAGACGACCCCGTCGAAGCCGAGCGCCTGGTCGTGCTGGGCGGCCCCATCGCCGAGATCGCCTTTGCGCTGGGCGCAGGCGATCAGGTCGTCGCCGCCGACAAGTCCGCTGAATACCCGCCCGAGGCCGCCGCGGTCGCCACGCTCGACTACTACCGAAAGACGTCTGTGGAGGCCGTGCTCTCCAGGCGTCCCGGGCGCGTGCTGGCCTCGGAGGGCGTGGGCCCGGCCGAGGTCGTCGACCAGCTCAAAGCGGCCGGCGTCGAGGTCACGGTGTTCGAGGAGCCCCATAACATCGCCCAGGCTCGCGAACGCATCCTCAAGGTCGGCGAGGCGCTCGGACGCAGCGAAGAGGCCCGGGGGCTGGTGGCCGAGTTCGACGCGACGCTGGAGAACGCGGAAGCCTCCGCCGCCCGGGTCGACGGGGAGCCGCGCGCGATTTTTGTCTACGCCCGCGGCCCGGGCACCCTGCTCATCGGCGGCCGTGGCACAAGCGCCGCCACCGCCATTGAGCTGGCCGGCGCGAACCTTGTCTCCGGGGTGGAGGACTTTCGCCCGATGAGCGCCGAGGGGCTGATCGCCACTCGCCCCGACGTGATCGTCATGACCGAGAAGGGGCTCAAGAGCCTGGGGGGCGTCGACAAGGTCTGGGAGCTGCCGGGCATGAGCCAGACTCCGGCGGCGGGCTTCCGGCAGGTGGTCGTGGTCGACGATCTCAAACTGCTGGGCTTCGGCCCTCGCTTCGGGGAGGCGGTCAGCGAACTCAGCGCGGGATTCGCAAACCTTGAGCGGGCGGAGTCACCGCAATGAGCGCAGCGATGCCCCATAACGCCGAGTTTGGAAGTTCGCCGAGCGGACGGGCCGCCGAGCGGGCGCGGCGCCGGGGGCTGACGTTGGTCAGCCTGGGCGGGGCGCTGGTGGTCGTGGCGCTGGTCAGCCTGGGCGCCGGGGCGGTGGCCATCGCCCCGGGGGAGGTGCGCTCGGCGCTTATCTCGCTCGTTTTCGGCGGCGCCGAGGCCGACGCGATGCACCTGGCGGTGGTGGGCACGATCCGCGCCCCGCGCGTGCTTTTTGGCGCGCTGGTCGGTGCGACCCTGGGAGTGAGCGGCGCTGCGTTGCAGGGGATCTTTCGCAATCCCCTGGCCGACCCGGGGCTTATCGGCGTCTCCAGCGGCGCGTCGCTGGGGGTGGCGTGCGCGATGATGCTGGGCGGCTCCCTCTCGGGGATGAAGGCCGGCTGGCTGGCCGGCGCAATGATCCCGGCTGCCGGGTTTGTGGGCGGTCTCATCGCCACCTCCATCGTGTATCGCCTGGCCACCCGCGGCGGCCGCACCGACGTGGCGACGATGCTGCTGGCGGGCATCGCCATCAACGCGTTTTGCGGCGCCGGGCTGGGGCTGCTGATCTACGCCGCCAGCGACACCGAGCTGCGCGACTTTACGCTCTGGACGCTCGGCAGCCTGACCACCGCCAGCTGGTCGGTGCTGGCGCTGGCCACCCCGGTGGCCGTCCTGGCGATGGCGGGGCTGATCGCCCAGCAGCGTCAGCTCAACGCCATGCTCCTGGGGGAGTCGGAGGCCTATCACCTGGGCATCGACGCCGATGCCGTCAAGAAGCGCGTGGTGGCGCTGAGCGCGCTGGCCGTCGGCGCCAGCGTGGGTTTTGCGGGCATGGTGGGCTTTGTCGGGCTGGTGGTGCCCCACCTTTTGAGGCTGGCCGGCGGCGCCGACCATCGCCTGGTGCTCCCGGGCTCGGCGCTGCTGGGGGCGGCCCTGCTGGTGGGGGCCGATGCCCTGGCACGCACGGTAGCCGCGCCGGCGGAGCTGCCTATTGGCGTGATCACCTCGTTGATCGGAGCCCCCTTCTTCCTGTGGCTTCTGGCCCGGCAGCTAAAAGGAGTGGGTTGATGGTTTTTGTTCATAAAATCAAAGTGTTGCGAGCGTTGTGTGAGGCCGGTGATGCCTGAGCTTCGAGCCATCGATATGAGCCTTTGCCTGGGCGGCGAAGCCATCGTCAGCGATGTGAGTCTGGGCGTGAAGCCCGGCGAATTCCTGGCGGTGGTGGGCCCCAGCGGCGCGGGGAAGTCCACCCTGCTCGGAGCGCTCTCCGGGGAGCTGCGGCCCTCGGGCGGCGAGGTCACGCTGGGGGCGAAGCCGCTGGCCCGCTGGCGCCTGGATGCGCTGGCCGGGGTGCGTGCGTTTTTGCCGCAATCGCCCTCGTTGAGCTTCCCCTTCCCGGTCATCGACGTGGTGCTGATGGGGCGCCAACCCCTTCATGACGGGGGTATCCGTTGGGTCGACGAGGTGCTCGCCAGGGATTGTTTGCGCCTTGTGGGCATCGAGCACCTGGCCGAGCGGGCCTATACCACGCTCTCCGGTGGCGAGCGCCAGCGGGTGCATTTTGCCCGGGTGCTGGCCCAGGTGGGGCCGGAGCGCCGGGACCCGCGCTACCTGCTCTTAGATGAGCCCACTTCCCAGCTCGATGTCGCCCACGCCTTCTCCGCGCTGCGGGTCGCCCGGGAGTTCTGTGCGCTGGGCGTGGGGGTGATCTGCGTGTTGCACGACCTCAACCTGGCCGCGCGCTTTGCCGACACCGTGGCGCTTCTGGCCCAGGGGCGTCTGCAGGCCCTCGGGCCGCCGGAGCACGTGTTCACCACCGAACTTCTCGCAACTCACTTCGGGGTCGACGCCGACATCGTCGACCACCCGGCCACGGGCGCCCTGCAGGTGGTCGTGCTCGGGGACCGACTCTCTCACTCTCAGGAGACCACACCATGTTGAGCACCCACACCCACGATCCTTCGCCCCTTCTCAACCAGCTCCACGCCCTCAAAGAGGCCGAGCCCAAGATCCGTGCTCGCCGCGCCGCCGAACGCCTGGGGGTGAGTGAGGGCGAGCTGCTGGCCAGCCAGATAGGCCAGGGCGTGCAGCGCCTGGAGGGGGATTTTAAGGAGATGATCCGGGCCTTTGAGGCCTTTGGCGAAGTCATGGCGCTGACCCGCAACGAGTCGGCGGTTCATGAGGTGCACGGCCGCTACGAAGACATCTCGTTTGATGGCATGACCGGCCTGGTGCTCCATCCGCTTATCGATCTGCGTCTGTTTATGTGGTCCTGGCATCATGGTTTTGCCGTGGAGACGCCCTTTCGGGGGGGCGTGCGCAAGAGCCTGCAATTCTTCGACATCGACGGGACGGCCGTGCACAAGGTCTTTCGGACCGAGCACACCGACGAGGCGGCCTGGGAGGGGTTTGTCGAGCAGTATCGCAGCGAAGATCAGTCGCCCTTGATGGAGACGCAGGCCCGCAAGGCGAAAGCGCCGGAGACGCCCGACGCCGAGATCGATGTGGCGGGCTTCCAGGCCCGCTGGCAAGCGCTGGAGGATACCCACGAGTTTTTTGGGATGCTGAGCGAGTTTGGCGTGACGCGCACCCAGGCCATGCGCCTGGCGCCCAAGGGATATGCCCGTCAGGTCGATCCCGGCGCGGTCGTCACCATGCTGGAGGCGGCGCGGGACCAGGAGCTGGCCATCATGTGCTTTGTCGGCAGCAAAGGGTGTATTCAGATCTTCAGCGGCCAGGTTCACCGCCTGGTGCGCACCGGGGAGTGGTTCAATGTGCTCGATCCGACCTTTAATCTGCACCTGAAAGACGGTGATATCGCCCAGGCCTGGGTTGTGACCAAGCCCACCGTCGACGGTGATGTCACGGCTCTGGAAGTATTTGATGATCAGGGAGAGGTGATTGCACTCTTCTTCGGCGCCCGCAAACCGGGGGTTCCCGAAATTGATGCCTGGCGAACGCTTGCCCACGCGCTCTAAGTGCACATATTAAAACTAAGTCACGAAGAGAGCAGGATGCTTCGTGCTGGCGCAGACAACAGATGAGTTCTTCGGAAGGCATCTGAAGTCATAAAGGTCAAATCACGGATTCGACGTCTTTCGAGACGCAAACGTGACACGACGGCGCCGAAGGTCGGGTGATGCTCTCGACGTCTTTCAGCAGGCGCAGGCATCACTTGATCGAGCAGCTTCAAAGCAAGGTGTCGCGATCAAGGAGCAATGCGACACCGGATGAAGCAGCCACATGAGTCGCGTGACGCCGTCGACGTTTTGAAAAAAACGCAGGTGCCAGGCGACACAGAAAAACCCGGGCCCTTGAGGCCCGGGTTTTTTGTTGTGGAGCGTGCGGTGGGCGGTCGGGTCCAGGTGACATGTCTGCCCCGAAATGTCTGACCCAGGGACGAACAAAGTCGAGTGTTTATGCGGCTAAACGGGGTGACATGTCTGACCGAGGGTCAGACAAGGTCGTGCAAGGTGTCTGACCGAGGGACAGACAAGAACGCGTCACATGTCTGACCCAGGGACGAACAAAGTCGAGTGTTTATGCGGGTGAACGGGGTGACATGTCTGACCGAGGGTCAGACACCGTCGCGTCACATGTCCGAGTGAGGGACAGACAAGAACGCGTCACATGTTCGACCGAGGGTCAGACACCGTCGCGTCACATGTCCGACCCCCGGTCAGCCAATCTCAAAGAGACGCGGCGGATAGGGGGGAGGGGGGCGCCCGTCCCTATCAGGGGGCGCTCGGTGCTTCGGAGTGGGTCTGCTTGGTGGCGATCTGGTCGATAAATTCGTCGCCAAAGGCGTCGACCGAGGCCCAGTCGGTGTACTCGTAGTCTTTACTCGTATCGAGTTTCTCGCCGCCTTCGGCCCGGCGCCCGGCCGAGCGCATGATCATGCGTTTCATAAAGCCGTAGCGCGAGAAGGGCATCGCGCCGGCGAAGGCCGCCAGAAGCATCGGCTGCCAGCCGGTCGCTTCCAAAAAGACGTCGAAGTAGTGATGCACCTCCTGGCGGCTCTCTTCGTCATCTCCGGCCGCCGAGAGACTCACCGAAAAGAACGCGTTTGCCACCTGGTTCAACGCGTGATGATTCGCTTTGGCAAAGCGTATCAGCGCTTTTGAGAAGCGCCCGATATGAATGGAGCCGCCGAGAATCACCCCGGCGTAGTGCTCCGGGGAGAAGTCGTCGGGGAGATCGTCCACATCCAGGAGCTCGATGGGATAAGATTTGCTTTTAAAGTAGTCGGCCAGATGCCCGGCGATCTTCTCGGTCTGGCCTTCCTGGCTGCTGTAGATCAGGGCGATGGTATCCTGGTGTGCCATGGGAGTACCTCGGGTAAGAGGGAAGCGCGTAAAGGCGTCGGGGCCCGCACGCCGGCTCGCAAAAGGGGCCGTGACCGAAATCTAGACACGCGTGGGGGGAGCCCTGAGCCAACCCGCGACCGGGGGCTCGGTGGTCCGCAGGCAAGGCCTGGGTCTACTCCCTCCGTAGAAGAACTCAGCCGGTGCTGTTGCATCTGCCGAATGCCCGCCGGGCGCTCCCCCAATCGTCTTCGCCCTCTCACTGCGGCCGCCCGCGTGTGGAGTGGTCGCAGAGCGCCGGGACTCGGGGGGCTTTCGAGGTTTTTGGTTGGTGAGCGGCTGAAAGTGCACACATTAAACTTAAGTCACGAAGAGAGAACGAGGCTTCGTGGCAGCGCCGATGTCAGTGCTCTTGTCGGTGGGTTCGCAAGAGTACTGATGTTTTAAGAAGTTCTATCGTGTTAAAGGCGTCTTAAGTGATGCGGGCATGATGGAATGGCGCAAGGGTCGAGTGATGCTCTCGACGTCTTTCAGCAGGCGCAGGCATCACTTGATCGAGCGGCTTCATGATATCTGTCCACGTCTTACGAGACGTGGGCAGGGGTGAAGCAGCCACATGAGTCGTGTGAGATGCCGGGCGTTTTGTAGAAAACGCCGGCGGTCACATGACACAGAAAAACCCGGGCCTCTAAGGCCCGGGTTTTTTGTGTTCGGCTCCGAAGCCCGGGACCCACTCGCCGACATCTGCATCCCCCGGTTGCCCGTGCCGATGTCTGACCCCCGGTTGAACTATCATGAGGGTTTACAAGGGTTTGAGTTCTCTCGGTATCCCGCTCAAAAGGAGCACAGTCAGCGGTGCCTGAACCGGGTTTGTGACGAGGGAAGGAGCGAGGGAGCATGAGCCCGGCGGTGTCGCGTCTTCGGGGGGCCACATGCTGGCCGGGGGCCGCGCCATTCCGGGCCCTGGCAAGCTGCCCGAGCCTTGACATGAGGGGGGGCCGTAGTAGGTTACGGGCGGTCTATCCTCGGAATTTTTGATCCCTTAATAAGGCGCAGGAGTCGGGCATGAGTCAATACGATGTCGTGGTGATTGGATCGGGACCTGGCGGCTATGTCGCGGCCATTCATTCGGCGCAGTCGGGGCTGAAGACGGCCATCGTCGAGCGCGAACCTACCGAGCGCCTGGGCGGCACCTGCCTGCTGCGCGGTTGCATCCCGACCAAGGCGATGTTGCACACCGCCGACATGCTCGAAACGCTGAAGAAAGGCGACCAGATCGGCGTGATGGCCAACGATGTGGCCCTGGATATGGCAAAAATGCAGGCCTACAAGGGGCGCGTGGTCCAGAAGAACGCCGGTGGCGTCAGCTACCTGATGAAGAAGAACAAGATCGACGTGCACCTGGGCCACGGTCGTCTGGCCGGCAAGGGCAAGGTCAGCGTGGAGAAGGCCGATGGCAAGAAGGAGACGCTGTCGACCAAAAACGTCATCCTGGCCACCGGCTCGACCTGTTTTCATCTGCCCTTCATCGACATGAGCCCGGAGCGGGTGCTCGACTCCGATGCCATCCTGGAGATGGAGGAAGTGCCTGAGCACCTGGTGGTCATCGGCGCCGGCGCGGTGGGCACCGAGTTTGCCAGCGTCTTTCTGCGCTACGGCTCAAAGGTCACGCTCATTGAGATGGCGCCCGCCGTGCTCCCCAGCGAAGATCATGAGGTGAGCGCCGAGGCCGAGAAGTCCTTTAAGAAGCAGGGCATGACGGTGTTGACCTCCTCCAGGGTCACCGATGTCAAAGCCGACGCGGCCGGCGTCAAGATGGTCGTGGAGACGAAGAAGGGAGATAAGACCTCCTCGCAGACCATTGAGGCTTCGCACCTGCTGGTGGCTGCTGGGCGTGCTCCGCGCACGCAGGACATCGGCGCGAAGGGAACCCGGCTCAAAATCAACGAGCGCGGCGTGGTCGAGGTCGACGAGTTCATGCGCACCGGGGAGCCCGGCGTCTACGCGATCGGCGACATTGTCGACACCCCCTGGCTGGCGCATGTGGCCTCCAAAGAGGGGATTCTGGCCGTGGATCATATCGCGGGTAAAAATCCCCGACCCATCAACTACCGCCTGGTGCCCATGTGCACCTATTGCAGCCCCGAGGTTGCCTCGGTGGGGCTGAGCGAGCGCGCGGCCAAGGAAGCCGGCTACGATGTGAAGACCGGCGTGTTCCCCTTCAGCGCGATCGGCAAGGCCGCGATCCTCAACAAGACCGAAGGGTTTGTGAAGATCGTGGCCGACAAGAAGTACGACGAACTTCTGGGGCTGCATATCATCGGGCCCAAGGCCACTGAGCTGATCACCGAGGGGACCCTGGCCATGGAGCTGGAGTCGACCATCGAGGAGCTCCTGATGACGATTCACCCGCACCCGACCCTGGCCGAGGCCGTGGCCGAGGCGGCGCACGCCGCGATGGGGCACGCGATCCATATCTGAGTCGTCGGAGCAGGCGCGCGCGGTGTGCGCGTCTGTCGGGGGGATCGTCCAACGTTTTCAAACTGATTGAGAGGATGGCGAGATGCGAAGCGAAGTGGTCATGCCGCAGATGGGAGAGTCGGTTACCGAGGGTACGGTGACCGCATGGCTCAAAGAGATCGGCGATGTTGTCGAGCGTGATGAGCCGCTCTTCGAGATCACCACCGATAAGGTCGACGCCGAGGTACCCAGCCCCATCGCCGGGGTGCTGGTGGAACGTCTGGCGAAGGTGGGCGATACGGTGGAGATCAATACGGTGGTCGCCGTGCTCGACACCGAGGCGAAGGCCGGCGAGGTCCCGGCCGCCGCGCCCGAGAGCGCGGCGAAGGCCGCCGCGTCGACGGTCGCTTCGACCGGGGCGGCGTCCGGCGCGCGCACCTCGGGAGCCACGGCCACCGCGCTGGCGGAGGCCCCCACCCCCAGCCGCGGGGGCGTGCCTTCGCGCGAGGAGCTTCGCCGCACCCGCTCCACCCCGCTGGTGCGCCGGATCGCGCAGGAGCACGGCATCGCCGACCTCTCGCAGATCGATGGCAGCGGTCTGAGCGGCCGGGTGACCAAGGCCGATATCATGGCCTTTATCGAGTCGGGCGCTCATGAGCGCGCGCAGGGCACCAATGGCTCGACCGGCCGCATCGCTCAGCCCTCGCGTCCGGCGCCGGCTTCTCCGGGACTTGCCCCCGGGGAGCGTGATCACTTTGAGCCGATGGGCCCGCAACGCGCGGCGATCGCTGAGCATATGATCCGCTCGCGTGCCACCAGTGCCCATGCGCATACCATCCATGAGATCGATTTCTCGGCGGTGTTTGCCGCCCGCAAGCGCATGAAGGCCGAGTTTGAGGAGCGGGGCGTCAAGCTCACCTTCACCGCCTTCATGGTCAAAGCGGTGGCCGACGCGCTGCGCGCTTTCCCGGTGGTCAATGCCTCGCTGGATGGCGACCAGCTGCTCTACCGCGGCGACATCAACGTGGGGGTGGCTGTGGCGCTGGAGGCTTCGCTGATCGTGCCGGTGGTGCGTAACGTCGATGAGCTCAGCCTGCTGGGCATTGCCCGCTCCATCAACGATCTGGCCGAGCGCGCCCGCACCAAGCGGCTGAAGCCCGATGAGGTCCGCGGCGGCACCTTTACCCTCTCTAACCACGGCATCTTCGGGCCTGAGTTCGGCGTGCCGATCATCAATCAGCCTCAGACCGCGATCATCAGCACCGGGGCCATCAAAAAGCGTGTGGTTGTCGATCAGAAGACCGACGCCATCATGGTGCGGCCCACGGCGATCTTCTGCATGTCCTTTGACCACCGCACGATCGACGGGGCGACCGCCGATAAGTTTCTGGCGCATATCCGCCAGACCCTTGAGGGGTGGGAGTGATTCAGGAGGGCGCCGGTGCCTGGCACCGGCGGCCGCCCCTGGGGCTCGAATCAGGAGAATTGAAACCTCCCCGGGTCCGGCTGCATCCTTTAAGGTAGATGGCCCTCTCGACTGGCGAGCGGGTCAAACTTCCAGTGAACGACTTACGTGCTTGACGCACGGTATCTCAGAAGGAGTCCATCGTGACGACGCATACCTTCAACAAGAACAACTTCAATGACGAAGTGGTCAACGCCGATGTTCCCGTGATCGTCGACCTGTGGGCCCCCTGGTGTGGTCCCTGTCGGGCACTGAGCCCGGTCATCGACAAGCTCGCTGGCGAGTTTGACGGTCAGGTCAAGGTTGGCAAGATCAACATCGATGAGGAGCCCGAGCTGGCCCAGGCGTTCAACGCTCGCTCCATCCCCATGGTCGTGGCCATGCGCGGT
Source organism: Lujinxingia litoralis (assembly GCF_003260125.1). Classification (NCBI taxonomy): domain Bacteria; class Deltaproteobacteria; order Bradymonadales; family Lujinxingiaceae; genus Lujinxingia; species Lujinxingia litoralis. Next base: position 44,554 of record NZ_QHKO01000011.1, read on the forward strand.
AACGACGTGGTGGACGTGATGCTGGGCTTCCAGGGCGAGCAGCCCCTGCGCAAGCTCTTTGAAAAGGCCAGCGCGGCGAAGTAAGCAGCCGCTGCTGCACTTTGCACACCGGCGCCCCGGGCGCCGCACAACCTTGAAGCTCGCCAGAGGACGCCCGCTTTCGTGTTGAGAGCGGGCGTCCGTCGATAGGGTGTCGACGCCCTGGCCAGCCCCTGGACGGACGTGGTGAAGATGAGTGACGTGAAGCAAGCCCCCGAGCAGCTCTCCGAGGCGCATCAGGCGATGTGGTCGCAGCTTGAGGCCGAGCTCAATCCGTTGATTGAGGCCGGAGCGCCGCATCAGGCGGTGAGCCGGTTGAGCGCGATGATCGACATGATGGGGCCGGGCGCCGAGAGCCCCTCGGAGCGCAGCGATGATGACCTGCTGCGCGGGCGGCTCTTGAGCCGGCGTGCCGAGCTGCACCTGGACCTCGACGAGCTCGATGACGCCCTGGCCGATGCCCAGGCGGCCTGGAAGGCTGGCTGGCGCGACGGAGCCACCATGGCCGTAGCCGGCTGGGCCAGCTACCAGCTCGATCAGCCCGAGGCGGCTCAGGCCTACTTCAACGAGGCGATCAGCCGAGAGGGTGATGACCCGGCCATTCTTATGGGCCGCGCGCTGGTGGCCGTGGAGCTGGAGGAGTACGAGGAGGCCCGCGCCGACCTTACGCACGCGCTGACCTTTGATGGCGAAAACGCCGAGATTCTGGCGCTGCGTGGTGAGGTGCACCTGCGTCTGAGCGAGATCCAGGCCGCCGAGCGCGATCTGCGCGCCGCCCGCGAGCTGGAGCCTGAGGACCCGGACTACGCTCTGGCGATGGCTCGCCTGCATATGCTGCGCGCGCAGATCGATGACGCGCTCAGCCTGCTCGATATTGCGGTTGGCGAGGGCAGTGACTTTGCGCTGGAAGCCATCCTGATGCGCAGTCATCTGCGCCTGGTGCGTGGGGAGCATCGCCTGGCCCGGGAAGACGCGCTGCGCGCGTCCAATTCCTATCCCGACGAGGCCTTTGCCTTTGTGCAACTCGCCAGCGTGCAGCTGGCCGCGGACAAGCTTCAGGCGGCGAAGAAGGCCGCGGAGCGTGCGGTGCTCCTCGATCCCAGCCTCCCCGACGCCTACAGCGTGCGCGCTGTCGTCTATCAGCGGGAAGGCGATGAGGAGGCCGCCGGCGCCGACCTGGAGCGCGCCCAGATCGCGGCGCCGGAGCTCCCGATGTTTTTGCTCGGTCCGGCCTACGATTCGGTGGAGATGCCCGCGCTGGATACCTCGCTTCTGGAGGCGCTGGGCAAAGACTTCGATCCCTCGGCCTTTGGTCGCGCTTTTGGGGCCGGCGGCGATGGTACCGGCGCCGGCGCGAAGCTGCCCGGTGGCGATCCCTTTGGCATGCTCGACCAGCTCTTTGATGACTCGGGCAACATCCGCGGCGCGTTTAAACCCCTGGTCGAGATGGCGCTCAAGCAGGCGCCCAACATCATGAAAAACCTGCCCCGAGGCATGATGCCCGACGTTGACGAGGAGACACTCAAAAAGATGGATCTCTCCAACCTCACGACCGAGCAGCTCGAAGCGCAGATGCGGGACTTTTATAAGATGATGAAGTCGGGCGGTGCTCCCGCAGAGGAGGCGCCGGCCGAACAGGAGGATGACGCCGACGACGAGCGCTGAGCGCGCCGTCGCCGGGCTCATGTTGCCCTTTGCAGCCCCCGAGCGCCGCGGCGCTCGGGGGCTCTTTTTGTGGTCGGAGACCGCGGTCGCCCCGTGCGGCGGGACCGGGGTCAATCTCTTGGCTCTCCAACTGCGGCGCTGGACAAACCCCGGGGCTCTTCTCTATGAAGACCACCGCAGGGTCAGCGCACGACGGGTCTGATGCCTCGATCCGGTGGCAAGGATAGAGCTTGCCAGCCCGGGTTGAGCGCGTAGATCTGGACCTTGTGAGCCGCGGAGTCTGGACATGGATGAACAGCGAATCTCGGGACGCCCCTTATGTCGAAACTTGTGATCGTGGAATCGCCCTCGAAGGCGAAGACCATTCAAAAATACCTGCCCAAGGAGTTTGTGGTGAAGGCCTCGCTGGGCCATATCCGCGATCTCCCGGACAACGCCAGCCAGATGCCGGCGAAGTATAAAAAAGAGTCCTGGGCGAGCCTCGGGGTCAATACCGAGGAGGGCTTTGACGCGGTCTACGTGGTCAAGGATCCGCGGTCCAAGAAGGCGATCAAGGAGCTGAAGGCCGAGCTCAAGAAAGCCGACGCCCTCTACCTCGCAACGGATGAAGACCGTGAGGGAGAGGCGATCAGCTGGCACCTGTTGGCCGAGCTCAAGCCCAAGGTTCCGACCCACCGCATGGTCTTTCACGAGATCACCAAGACGGCCATCGAGCGCGCCCTGGAGAACACCCGGGAGGTCGATGATCATCTGGTGGCCGCTCAGGAAACTCGCCGCATTCTGGACCGCCTGGTGGGGTATCCGCTCTCGCTGCTGGTGGGCAAGAAGATCAAGTACGGTCTCTCGGCCGGCCGCGTGCAGTCGGTGGCGGTGCGCCTGCTGGTGGAGCGGGAGCGGGAGCGCCGTCGCTTTAAGATGGGGTCGTACTGGGATCTGAAGGCCCAGATGAGCGAGAAGGGTGCTGCTTTTGAGGCGGTGCTTCAGCAGGTCGACGGCACCCGGGTGGCAACCGGCAAAGATTTTGATGAGAACACCGGCCAGATCGCCAAAGGCAAGAAGGTCCTGCTTTTGGATGAGAAGCAGGCCAAGAAGATGGTCGACCAGCTGGCCAGCCGCCCCTGGACGGTGGAGGAGATCAGCGAGCGTCAGTACACCACCCGTCCCAAGCCTCCTTTCATCACCTCGACCCTGCAGCAGGAGGCCAGCCGCAAGCTGGGGCTGTCGGCCAAGGACACCATGCGCGTGGCGCAGTCGCTCTACGAGAACGGTTTCATCACCTACATGCGTACCGACTCGGTGAACCTCTCGCAGCAGGCGCTGGGTGCGGCCCGCAAGGCCGCCAGCGAGCTCTACGGGGCGGAGTACGTGGCCGATAAGCCGCGAGTGTATGCCTCGAAGTCCAAGGGGGCTCAGGAGGCTCACGAGGCGATTCGTCCCACCGGCGACGCCTTCGTGCATCCGCAGAAGTCGGGGCTGAAGGGCCGCGATCGCAAGCTCTACGACCTGATCTGGAAGCGTACCGTGGCCAGTCAGATGGCCGACGCCAAAAAGACCAGCGTGCGCGTGGATCTGAAGGTCAGTGACGAGGAGCACACCTACGTGTTCCGCGCCAACGGCAACCGCATTGACTTCGCCGGCTTCATGCGGGCGTACGTCGAAGGCGCCGACGACCCGGAAGCGGCCCTCGAAGATCGCGAGGTCCTGCTGCCCGCGCTCCAGGAAGGCGCCAGCGTGGACTGCAATGAGCTTGAGGCCATCGGTCACGAGACCAAGCCGCCGGCGCGCTACACCGAGGCTTCGCTGGTCAAGGTGCTCGAGGAAGAAGGGGTGGGGCGTCCGAGTACCTACGCCACGATCATGAGCAAGATCACCGCTGGCGAGAAGTACGGGCGCAAGGTCGGGCGCACGCTGGTGCCCACCTACATGGCCTTTGCGGTCACCGAGTTTCTGGAGAAGCATTTCGGCGAGCTGGTCGACACGCAGTTCACCGCGCGGATGGAAGACGATCTCGATGAGATCGCCGCGGGCAAGGGCTCCAAGGTCGAGTACCTGCACGAGTTCTACCGTCGCAAGGGCGCGTTTGCCGATAAGGTCACCGAGGGCGAGGAGAAGATCGAGCCCGACCTGGCCCGAGAGGTCATGCTGGAGGACTTCCCGGCCACGCTCAAGGTGGGACGCTACGGGCCTTACGTGCAGATCGAGGTCGAGGGCGAGACCAAGACCGTGGACGTGCCCGATGACATTCCGCCGGCCGACCTGGATTACGACAAAATCCTCAAGCTGCTGGAGAAGCGCGAGCAGGGACCGGAGTCCTTGGGGATCCACCCGGAGAAGGGCGAGCCGATTTTCTTGATGAACGGTCGCTACGGCGCGTATTTCCAGCTGGGCGAGCGCACCGAAGACAACAAGAAGCCGCCGACCGCCTCGGTGCCCCGGGGCATGAAGCCCGAGGATGTGACGCTGGAGCAGGCCGCGCAGCTTCTGGATCTGCCGCGCACCCTGGGCGATCACCCCGAGGATGGGGAGCCGGTGGAGGCGGGTATCGGGCGCTACGGGCCCTTTGTGAAGCACGGCAAGGAGTACCGAAACCTGCCGGAGCAGGAGATGGTCTTCACCGTGACGCTGGAGCAGGCGCTGGAGCTGCTGGCGCAGCCCAAGGGGCGTCGTGCGAGCACGCGCAAGGTGCTCAAGGAGCTGGGTAAGGATCCGGATAGTGGCAAGCCCATCAACGTGCTCGACGGGCGCTACGGGCCTTACGTGAAGCTGGGCAAGGTCAACGCGTCGCTTCCCAAGGGAACCAACCCCGACGACATGACCCTGGAGAAGGCCCTGGAGCTGATCGAGCAGAAGAGCGCTGGCTGAGCCAGGTTTGAGTTAAGCGCACCGAGATACACAAAGCCGCCCCGGAACCCGGGGCGGCTTTGTTGTGTGTGTCGCAGACCGGCGGGGCCCCTCCTCGGGCATCAGCGCGGGGGGCCGGCGTTCTCGTCGGTGGCGAGCACCGGCAGGCCGGTGAAGATGTCGAGAAGGGAGACGCCCGGGACCAGGGGAAGGTTCAGCGTGGTGTGGGCCTCTTTGAGGGTGCGAAATTGCCGGATGCCCATGGTGTCGAGCTCGGGCAGGGGCTCGGGGGTGATGAGTGCCACGGGGTTACGATCCAGGGCCAGCGCCAGCACGTAGGCGCGTTGCTGGCCGCCGGCGTGGGGCTCTGGCGAGGTGGCCTGACCGCGCAGTTCGGCCAGCAGGCGTTCTTTGCCCCGCTGCATCGCCCGGGCAAAGGCGCGCTCGCCATCGCCGCGGCCGACGCCCTCGTGGCATTCGGCCTCCAGCACGATCCAGCCACCGGGGGCCAGCGCCGTGTGCTCCAGGAGCGCGGCGTAGGTGGCCGCGCGCGAGGCCTGGTAGAAGTTGTCGGCTTTGCTCGGGGGCAGCCGGATGTGCAGCCAGGGCAGGGGCTCGTCACAGCGGTAGAAGAAGGCCTCCCCGGCCAGCTGGCAGGCCCGCTCAAAGGTGGGGCGAACCGGGCCGTAGAGGAGGGCGCGGGGCTCGGGGGTGCCGGGCACGATCTGCAGAGCGTCGATCGGGCAGGGCAGGTCGGCCACCCGCCAGAGGGCCTCCTGGAAGGGGTTGTTGTCGATGCGACCCAGGCGAGTGCCGGGGTGACGCAGGAGCTCCAGGCCGTGCATGGTGGCGATCGTTTCGGCGCCGGCGCAGCCGATGGCCAGGGCTTTGACCCCGCCGGAGAACCCGGCGTACTGGTGGGGTTCCACCGTGCCCACCACCAGGATGCGATCGTGCTGGAAGAGCATCGGATGCAGGAGCGCCGGGAGCGGGCGTTCGGAGCGCGTTTGCGGGTAGCCCACCAGTGCGTCGGCCTCGGGGGCGCTGAGCAGGCCCACGTCGGCACCGGGCATCGAGAGCCGGGGATGGTGGGGGGTATGCTGGGTGAGGGTGGCGCCGAGCTGCCGGCAGATGGTGAGCAGCGGGCGGAGCTCGGAGAGGGCCAGCGCGCGGTGGAGTCCCAGGGCTACCAGCACCGAGATGCTGGCGGGCTCCCCGGCTCTGAGGTGGCTCAGCACCGCGTAGAGCGCGCCGGCCAGGTCGAGGGGGCGTGTGGTGTCGGGGATGACCACCAGCAGGCGCTTCCCTTCGAGCTCGGGGGTGTGATCCGAGGTGGCGAGGGTCCAGTCGATGGCGCGGGTCAGCGCGCTCTCAGGAGGCGTCCAGGGGTTGGAGGTGTTCAAAGCGCTCCTGAAGGACGATGGCCAGGTTGAGCTTCAGGGTATCGTAGTCGCAGGGGGTGGAGAGGCGTTCTTTGAGGTCGGCAAGCTTATCATGAGACGACCAGTCGCTGGCAACTTCCCGAAGCTCCGGCAAAAGGCGGCCGTCGGCGTGGTCCTGAAGGGGGAGCGGATAGCCGTGCTCGGCCAGCTTGAGAAAGTGGCGCAGGACGCTGGAGGGGGTCAGGCCGCGTTGTTCGGCGATGCTCTGATAATCATGCCCCTCCCGGGCCAGCGCAAAGGTGCGCAGGTAGGTTTCGCCGAGCTCGGAGTCGGCCAGGTGGGCGGCCAGGTGGGCGGGGAGCGGGGGTTCGTTCTGGCGAGCGGCGGCCTGGTGAGAGGAAGGGGCGCCGCTGCGCCGGGGGCTGGCAGACACCGAGGTCAGGTGGCGCGCCAGCACCTCGGCCACCGGCGCGGGCAGGGGCTCGCTGGCGATCATCAGCGCGGTGCCCTCTTCGGTGAGCGAGACGCAGCCGTGGGTGTTCTGAGTGGTCAGCCCGAGCTGGGCGCAGACATCGATCAGGCGCACCAGGTCGTCCTGGCGCAGCGCGCTCAAGATGCCGTGGGTGGAGAGCTGGTCGAGACCGGCGCCCACCACTTTTTTGGCGCGCGAGCCGCGCAGCATCGCCGCGACCACGTGCGTGCCCCAGCGTCCCCGGGTGCGGGCGATGCCGCTTAACACCTTGCGCAGCACCGTCTGGGCCGCTTCGCTGACGACGATCGGGGCCCGCACCTGGCCGGCGTCCCGGGCGTAGCTCGGCGGTCCGCAGCAGCGGTCGCAGCGCCCGCAGCGGGGGATGTCTTCGGCCGTATCGCTGAAGTAGCGCACCAGATAGAGCTGGCGGCAGGTGTGCCCGGTGGCGTAGCGAACCATGTCCTCTTGATGGTCCTCATCGACCCGGCGGCGCGCGTCGAGCGCGTGCCAGTCCACGCGCAGCTCGCGGGTGCGCGCCCGGTCCATCACCTGGAGCCAGGGGGTGGGGCCCCGCTGCCCGAAGGCCACATGCCCCCCGCGCTCCAGCAGGCGCAGCGCCGAGCCCACCGCCCAGGGATGGACCCGATCGTCGCCGGCCCGCGAGAGGTGGTCGGCCAGCATGTCGGCATCCAGCGCGTGGGTGCCCTCGCCATGCTTTTGCAGCAGGCTCCACAGGCGCTCGATCTGCTTGCGGTCGGGGAAGGAGTTCTCGGTGAAGAACTCGTGGATGCGCAGATCGGCCCGGTTGAAGAGGAGCAGGCAGTGGGCCGACTCGCCGTCGCGGCCGGCGCGGCCGGCCTCCTGGTAGTAGGCCTCCACGCTGCCCGGGATGTTGAAGTGGATGATGGCGCGCACGTCGCTCTTGTCGACCCCCATGCCAAAGGCGTTGGTGGCGATGAGCAGCGGGGCGTCGCCGGCCATAAAGGCGTCCTGCACCTCGTCGCGCTCCTGATCGCTGAGCCCGGCGTGGTAGAGGGCCGGATAGTAGCCCGACTCGCGCAGGTTACGCCCGACCTCTTCGACCTGCTTGCGGGTGGCGCAGTAGATGACCTTGCTTCCCTCGGGAGTCTGGTCGAGGAGGGCTTCGATGCGCTCGTATTTGGCGCGGCGGCTGCGTGCGGGGTAGACCTCAAAGAAGAGGTTGGGGCGCTCAAACCCGGAGACGACCACCCGCGGGGATTCAAAGCCGAGCTGGGCGGCAATGTCGCGCTGGACCTCCGGGGTGGCCGTGGCGGTCAGCGCCAGGGTGGTTGGCGAGCCCAGCTGCTTGCGCACCTCTCCCAGGGTCAGGTAGTCGGGGCGGAAGTCGTGTCCCCACTGGCTGATGCAGTGGGCCTCGTCGATGGCAAAGAGCCCGATCGGCAGGCCGGCGAGCGCGTCGAGGAAGACCTGACTTTTGAAGCGCTCCGGGGCGACCAGCACGATTTTGTAGGCCCCGGCCCGCATCCCGGCCAGGCGCTGGCGCTGCTCATCCCAGCTCAACGAGGAGTTGATGTAGGTGGCCGGAATGTTGAAGGACTCCAGGGCGTCGGCCTGGTCCTTCATCAGCGCGATCAGTGGCGAGACGGCCAGGGTGAGTCCGGGCATCACGCAGGCCGGGAGCATGTAGCAGAGGCTCTTGCCGCTGCCGGTGGGCATCACGATCAGCGTGTTGTTGTTCTGGACCACCGCCTCGATGCCGCGGCGTTGTCCGGCGCGAAAGGCCTCAAAGCCAAAGACGTCTTGCAGCGCCCGATCGATCGAGGGGGCGATGGGAGCAAAGGGGTCGGGGAGGTTCATAGCGCGGTGCTCAGGAGGAGGGCCGGCCTTCAGGGACCGGGCGTGGCGAGGGGGCAAGGGCGGGACTTACCCTGTTGTCGTGCTCGCCAGGCGAATGTTGCCTCTTTTCTCAGGTTCCGCGATCTCGGGCAAGGGGTTCTCCCGAGCGGGCCGGGCTTCTTGGGTGGGGGATCTGCACGTGCAGAACGCCGGGGCGAGGGCTTGAGTGGGGGATCTGCACGCGCAGAACGCCGGGTCGAGGGCTTGAGTGGGGGATCTGCGTTCGACAGAAGGGGAGGTTGGGGCTCGGAGTGGGGGAGCTGAGGGCCCGGGTCGAACCCCTTAAAAACGCAGCGTCAGCCCGGCGCTCGGGGCGAAGATCCACCCGTCGTAATTGCGGGGGGAGCCAAGGACGGTGGGGCGAAAAAGCAGGCGCATCATTGTCACATCCAGGTGCGCAAAGACGTAGCGGTAGCCGAGCATCGCCCCCCAGTTCAGCCCGAGGTAGTGCATCTGGGAGTCGCCGAAGTAGGACGAGGGGTTGTAGTCCTGGTACTCCGGGGGCAGGCGTCCTTCCAGCCAGGCGGGCAGCTTCGGAGAGACGCTGATCCGGGAGTAGAGGTAGCGTGGCGAGGCGTAGAGCTTGATCATGTCGCGATACTCCCAGCCCACCGAGAGCCCGGCCTCCAGGTCGCGGCGTTCAAACTCGGTCATCACCAGCCACTCCACCGCCGAGCTGGCCACCGAGAGGTGGTGGCCGTAGGCCACGTGGGCGGTCAGGGCCAGGGAGCCTTCGGGGCTTTCGAAGAGTTGGAGGCGGAGATCGGGTTTGAGCACCGCGCCGTTGTAGCGCAGCCCCACGTCAAGCCCGTGGAGCACCCGGTCGCTGACCCCCACGCGGGCGGCGAACTCCGGGGTAAAGCCCGGGCGCAGGAGCGTCCAGACCAGCAGCGCGTCGAGGAGGGTGCGCAGTTCGTCCTCCGAGACGGGGTCCTCGGTGTTCTGGACCGCCTCGTAGACCGCTCGCCCGGCGTTGATCGTGCCATCGAACACGCCGGTGTTCAGGTCGGCGGCGGCCACGCCCGTGATCTGCACCTGGCCGGGGTCCAGGGTGTGGGCCGGGGCCAGGTTGGTCAGCGAGGTGGCGCAGCCGCTGGTGACGAGGAGGGTGGCCAGCACAAGGGCGTAGCGAGACCAGAAGGAGCGGGCGAAGGGCATCGTCGAACTCATCGCGTCGGGGGAATCAACCGGGGCGCCATCTTGACAGAGGTAGGGGCATTTGCCCTACTCCCCACGGGTTTGTCGAGCGAGGCGCACATTTTTGTGCGTCGCGGCATTTTCCCCGTTGGTCCGTCGACGCCCGCGAGCCCCCTGGCCCACCCATGAACTCCTTTCCCGTCTGAGAGCCCCGATGAGCGCATATCATCTGAAGACCGATCCGGAGCTGACGCGCTGGCGCCGTCATCTCCACGCCCACCCTGAACTCAGCTTTGAGGAGCATCAGACCGCGGCCTTTATCGAGGAGCGCCTGCGGGAGCTGGGTGTGGCGCAGATGGAGCGGGTCGCCGACACCGGGGTGGTCGCGCTGATCACCGGGGAGCTGCCCGGGCCAACCCGGGCCTTTCGCGCGGACATCGACGCGCTGCCGATCGAGGAGCTCAGCGAGCATGACTACTGCAGCACGCGTCCCGGGGTGATGCATGCCTGTGGGCACGATGTGCACACCACGGTGGGGCTGGGCGTGGCGCGGGAGCTGATGGCCCGGCGAGCCGAGCTGCGCGGGAGCGTCAAGATGATCTTTCAGCCGGCCGAGGAGGCCTCCCCGCAGGAGGTGCCGATCGGCGCGGAGCGCATGGCTTGTGAGGGTGTGCTGGAGAACCCGGCGGTGGAGGCGATCCTGGCGCTGCACTGCATGCCCACGCTGGAGGTGGGCAAGATCGGGTACACCGGCGGGGCAGTGTGGGCGCAGTCGGAGCTGGTGGAGATCGTTATCGAGGGGCAGAAGAGCCACGGGGCCTACCCGCATGAGGGGGTCGACGCGGTGGCGATTGCCGCCCAGGTGATCGTGGCCCTGCAGCAGGTGGTCAGCCGGCGGACCGACGCCCGGGAGGCCGTGGTGCTCTCGATCGGAAAGATCGAGGCGGGCAACTCCTACAACATCATCGCCGATCGGGCCAAACTCACCGGGATTCTGCGCGGGCTCTCCATCGAGGCCATGGAGCGGGCCAAGGAGGGGGCGCGCGCCATCGTCGAGGGGATCGCCGGGGCGATGGGGGCGCGCGCGACGCTGCGCTTTGTGCCCGGGGCCCGGCTCACCGCCAACGATCCGGGGCTGGAGGCGCAGGTGGTGCGCCTGATCGAGGCCCGGGTCGACGGGGGCGTGATGGTCAAGCACCTGCCCCAGCTCGGCGCTGAGGATTTTGCGGCCTTCTCACGCCGGGTGCCCGCGGCGTATCTCTTTCTGGGGGTTAAAGATCCCGCCAGCGCGCAGGTACATCCGCTTCACACCCCGCGTTTTGATGTGGATGAGCGCTGTCTGGAGCTGGGCGTGCGGGCGATCACCGAGGCGCTGCTGGGTCTGGGCGAAGATGGCTGAATCGCGTCAAGGCGCGTTGCGCACTTCGGGGTGTGTGCGTATAACTCACCCCTCGTGTTGCCCCGTTGGCAGCGCGATCTATCCCAAGTGAATTGACTTTGCGCCCACCCAGGAGCGATGGCGATGAAAGGCGGCATGAATAGCCTGGTCCGTCAGGCCCAGAAGATGCAATCGCGCATCACCAAGGTTCAAGAAGAGATCGGTAATAAGACCATTGAGGCCTCCACCGGTGGCGGCATGGTCACGGCCGTGGTCAACGGCAAGCAGGAGCTCCTGCAGATCAAGATCAACCCCGACGTCGTCGATCCGGCCGACGTGGAGGTGCTCGAAGAGATGGTGCTTGGCGCCGTCAACCAGGCCATGGAGATGGCCGGCGAGATGATGAACTCCGAGATCGAAAAGATCACCGGCGGTCTCAACATCCCGGGCCTCTTCTAAGAAGCTCGATCCCGTACCCGGGTCCACCCGATGAAGCCCCGCGATCCCATCACTCGCCTGGTCAATGCGTTTCGTAAGCTGCCGGGCATTGGCGAGCGTACCGCCACCCGCCTGGCCTTCTTTGTGCTCAATGAGAGCGAGGAGATGGCCCGGGAGTTGGCCGATGCGCTGGTAGAGGTCAAGGAGCGGGTGGGCCTGTGTACGGTCTGTTGTAATCTCACCGAGGCTCAGGTCTGCGAGATCTGTCGGGATCCCCGACGCGATGCGACCACCATCTGCGTGGTGGAACGCACCCAGGATCTGCGCGCGATTGAGCGTACCGGTGATTTTCGGGGGCTCTACCATGTGTTGCACGGGCTGATCAGTCCGCTCGATGGTGTGGGACCCGATGATATTCGGCTGCGCGAGCTGCTGACCCGGTTGCAGACACCGCCCGGGGGAATGGAGGCGCCACAGGAGGTGATTGTGGCCTGCAGCCCCTCGGTCGATGGCGAGGCCACCGCACTCTACTTGCAGCGACTTCTCAAACCTCTGGGGCTCACCGTAAGCCGGATCGCCAGTGGTGTACCCATTGGCGGTGAGCTTGAATACACCGACCGAGTGACCCTCTCTCGCGCCCTCTCCCAGAGGCGGGAAATGTAGAGCTCGTGCGGGTTTTTCCCCCCTTGCCCCGGCCTAACCCCGGCGTTGCGTGGGGTGGGTCACTGTGCTAGCTTGGCCTTGAAGTCATTCTGACGCCGACTCGACCCTCCGGTGTGGAGGCAACCGAGGAGTAACTCCATGCTCAGTTCCCAGATGGTGATTTACGAAGAGGAGCACCAGCAGCTCACAGAGATCTGTGAGCGCCTGGTGCGCGATGCCCTCGCGAAAGCCATCTTTATCGTGGACAAGGACGGGCAGCTGGTCACCGCGACTGGCGAGACCTCCGGCATCGACACCACCGGCCTGGCCTCCCTGGTGGCGGGTTCCACCGCTGCGACCGGTAGCCTCGCTCTGATGCTCGGCGAGGAGGAGTTTCCGGTTCACTTCCACGAAGGAAAGAACAAGCATCTGCATGTCTCGGTGATCGGAGACACGCTGATCCTTGTAGTGATCTTCGATGAGCGCTCCAGCCTTGGTCTGGTGCGCCTGCGGGTGAAGCGCGCCTATGCGGAGATGGCCGATGTCATCGCCGCCGTCGCCGAGAAAGCCAAAGATGGCAACAAGGATATGGACATTTTCGGCGAGATCACCGACGACGATATCGATAGCCTGTTCAACGACGCCTTTTGAGGGTTGAGGCGCCGTGCTCCAGACGCAGTATTTGAGGTGGTTTTGGGGAGTTTTTGAGAGGATGCATCGGGCTTTAGCGGCATGCTCCAGAGACTCCAGGGTTGACCGGGTGGTCGGCCCGCGGATGTTCAAAATTTAATTCGACACGATTTCGCCTCGTGGTATAACGCTTCGCGGCATGCCGGCGAGTTTATTCGACGATGTCGATTTCGAGACTTCGAACCAGCTAATGCGAGCGTCCCGGCCCCAGGGCGTTTTGCGGAGGCCACGCGCGGTGACGAGAAGGTCCCTATGTCGTTCATCAATTACGCCCAGCGGGAAATCATCCTCAAAATCGTTTACTACGGGCCGGGGCTCTGTGGAAAAACGACGAACATTAAGTTCATCTACTCAGGGACTAACCCTGACGCCCGCGGTAAGCTGGTAAGCCTGGAAACCAAGCAGGAACGTACGCTCTTCTTCGACTTCCTGCCGCTGAGCTTGCCGGCCATTCGTGGCTTTAAGACGCGCCTGCACCTCTACTCGGTGCCCGGGCAGCTCTTTTACAGCGCCAGTCGTAAGCTGATCATGAAGGGTGCCGACGGCGTGGTGTTCGTTGCCGACAGCCAGCGCGCCCGCAAAGAGGCCAACATCATCTCGATGGAGGACCTCAAAGAAAACCTTGTCGCCTACGGCTACGATATCGACAAGATCCCCTTTGTGATTCAGTACAACAAGCGCGACCTTCCCACGGCCATGCCGCTGGAAGAACTCCGCGCCGATCTGAACCCCGAGGGTAAGTACCCCGACTTTGAGGCCAGCGCGATCGCGCCCAATGGGCCCGGCGTGTTTGAGACGCTGAAGGCGGTAGTCAAACAGATTCTGGTGGAACTCAAAAAGACCAAATAAGGTCGACGAGGCACCGAGCTTGAGAAGGCGGTCCCCTGCAGAGGGGGCCGCTTTTTTTTGTGCGCGGCGCGCCGAGATTTGTCTGGTTGGCGCGGAATGGTTGTTGAAATGGTGTTGTTTTTCAATCAGTTACGACAAAAACGAAGAGCTGCACGCGGAGGTGTACGATGGGCCTGCTCTCGGAGCTAACCTACACGCATATGGAAGTCTTTACGGCGCTTGATGCCATGGAGCGAGCGCTATCTCGTGCGCGGCGCTCGCGCGAGGACAAGGCTGAAGTTGGCGCGATCTTGCGTGAGGTGGTGCCCCAGGCGCTCCTGTTACGCCAGCGCCTCAAGGCCAGTTTTGAGCGCGAGCGTGAGCATCTCTACCCCCGGGTGCGGCGCATCTTCGGCTCGGAGGTCGAGGAGATCGGCGGGCTCAAGCGCTACGCCGACCAGATTCTCGATCAGCTCGATCATTTCATCGACGAGCTTCCCTCAACGGGCGAGGATCGCCCCCACCCGGTGCGCCTGGCCTACCTGGCGTTGCTCTTTGATGAGCTGGCCGAACTCTACGAGATGCGCACCGAGATCGAGCGACGCTTCTACGAGTGTTACTCCACGATTGTGTTCCCCGGTGGCGCGACCACCGACTGAGCGTGGCCTCGGATGAGGTTGATCTGGCAAGTCCGGCGAGCCTGTCGCATAGTCACAGCCGTCTCGATGGAGGGCTGAACGATGCGCAGATGGAGTGAACAGGCCGCGGGCGGGCATGGCGAGGAGCCGGGAGGGGAGGCGCCTTTTGCCGATCCGGTTACGCTGGAGGTGATCGGGGCCCGGGCCTTTGTGGCGCGCCTTGCCCCCTACAGCGCTTCGGCCAGGGCTGGGTCGAGTCGCGTCCGGAGCTACGCCCCTGAGGAGCTCGAGGCCTGGCGGGCCGAGATCGAGGCGCTGCGCGCGTTGGATCGCTGGTATCACGACTGCCCACAGGCCCAGCGCCCGAGCGCCGATGCCCTGCGAGAGCTCCCCACGTTGGAGCGTGCGCTGCGTCGCCTGGAGCTCCACGAGGTGCTGCGAGACGCCGAACTCTTCGAGATTAAGCGATTTTTCTTTTACGGGCTCGCACTTCTGGAGGCGGTGGAGGGGGCCGATGGTCTGCCCTTGTCCGACGATCCCGATGCGGAGGCCCTGCGCCAGGCCATGGCCGGGATGCACCCGGAGGCCCGGCCCACCGCGCGCTTTCACCTAAGCGATCAGCTCGATCCGGAGCTGGCAGCGGCTCGTAAGGCCCAGCGTCAGGCAGCCCGTGAACTGCGGGGGCGACGCGAGGCGTTGGAGGCGGAGATCTGCGACAGCTACGGCGGTCGTTTCGATCTCCGAGGGCGCTATCGTCCTGAGGCGGGGACCACGCCAGACGATCCGCGTCTGGAGTGGCGGGCGGGCGCCTGGCATCTGATCGCGCCACCGGTGGCGGACGCCGCGCAGGCGCTCGACCGGGCGGAGGTTCTGGTGGCCGAGTGTGAGCAGGCGCTGCGGAAGCGGCTTTCCGAGAGGCTCGCGCCCCTTGCTCCCCGGATTCAGGCGCTGCACCAGGCGCTGGTGCGCTTTGATGAGCGCCTGGCGCGTGTGCGCCTCAAAGCCGAACTCGGGGCGTGCTGGCCCACGCTGGCGCCAGAGTCCGCGGGGGCATCCTCACCGGCGGTGATGCACCTGGCGCACGGGCGCGATCCGGGGCTTGTGGATCGTCTCGCGGATCAGGTGCAGCCCATTGATGTGACCCTCGAAGAGGCGCTGACCGTGGTCCTGGGGCCGAATATGGGGGGGAAATCCGCGCTCTTAAAACTCGTGGGGCTCTGCCACTTCTGTGCTCAGGCGGCGTTGCCGGTGCCGGCCCACTCCTTTGTGTTTTCGCCGTTTCATGCCCTGATTTACGTGGGCAGCGAGGAGCCTGGCGGCGCGTCGGACTCCGAGGGGCTCTCGTCGTTTGGGCGAGAGGTGCGTCGGCTGGTGAAACACTGGGAGGGGAGGAGCCCGCGCCTGTGGTTGCTCGATGAGCTCGGCAGGGGCACCCATCCTCAGGAGGGCGCGAAGTTTGCGCGCGCGGTGATGGAGGCCCGCGCCGCCGCCGGCGATCGCCTCGTGGTGGCGACGCACTTTCCCGAACTTGCCGCGCTCCAGGGGGTGGCCCGGCTGCGGATCCGGGGGTTGGAGGTCAGCGATGAAGCATTGCGCTCGGCGTTGGCCGGGGTCGATGAAGGTGAACTCGATCGGCTCACCGCCGGGTTGCGCGGCCTGATGGACTACCGACCCCGCGCCAGCCAGGCGACCGATGTGCCTCGCGACGCCTGGCGGGTCGCTCGGGCGCTGGGGCTGGAACTCGGCGAATTCAAGTGATTCAGGCTTCGGGAGGAGGTTAAAAACTTCCCTCCGTTCGCCATCCGGGCCACCATGGTCTTCTTGTGGACCTTGGCAACTCAAGCGATTCCCCGAATGGTTCTGTTCGCGGGCCGACCAGGGGAGCTCGGAGTTAAGGGTTGAAGTTTTTCTTTAAGTTTTTTGACCCGACCTCCGTCCTGGTGTTTGATGGGACACGATGTAGGTGCAGGTAGTCAGGCAAGGAAGCGAGCGACACCGGCATCTGGAGGTTCCCCTCGCGGGCCAACGGCGTTTTGGGCATGATTGTGGCGCACTTACGCGTTATGCCTGAAGAGCATCTTGACCGAGGATGCGAACAGGTACTGGCCACGGCCGGGTGCGTGTTCACAGTCAACGCCTCGTCAGGGCCGGCTCGGGTGAGAGGAGCGTCAATCCAAGAATGGGCGCGTTGTGCGTCGAAGATCACCCAATCATCACTCGCGGAAAGGAGTGGGCCCATGTTGACCCTTACCAGGAAGGTCGGGGAGTCGATTCGAATCGGGGAAGAGATCGAGATCGTCGTCAAAGAGATTCGACGAAATCAGGTGCGTATTGGTATTGTCGCACCACGTGATGTGCCGATTTATCGCGAAGAGGTATACGAGGCGATTCTCGAAGAAAGGGCCGACGACGAGGAGCCCTAGACCTATAGCACCGGGAGCGCGATGGGAGCGCAGCAGCAGCCGTACACGACGTATGGGATGTCTCAACGGGGAGAGACGCAGCTGGTGCTGCTCTGGCGCGACCCGGAGGTGGGCTACGTCTACTGGGAGGTGGATCCGGCTCTGAAAGAGGAGCTGTGGATTTGCCTGAGCAAGCGAGAAGGCTCCGAAGCCCGACGTCTGGAGGTTGAGCGCTGGCGGGTGGACGAAGCGCTCTCCGGGCGTTTTGTGCGGATCGAGGAGCCGGGCGCGCGCTACCAGGCCGAGCTCTGGCGGGGAGACGTCGTGGGGAGTGGGGAGCCGATCCTGTGCTCGGAGATGTCCCGAGCGCCCCGGCGTGCGCCGGGGAGTGGGGCAGAGCGTTTTGTGCGGGTCAGCTGGCAGGAGCGGGGGTTGGGATTTGAGCCGACGGAGCACCGGCATCCGGTGCGCGGGCGTTTTGCCGCCGGGACCGGGCCCCGGCTTAGCTCCATGGCTTTTATGCGGAGTGAAGACCTGCGCGGTGAAAAGGGGGATATGTGAAGACTTACCTGAGCGTGGTGCTTCACGCCCATCTGCCTTTTATTCGCCACCCCGAGGACGTCTACCACCTCGAAGAGATGTGGTTTTATGAGGCGATGCACGAGACGTACCTGCCGCTGCTGATGGCGCTGGATCGTCTGGAGCAGGATCAGGTGCCGGGCACGCTCACGCTGAGCCTGAGCGCCCCGCTGCTGGCGATGATGGCCGACGGACTGCTGGCCGAGCGCTTTGTGGCGCAGCTGGAACGCATGATCGCGTTGGCCCGCGCCGATCGCGAGACTCGGGGGGCGGAAGAACCCCGTCTGGCCGTGCTGGCTGATTTTTACGAGGCGCGCTTCGATGAGATGCGCACCTACTATCTGGACGAACTCCAACAGGATGTGCTTGCGCGCTTTGCTCACCACGCTCGCCGCGGGCGTCTGGAGCTGATGACCTGCGTGGGCACGCACCCGATCTTACCCTTTCTGGAGAGCGACGCCGGGCGTCGCGCGCAGATTCGGGCCGGACTCCAGGAGTTTGAGAGTCATTTTGGGTTCAAACCCCGGGGGGTATGGATCGCCGAGTGTGCTTTTGCTCCGGGCGTCGATCGCCTCCTGGCTGACGAGGGCATCGGCTTTGCCTGCCTGGAAGACGTGGGCATCCTCACCGCCGATGCCCCGCCGGTCTACGGCACCTACGCATCGCTGGTCTCGCCAGCGGGGGTCGCGTTTTTCGGGCGCGATCAGCTCGCCAGCGCGCAGGTCTGGAGTGCCAGCGAAGGGTATCCGGGCGACTATGACTATCGCGAGTTTTATCGTGACCTGGGTTACGACCTGCCGCTGGACGTGGTCCTTCCCTATATCCATCCCGATGGTATTCGGCATCATACCGGGCTGAAGTACCACCGGGTCACTGGCGAGGTGGGCCTGGGCGAAAAGGAGTATTATCGCCCGGATGTCGCTCGCAATCGCGCCCTGGATCACGCGCGCCATTTTGTGCACGCGCGCCGAGACCAGGGGAACGAGCTTTTTGACAAACTTGGCGAGCGACCGGCGCATCTGACCTGCTCTTACGACGCGGAACTCTTTGGTCACTGGTGGTTTGAGGGACCGCTTTTTCTGGAAGCGGTCTTTCGCGAGGCGGCCCATCACGACGATCTGGTGCTCTCGTCGCCGGCCTCGTACCTGAGCGAGGAGCCGGTGCAGCAGCAGGCCACGCCGGGGACCTCGACCTGGGGCGAAGACTCGTATTTTGGCGTGTGGCTCGATCCCTCAAATGCCTGGATTTATCGGCATCTGCGCAACGCCGAGCATCGGGTGGTGGAACTCTCGCGGGCGGCGCTCCATGGTGGGTTGCCCTCCGATCCGCTCACCTCCCGTGCGCTGGCGCAGCTCGGTCGTCAGCTCCTGTTGGCTCAGGCCAGTGATTGGGCCTTTATCATGAAGACCGGCACCACCGTGGAGTACGCTCAACGGCGCCAGTCCGGGCATCTGCGTCATATTGAAGAGCTGGCGGCGATGCTGGAGCAGGGGACGCTCGTGGAGGCCGAGTTAGCGGTCCTTGAAGATCGATATCCGATCTTCAAAGACCTGGATCCGAGCTGGTGGGCCGAGTCCGGTTGAGCCTCATCGCGCGGCGGCTCCCCGGGGTGTTTAGCTTCTTCAGTGCTACGCTCGTTCGTTGTCGCGCTGGAGGTGCTATGAGCGACCTGCGCAAGAGCAGCTTCTTGATGGGTCGAATCGTCGCCGGGTTCTTTTACCTGATTATGGGCCTGAACCATTTTGGGCAGTGGGGCTCATTGAGCGCCTATGCCGCCGAGAAGGGCGTGCCCTGGGCGTCGCTGGCGGTGGGCGTCAGCGGCGTGCTCCTGGTGATGGGAGGGATAAGCGTGGCGTTGGGGCTGCGCCCGGTGCTCGGGGTGCTCTGCGTGGTGTTGGCGCTCCTGCCCATCACGCTGATCATGCACAATTTCTGGGCCATTGACGACGCTGCCGCCCGGCAGATCGAGCTGACCAGCTTTCTGAAAAATGGGGGTCTTATCGGCTCGGCGCTCATCTTCACGGCGATTCGCCACCCCTGGCCGATGAGCCTGGATGAGTGGCTGGATACCTGGAGTTTCCGCCAGCGCCTGCGTCAGGCCGAGGAGCCGTGACGCAGGAATAGGCGCAGGTTGCCAAAGTGATCGAGCCGCCGAGACCGGCCGTTATTTGACGGCTTTTCGCACCGCTTCCAGCACGCCGGGCATCGAGGATTCCTGAGCGCGGCGGCGCATCCAGTCGGGGACCGAGCCTTCCGGGGCCGCGTGGACGGAGTATACCGCCAGGGTGCGCTCCCCGTTGTCGCCGTAGGGTTTGAGGCTCCAATAGCCATTATTGAAGCGGTAGTTCCCCTCGATCATCGACCACTGGCGGCGCCACTCGTTGGGACCCTCGGTGTGGGTGGCGGTGGTCGTGGAGCGCAGATCGCTCAGCGGGAAGGGCAGCCCTACCACCGTTTCGCAGACGAAGGTGGAGCCTTCTCGGCGGATTAACCGCGACTCTTCGATCCGTGGCATCGTCTTGCTGTAGTTGGCGCAGTCACTCACAACCGCCCAGACCCTTGATGGCGGTGCGTCGACCACGGCGGTGACCGTGATGCGCGGGATGTCGCTGCCGGACACGTCGGAGGTCTCCACCAGGATCTCCCCGGCGGCGAGTCGGGTGTCGTCGGCGGTGGCGACGCTGGCTCCCAGGGTGAGCGTGATCAGAAGGGCTGCGGCCAGTGTGTGTCGCATCGTGGGAGGTCCTTGGGGTCAGGGGCGTGGCGCTCACCGCCGGGAGTCGATCCCGGGGCCGGGCGGCGCTTGCCTATCGGTCAGAAAGCTCGCAGAGTATAGGCCCTGTCATCGCGCGAGGAAAGCATCCGTCTTTTGGGCCCGTGGTTTAAGGGACGCGGCGAATCCCCGATCATTCAATCGATACCTGGAGTTCGAACGTGAGCCAGAGCCTGACCATCCCCGAGAAGGGGCTCGATAAGAAAATGCTGCTTGAGCAGATGCGCGAGCTTCGCGATCAGGACGGCAACTGGCGCCAGGGGCGTACCTGGAGCCTGGTCTACTACGCCGATGAAGCGCATTACGAGTTTCTGAAGGAGGCCCATAACACGTTCTTTAGTGAGAATGGCCTCAACCCGATGGTCTTTCAGAGCCTCAAGCGCATGGAGTCCGAGGTGGTGCGCATGTCGGCGGCGATGTTGCACGGCGATGCGCAGGTCGTGGGGACGATGACCTCGGGAGGTACCGAGTCGATTCTGATGGCGGTGAAGGCCGCCCGAGAACGTTTTAAAAAGAAGCGTTTTATCTTCAACGGGCAGCCGGAGCTGGTCGCGCCAAAGTCCATCCACGTGGCCTTTGGTAAAGCGGCGCACTACTTCGGGATGAAGGTGCGCTACGTGGAGCTCGGCGAGGATTTTCGGGTCAACGTGGAAGCGCTCAAGCGGGCGGTCAACCGCAACACCGCGCTGATTGCGGCCTCGGCGCCGCAGTACGCTCACGGGGTGATCGATCCGATCGAGGCCATCGGGGCGTTTGCAAAGAAAGAAGACATTCCTTTTCACGTCGACGCCTGCTTCGGCGGTTTCTTTTTGCCCTGGATGGAGAAGCTCGGCTACGACCTGCCGCTCTTTGATTTCCGGGTGCCCGGGGTGACCTCGATCTCGGCCGATGTGCATAAGTACGGGTACGCGGCCAAGGGGGCCTCGGTGGTGCTCTACCGGGACATGAGCTACCTCAAGCACCAGTTCTACGTGTCGACCGATTGGCCCGGCGGGATCTATCCCTCACCGACCGTCGCCGGCACTCGTCCGGGCGGTCCGATCGCGGCGGCCTGGGCGGCGATGAAAGCCATCGGGGAGGAGGGTTATCTGGAGCTTACCCGCAAGACGATGGAGGCGGTGGAGGCTCTGCAGACCGGGGTGCGTCGCATCGAAGGGCTCAAGGTGCTTGGAAGCACCGATGGGCCGGTGGTCTGCGTGGCCTCGAAGAGCCCCGAGATCGATATCTACGCGGTCGTCGATCAGCTCAACGCGAAGGGCTGGAACCTGGATCGTCAGCAGAACCCCAACAGCTTTCACCTCTCGGTCACGGCCAATCACCTGCAGGCGGTGCCGGCCTTTTTGGAGGACCTGGAGGAGGCCGTGGCCCATGTGCGCGCCCACCCCGAGCTGAAGAGCGAGGGGCAGGCGGCGATGTACGGCATGATCGCCAAAATTCCCTTCCGCGGCGCGGTGAAATTCAGCGTACACAAGATCATGGAGGGCATGTACGGCCCCGAGGGCAAGGTCCCGGATCTGGGCGGCGAGGCCGGCGAAGACGATGATTTGATCCTGCAGCTGATGGATAAGTACGGCGACCGGGCCATGGAGGTGCTGGAGAAGTTTGAGTCATCCAAAGAGAAGCTCAAAGAGGCGCTCCCCTGGATGCGCTGAACTTTTGAACGGCAGTCGCCTCACACAAAAAAGCCCGGAATGATCCGGGCTTTTTTGCGTGGGGGGAGGCGGGGAGCAGGCCTCACTCTTCGGAGGGGACCTCCTCACAGAAATCCAGGTCGGGGAAGCCGCCGGGGGGAGTGCACTGGCCGGTAACCGCGCCGCAGATGTCGGTGCACATATCGGGCGTGCCCTCGGGCACCAGCTCCTCGGGCACCAGGCCGCCGGCCAGTGCGGCCTCGCCAGCCGGGATCGCCACCGCGTTGTTGGGGAAGACCACCTCGGAGTCGCCAAAGGTCAGCGTCCCGTCGAAGAAGTCGTTGCCCTCGTCGTCTTTGATGATCTCGGCGTAGAGCACCACGTCTTTGAGCTCGACGGTGGCCACGCCCAGCACCGGCACCGAGACGTTAAAACTCTCGGTGGTCAGAAAGCGGGTTCCCTGGTCATCTTCTACGACCGTGCCGCGGGCAAAGAGCGCCCAGCTCTGGTCGTCATCGGCGATGGTGATGACCTCCGGGTCCAGGCTGGTTTTGTCGGCCCGTTCGGTGTCGACGACTCCCTTAGCGCCGGCCAGGGCGAAGCGTCCGTCGGGTTTCACCCGCAGATCGCTGACCAGGGTGAGCACGGCGTTGAGTCCGCTGACGCTCAGGCTGCCGCCCAGGATGTAGACGCCGTTCTGGAAGGCGATGTTGGCGTCGGGGTTGCCGCCGGAGAGCCCGAACTGCACGTTGAAGAAGGTGCCCACGCCGGTATCAAAGCCCTCGGAGTCGCTTAAGCCTTCCACGACTTCCAGAATCAGCGAGGAGCCCGGCCGGGCAAATTCCGGGGCGATGGCCACCAGGGCCTCGGTGCCTTCCTCGTTGAAGGTCACGCTCATCGACTCGCACTCCCCGGCGGACACCATGCAGGTAGGCGCCAGGGGCTCGACGTCTGGGGAGGTCGGGACCCGGCGCAGTCCGCGCTCTCGCGGCCACAGGCGCAGGCCCACCGTCTCCACATCCACCGCTTTGGTAAAGGTCAGGTTCACCGGTTCGCCGGCGGCGGCGACGCGCTCGCCACCCAGGTCCAGCGCGACCTCGGGCGGGGCCACGTACTCCTGGCAGCCCGCCGTGAGCAGGGTGATCAGCGCCAGCACCGCCGGCGCGCTCCGAGTCATCCACCAGGTTTTTTTAGAAGAGCAGCTCAAAACGGTTCTCCACGAGGAAGGAGCGGACGGCGTCGCCATTGGCGTCCTGGAGCGCCGGCCCCGGGAAGAGCACGGCACTTTCGACGGTCCAGAAGAAGTTATCTCGGAATTTGTAGCCTACTTGAAGGTCGAGCTCGGTGCCATAAAAGCGGGCCGGGACGCCTCCGTGGAAGTTCAGCGCGCTGTCTTCGATGGGGCCGCCCACATCGTTGAGCGCGGTCTGCACCGCGTCGACCACGCCACCTTTGGTGGCCGACCAGGCGGCCAGCACGCCGGCGCGGGCAAAGAGGTTATGCTCGGCGGTCTTGAGCATATCGACGTAGATCTGGGGGAAGACGGCGATCGCGTTGCTGAAGCGTCCGTCGCTCTGGATCTCGGTGAGCGGGAAGCTCTCGGTGTCGGCCTCGGCCAGGTTCTCCAGGCCCACGCCCACCGAGCGCGCCGATTCAAAGGCCAGCACGTGTTCGAAGAGCAGGAGCCCCACGTTGAGATCGCGCGCGAAGCTAAACGAGGTCACCGGGTCGCCGGCGCGCGGGTTGGCGTCGCCGCTGGCGTAGTTGCCTTCCAACGAGAGGGTCACCGGTCCCAGGTGCACATCGATCACCGCCTGGGCGCCGGAGGCCTCCAGCTTCTGCATCTCGACGTTGGTGTTGGTCAGCGCGGCAAAGCCCTCGCTGATCTCGGTGGTCTCCCCGCGCTGGTGCGAGAACTGAAGGCGGAGGTCGACGTTGTTGACCCCGGTCTGAAAGGCCAGGGGGAAGCCGTAGATGCGGCTGTTGAAGCGCTCGTTGCGCAGGTGCACCACGGTGGCCGAGGCCTGGAAGCCTTTCCAGTCCAGGCCGAACCAGTCCGCTTCGGCTGCCAGAAACTGCAGGTTGGCGCCCATCTGACGCAGATCGTCGTCGGTGCGCGCGATGTTGTCCTGCTTATGGAAGTCGTAGAAAAGCCCCAGGATCACGCCGTCGTCCAGCGAGGTGTTGGGGACGTGGTCGGCGCCGTGGCGCAGGGTGTTGACGATCTCGTCGAGCTTGGTGCCAAAGAGGATGCGGTCGGCCGCGT
This sequence comes from Lujinxingia litoralis, assembly GCF_003260125.1. Taxonomy (NCBI): domain Bacteria; class Deltaproteobacteria; order Bradymonadales; family Lujinxingiaceae; genus Lujinxingia; species Lujinxingia litoralis. Next base: position 68,233 of record NZ_QHKO01000011.1, read on the forward strand.
CGGAGTACTGGCTGACCCCCCAGCGGTTGTGGCGTCCGCCGTCGTGGGCGTTGACCGTGGCGCCGTAGTTCAAGGGCTGACGCCCCACGCGCAAGAGGCCGATGGGCAACATGGCGTCGGCGTAGAGGTAGTTCACCTCCAGCAGGGGGGCCGAGGTCAGGACCGGGCCGTAGTCGGTGCGATCAAAGGGGTCGCCGCCGGGCAGCAGGCCGATTTCCCAGCGGGTGAGGTTGGGGCGCTTGGTCGCCAGCGAGACCCCGGAGTTGGAAGAGGGGTTGCCCAGGAAGCGTCCGTTGTCGCCAAAGAGCACCCCGTCGAGCGCATCGAGCTGCACGGTGATCGAGCCCACGCCCTTGAGGCCGGTGGTGGCGTTGAGGCGGAAGCGCTGCTCGGTCCAGCCGATGTCGCGCACCGCGGTGCCGTTGAGTTCCACCGGGGTGACCTGCAGCGAGCGCACCCGGTACTCACTGGTGACCTCGTGGGTGACCCGGTCTTCGTCGGGCTCTTGAGCGCGCGTGTCCACCACCCCCGGCGCGTCGAAGCCATCGGGGGGCAGGGTGGGGGGATCGGGCACATCGCGCTGCACCGGGGTGACCTCACCCGGGGCCTGGTCGGCGGCGACCTCACCCGGGGCCTGGTCGGCGGCGGGCTTCTCGGGCGCTTCGGGCGCCTCGGGCTTGGCCGGCGTCTCGGGCGCTTCGGGCGTCTCGTCTTTGGCGGGCACCGCCGGTGCCGCCGGCGCTTCGGGCTCTCCGGGGCCGGGGGGAAGCTCCCGGGTGTCGGCGGTGTCGGGGGGGGATTCTGGCGAGTCCTGAGCGGTGGCCGGGGCGCTCACCAGAAGCGCGGCGGCGATGAGGCTGATCAGGAGGCAGCGGGGGCGTGAGCGGGACGAAACGGACACAATAAACTCCAGCGAATTTGTTTTCACTTCACATAAGTTCGCAGAGCTTACGCGTTAAAAAGTGCGTATCGCAAGGGTGTTTAGGCAACTACTTCTGACGCGCTGCGCCATACCGCGCGGCGATCCTGACCTGCCGGTCACCCCTTCACCCGCCAAAAAGATCGGGGAACATCGCCAGGGCCACCACCGTGCCGATGGTGCTGCCCAGATTGGCCAGCACAAAGACCAGCGCCACCCGGGCCAGGCGGTTCTCCCACCAGCCTTTGAGACGAGCGATGTCGTCGCCCACCTGCTCCAGCTCCCGGATGCTGGGAGGGGCCACCAGCAGCTGCACCAGCCCGCCGACCATCCCGGCACCCACCGCCGGGTTGAGCGAGACGATCGGGGCGCTTAGCGCGCTGGCCACCACCGTCAGCGGATGCGCCAGCGCCACACAGGTGGCCAGCGCGGTGCAGATGGCGTTGATCACAAACCAGGTCAAGAGCGCGTCGCGCAGGGCCGCGGCGTCGCCCAGGGCAAACCCCAGCACAAAGACGCCGACGATGGCCGCGCTGAGCGCCCAGGGAAAGACCCGGGAGAGGACGCTCTTTGGGGGCACCGCGTCGCGGCAGCCGGCCGGGTCGCTGCCCCGGGCCAGGTGCCGGGCCACGCCGTCGGCGTGCGCGGTGCTGAGCAGGGCCACCACCTGCGGGGCGTCGATGGCCTCAATGGCACAGGCCATATGGGCGTCGCGCTCCTCGACGAAGGCCTGCTTGACCGCGGGCATCGAGCGCTCCAGGCGCCGAAAGCGGCGCTGCAGCCGGGCGCGCTGCGCCTCGGAGGGACGCGCTTTTTTGCGCCGCAGCGAGCCAAAGCTCAGGGCGAAGATCAGCGTCAGACGCATCCAGAAGGGGGTGCGCCGCCAGGCCCGCAGCCCGGTGATGGTCATGTCGCGATCGACCAGCGCCAGCGTGGCCCCCGAGCGCTGGGCCTCCTCCAGAGCGATGCGCATCTCGTCACCGGGCTCGGCGCCCTCAAAGGAGCCAAAGCGTTTTTGAAAGATGCGCAGGCTCAAATAGGCGTTGAGCAGCGTGCCCTTTTTGGCGCGGAGCACGTCGAGGAGGTTGAGCGTTTGCCAGCGCTCCGGGTCCCCGACCCACTCCCGGCGCTGGGCGTCGAGCTCCACGGCCAACGCCCCGGGGCGCTCGGCCTGGAGGGTGGCCCGCAGCGCGTGGAGCGAGGCCTCGTCCACCCGAGGGAGATCGAGAATCACGAAGCGGCGCCCCCCCCGCTCGACCACCTGGCGGTGCACCCCGGGCAGCCCCACGCTCAGCGCCTGACGCTCCTCGGGCGCCGGCGCCACCGCCGGCGCAGCCCCGGGGGAGGGCGTTGTCAACGCCGCGGGCGCTGGTGTAGCGTCGGCGCTCTTTGACGCCGAGAATGCCGCTGATCTGGGGAGCTCTGAGGACATGATGAACCCATTAACCTTTGCTGATATCCATTGCCACCCAACCTTCTACGCCTTTAACCGGCTGCGCAACTCTGCGCAGGAGCACGACCCGGCGCGCTTTCAGCCCTGGGTGGAGCTGGAGAGCCACCTGGAGCATCAGCGGGCCGGGGAGCGGGCCTCGGACTACGTGCAGTCGAACTTTGCACGCATGAAGGCCGGCAATGTCCGCCTGATCTTTGCGAGCTTTACCCCGATTGAGCGGGGCTTCTTTATCGGCAGCGGCTCCGGCGATGAGCGCCCCTTCCCCGAAGAACTCCGGGCCTGGCTACGCCTGGAGCGACCCGCCCAGGCCATCGCCGAGCTGCTCGCCGGCGACGTCGAGGGCGCGGCGAAAAAGGCCCTGGGCTTGCTGCGCAACGATGGCCCCCTGCGCCAGCTCGTGCAGCGGGTGGTCATGGGCTACGACGCGCCGCGCGTGGCCCACATGTCCAGCTCGGCCTACGACTACTGGGAGGAGTTGCTGCGGGAGTACGACTTCTTAATGCGCGGCGCAGGCACGCGCCAGCAGGTGGCCTTTGAAAGCGCCCGGGGCCCCCGTCAGATCGAGGGCTCCTACCGGGTGGTCACCGGCGAAGAGGACCTGCGCGCGGTCCTGGAGCGCGACGAAGACGACATGGCCGTGGTGCTCACCATCGAGGGGGCCCACGTCTTCTCGGTGGGCCGCGATCTGGGGCCGGTGAGCCTGGAGGTGATGCTCGAGCGCATCGAGGCGATGAAGGCCTGGGAGCATCCGGTGCTCTTTTTGACCCTGGCCCATCACTTCGACAACCACCTCTGCGGCCACGCCCACAGCCTGGTCGATGCCGCCGATCTGATCATGGATCAGGAGGCTCGCCTCAACCAGGATTTCGACCCGGAGCGCGGGCTTAAGGTGGTGCGGGAGCTTCTGGACCTCGACGAGGAGCTGCGCGATCGGGGCGGCCGACGCATCCCGCTGGATGTGCGCCACATGAGCGCCCGCGCCCGTCAGACCTACTACCGGGAGGTGGTCGAGCCCTACAACCGCTGGCACCAGGAGCAGCCGGCCGCCTACCGCGCCCGCTACCCCAAGATCCCGGTGGTCATGAGCCACTCGGGCTACGCCGGGGTGCCCTCCCTGGCGCAGATGATCGCCGACGAGGACCACGAGCACGACCGCTGGCATCGCGGGCCTTTTTACGCCTGGAGCATCAACTTAAGCGATGAAGACATGCGGGTGATCTTCGAGTCCGGGGGCCTGGCCGGCATCAACCTGGACCGGCGCATCCTGGGGATGAAGCCCGGCGATAAGCTCGAGGAGGCGCTGGTGCCCGAGGTGGTCCTGCGTCAGATTTTTGCCCTGGTCGACGTCGTCTTTCTCGACGATCGCTACTCCCCGCAGGAAAAACTCCGGGTCTGGGATCATATCTGCCTGGGCACCGACTTCGACGGCTTTATCCACCCGATCCAGACCTGCCCCACCGCCGCCGAACTCCCCGCGCTGGCCGAGGCGTTGCGCGAGCTCCTGGAGCGCCACAAACACACCCGCGGCATCGCCGAGATCGGGGTGGAGCAGATCCTGGAGAAATTTGCCTGGAAGAACGCCTACGCGTTTGCGCTTACTCATCTGCCGGCCGCCGCCGGGGCCGCCCCCGCCGGGGAGGCGCCGACCAACGAGACGGCCCCCGGAGCTGACCAGGCGTCGAAGACGACCCGGGCCCAGACGACCAAAACCACCAAAAAAACTAAAAAGACCAAAAAGACCACGCGCACCGCGAAGGCCGCGGCAAGCCCCTCCACCGGCAGCGTGAAGCCCCCCGAGAAGGAAAAGAGCGATGCTTGAGCAGACCCCCCCACCCCAGAACTGGCTGATCCTGCGCGGCCTGGCCCGTGAGCAACGTCACTGGGGCCCCTTTATCGAGATTTTTGAGGCGAAGGTCCCCGGCTCCCGGGTCCATACCCTGGATCTGCCCGGGGTGGGCACCGAGTGCGACCGCGAGAGTCCGGTGACGGTGGCCGGCATCGTGGGCGATATGCGCGAGCGCCTGGCCGCGCTGCGCGCGCTCCACCCCGGGGGCTGGGGGCTGCTCGGCGTCTCGCTGGGCGGGATGGTCACCATGGAGTGGGGCCGGCTGCATCCCGAGGATTTTGCGCGCCTGGTCGTTATCAACTCCAGTGCCGCTGACGTCAACGGCCCCCTGCGCCGCCTCAACGCCCGGATTCTCCCCGACATGCTCCGCGCCATGGTCGACCCGGACCCGGTGGAACGGGAGCGCCGCATCCTGAACTTCACCTCGGCGCTGATTCAGGAAAAAGAGGTCGTCGCCCGCCAGGCCGCCGAGTTTGCGCGCGACGCCCCGATCCGCCGCCGCAACGCCCTGAAGCAGCTCCTGGCCGCGGCCACCTTCCGGGCCCCCGGCGCGCTCCCGGTCCCCACCCTGGTGCTGGGCGCCGGGGGCGACGCAATGGTCGCCCCGAGCTGCGCCTGGCACCTGGCCAAACGGCTCAACGCCCCGCTGCACATGCACCCGACCGCCGGCCACGAACTAACCCTCGACGATCCGGAGTGGGTGGCCCATCAGGTCGCCAGCTGGTGCCGAACGTCCCAGGACGACGCCAGCGTCGTCGCTGCGTCGTCGCGGTAGCTAAAGCTACAGGCTTCATCCCTGCCTCCTTGCTGGGCGTGCGCCCTGTGGCGCTCGGATCGGGAGCCGTGCGGGGTGGAAAGACCGGCGACCGCGGTACACCTGCGATTCGCGGTCAAGAATCAGGCATGTACGGCGGTACAGGGGCGATTCTTGGGCAAGAAAGGGTGATGTACGGCGGTACAGGGGTGTTTCTTGGGCAAGAATAGGGTGATGTACGGCGGTCAGGGGTGTTTCCCTGGGGATAGTGGCGTTTTCATGAAAAAAACCCGCAGGGTGTTCCCTGCGGGGGGGCTGGTGTTTGGGGGGCAGACCTTGGCGAGTGGGCCGGCGTTTATGGGGCAGGTAGGTGTTGGTGCGGGCTCGGCCGGGGTAGTCGCGGATAGAATAGTGATGAGGAAGGCAAGCGCTCCTCATTCGGAGGGGCACGATGGGGCAGTAAATACTAGGGGGAGGGCGCCATCGGCGTTGTGCCCTCCATCACTCCTCTCGCGTTGCATCCATCCTGATTCGTCAGAATAGCCTTCACGCGAAGGAGGGCTGAAAAATAGTCAATCCGGAGGCTTGCTGGCTAAGGTTTTGTTCATCATCCCACTGGATAATCTTAGTGAGATGACGTTTTTTTGAATAGGTGCAATACCTTGCAGGAGGGTGGTCCTTGTTCTGGGACTCGTTTTAAAACCTATGGACATTTGTGAAAAATTTTAATAATGCTGAAAGGAATAAGAAAATAATCCAACCTCGACCGTCCCGAGGGCTGTATGTCGTACCGAATTCTCTTTTTCCTTGTTTTGCTTACGTCGTTTCTCGCTACGTCGGCAGTCGCGCAGCAAACAACTCCGCCGGCGCCCACCATGCCCGCGGAAAATATTGCCACGATTGGTGTGGAGGAGTCGATTGTAGCCCTTTCGCAGGGGGAGGAAGCGCTGACGCGCACGGTAACCATCATTCCTTTCGAGACCTTCGCGTACCATTTTTTGTTGACGCATTGGTATTTTGATGAAGGAGGGGCGCAACTTCTTGGGGATGCGTTTCCTGTTCGATTCGATGAGGCACCTCTTAATCTTCTCGACGGCGTTGCTGAAACCAATGCGCTTCTTAATGATATCGTCGTAACGGGGATCGAGTTCGACTACTACGGACCGGAACCACCGTATGAATCTGTATGGTTCAGTGGCACAGAGTTCATCGTCACGTTTGATGCCGCATGGGTTCCCGGGTCAAACCAGACGCGCGTGGAATCACAAAACTTCATGTACGTTCACGCCGATCTTGCGGGCATATCGCCATGGGTAGGGCATGGACAGGTAGATGGGGTTACTATGCACACCACTGGCCTTCGGGGAGTGGGGTTGGGGGAGTGTTGTACGCTCAACAGCAACGCACCGGGGATCACAGGGATAGAATGTGGTCTTGTTCCCGTTGGGCCGTCCGGCTGCCCCGACGATCAGCCGGATTGTATGTTCACGCTCCCTATCGAAACGGTCTCGATTCCAAACACCGGAATCGACTTCAACTTTCGAAACGGAACCTACATTGATCGAACTCAAACTCCTCCATCGAGTTTTGGTGGGTGGGGTGCTTCGCATCCCCGACATGGCGGTCGACCAATTCGCCCTGTGCATTCCCTTCCTTCCTACAATGAATTTTCAAATAAGGGCGTGAACCCCATTCCGCTGCCTGTGCCGCAAAAAGAAGTGGCCTGCCAGATATGCACGGTTGTCGACCTCGCTCGGTGCATGGAGACACCGACTCCTCAATCGACTCCATTTATCGGGGAGGATTCGTGTGCGCCCAACAAAAGCGGCATCGATCCGCTCTGTGCGCGTATTGGTGGCGCGATGGGCTCGCTACCCGCGCAATGCGGAGGCCTGGGAATCGGGGAGTTCGTCAATACTGCCGGGTGTTTTGGCCCTACATCGTCAGGGGTCTCCGGTAAGCTCACAACTGGTCTGGGTGGATCCTCGCTCACTGTCGATAAATGCGACGGCTATCCCGTTCCTGAATACTGTAATTATGTTGATGGAGAAGCCCCGGGATGTTTTTCTCCTGAGGTAGAAGATGATGCAAACCAGTTCTGGATCGACCATGTGATGGGATGTGCATACGGAAACCCCGGACCCGATGTCGCCTGTTACGAAAATGGCGCTTGTCACAGGATGGCGCCCGGGGTCGTGCGATGCGTTCATTGTAATGACGATGGCCATTGCCGTGAATCAATACTCAGAGACGCGCTGGCAGCGGATCCGCGAGAGTCAGGTGACGAGTCAAGTGAAGGAGAGGGCGAAGTGAAGGATTTCTCCTACGAGGGGATGGATATCCGTGCCTTCGAGGAGTATGACGAGCCAGACTACAACTCACCGGGGGAGGGTGGAGATGGAGATGATGCAACAGAAATCGCTGGATCAGGTAATGGTAATGGTAATGGTGATGGTGATGGTGACGGAACGGGAGAAGGGCCCGGAAACGAGCGCGCTACGGACGGAGACCCCGTTTTGCTGGGCAGCGGGGGGCTCGAGGATAGAATTGTAGATTTTGTCTTCGATGGCCAGGGGATAGATCTTACTTTTGAGCGTACCTATCGATCCAAATCCGATTACCGAGGAACGATGGGGAGCAACTGGTCGCATAATTATGACGTGAGAATCGTCCCCATTACCGAAGCGAACGCCCCGGATTGGATTGCGCCTTATTGTACGAAAAACCTCATTTCTCCTAATTGCATTTTGTATGAGGAGGGAACGGAGGGGACCCGGATATTCTATCGCGATCGCGGGCAGGCATCCCAGACGATCTATACTCCTCAGGCTGGAGACACCAGCACGGTGATCGCGACTAAAGATGGCTGGAAACACCGGACAAGTGACGGCACCATCCGTACCTTTGGAAAGTACGGTTATCTCGAATCGATTGAAGATCGATTTAAAAACAAGGTGACTCTCGAATATGAGTTCACCCCCCTCGGCGCGCTTTACCATACGTATTGCAACGCGCGGGATCGCGAAGAGATCAATCAACAGGAAAACTACGACCATCGTTTTTGTGATTGGCTCGCGTATTCTCTGGGAGATTTGGCTGAGCTCGACGTAAGTCCGGACGGCGTGCCGGCTACCGTTGTTGTGGGAGGAGAAAATGTACCCGTTATCGATACACCAGAATTGCCTTGTGGATCATTCGGTAACAGAGCAGCCCCTCGTAAGTCTTGTTATCCTATGGTTCATAATCTGGCGCAGGCAGTTGAATACGGTGAGCGTCTCCGTATGATCAGCTTCATCCCGGAATCGGTGCAGGGAACGCATATGATGCGACCCACGCGAGTTCGGGACGATCACGGCCGAGAGTTGACTTTCGAATACGAGGAATCTCTGCCACCAAGCAGTAATACTAATGTTGAGAATCTCTTTCGTTATGGATTGCTGAAGGCGGTTTCCGGGCCGAAGGGAACCAGGCTGGAGTTCGAATACAATCGGCCGGATAGTTCAGAGTATCCGGCGCGACTGGCCGATATGTATTTGACGGGTGCATTCCGTGCCGACACCGAGCTCCCGGGAAATACCGAACGTACCCTGGAGTACAAATATCCCTGGAGTGACCAAAGCACGTTCTGGACTGCGACCGAACTCGAGGACGTTCGCGCCGTATACGGAAATTATTATAGCAGCATACGTGGGTGTACAATGACGCCGACGTACGCTGGTCAGGTGCAAAATGCGGTGTCACAAGATACATGCTCCGTTGGCTCGATTGGTGGTGGCGGAGGAACGTCTTCTACAACCCCCGGAAATCCCTGCTTTTTAAGAGAAAGGTCAGCTCAAAATTATCTGGCTGGCCTTGCTGATAACATCATTCGGGTTGTCGATACGGGGCATGTAGCGATCGAAAACTCTTATGAAACGGATTTTTTTCACAGAAATTTTGATCGCGTTATCGAACAAAAGTTCGGCGGAGTATATGTTTCGGCGCCTCCCAGTAACTGGGTGACGGGTTTTCCCTCATACGGATTTGAATACTATTCGGGACTCGATAATCAGATGTTGTCCCATCCCGCTGTGACGCAGTTCTTTGGGGATATTGTTCAGGAAACCCTGGTTGATCAAACCTTCTGCACCACCAGTACCGATCCTGCATGCATGACGGAACTCCTCATTCATGAAGATCCTGTTCCCTTTACGACATGCAATTCGGAAACATTTGAGCATCAATCACAACGCTGTAGTATCGCCCATTCCTCGCCATTTTGGATGGCGTTGCCCGGCGCCAATCCCTTTAAATACCACGAACGTGATCCTGCCCATGCTGGTGAAATCACGATCACGGCGATCCCGTGCTCGACGATTGCGGCAAAGAACGTGGGAGATCCCACGCATAACGGACTTGTTGCTCATGTTGAAATGAATCCTAGCATCGGCGACGGTTTCCCCTTTGTTCCCTTTCCCGGTTACTCGTCATTTTATACTCAAGGATCTAGAGAGCGAGTGGGGGAGGACGTAAATCGCGTATGCGAATGGGTGAAGACCGTGAACCGCGATGGCATTGAAACAGTGCGGGGGTTGAATTATCGGGGACAGGTTGTTCTCGAAACTACCCCGCGAAATGTGAATCAAGATCAGTCATACGTAGCCATCAGGAATAAGTATAACTCAGACGGTAATCTGATTTACGAATCTGAACTTCATGATGAAACTCTTCAGTATGGGTATACGTTATATCATTATGATAACGACTGGGTGGACGAGGACGTGGTGCCCGGGGTAGTGCAGGGAGAAGATCAAGACGGTAATGTGTTCTATCTTCCGGTGGACTATCATATACCGCCTCATGTCGTAGAGCCGGGATACTGGACGCGAAGAAATAATGTCAAAGAGGTTCAAATAGTGCTTGAATCTCCGGCTGCCTTGGAGATGGGTGGCGGAACTCTGGCGCATGTTAAAGAGCGTCGAGTTCAGTTCGAATATGAGCCGCTTTTTAATCAAGTTAGCTCAATGAATGAATATGCGGTTACGGATACCGATGAGTGGATACTCGCCCACCAAGAGGCCGTAGATTACGACTATCAGGAGGCAGGGCTCGTGGATGGCCAGGGGAACAGTTCTGCGCTGGCCAATTACATGATGGGTCTGATTGCCTGGGGTTGGGACTTCGGACATCAGGCAGTCATCGAAGTGGATCCCACTACGTCGGAAGAGATTGTGGTGGGATATGAATTGAGTTCCGATCTTGAGATCAGAGGCGACTTATCCCAAGCTGATTACTTACGAACAACACAATTTACGGTGTCCTTAGGGGAAGGAGATCTAAACGGAGATAATGTTGAGGGAGGTATAGGGGATACGTTACTCGGACTTCCGGTGCGCAGAACGATATATCCCGTAGCAGGAGTGGTGTCCGGCGAACAGGCCCGTGAAACCAAGTATGCCTGGTCAGAGTTTGGTAAGCTTATCCGTGAAGAGAAAGACTCTGGACAAGTGATACAGCACTACTACTACCCCAAAGGCGAATTTGGTGCGGGCGCTGGCGAGCCGGATATTAGTGTGTTTGACAGCCACGCGCAGAGCCGAGGCCTGAGGGGGCGTACGGAGTACACAAATTGGAGTAACGACGATTATGAAACTACGCTGGATGCAGAGCTGGAGTCCCGTCGGTGTGGAAGTCTTCAGGGCCCCTTCGCATTCATATTGCCGCAGGGGTGTTCGGAAGGAACGGGGTATTCAACGCTCTTAAATCTCGGTGTGAAAAAGAGTGTTTTGCAAAAGGTGCTTAATGGTACCGGGAGAACATCTCATAAAAGCTACAGATATGACCTTAAGGGAGATGTCGTTAAAGAGTATCGTCCTGAAGGTGTGGTGACCATATCATATAATGGTGATCGATATCCCGTAGCTGTGTCGCATCCTTCGAAGGCGATCACCGCGATTGCCTACACGCCTAATGGCTCGGAGGTTCGTCGCGCGGTGATTGAATACGGGCCGAATAGCCCTCTCTCCGATCGACGAAGGGTCGTGGATCTCTATGGAAAGCCTTTGCTGGAAGGCGAGGCGCGGGTAAGTGGTGGATGCGATGTGGTGTTCGATGGCTTGCCAGAAACGGTGGTGGATGAGTCTATGGTGGCAGGCGTAGATTTATATGCCTATGAAGACTGTAGACTTTCCCGTTTTTCGTACACCGGGGAGGGGCGCCTTGCCAGTGAAGAAAGGGGCGGGCTGGTATCGGCCTATCTTTACAACAGTCTGGGATCTGTTGTGTCATTCGAGGAGTACTCTGCAACTTCCTATAATGGTCGAATTTCCGGAAAGGTGTTCACAACTGAGTATGATCTTAACCAGAATCCAGTGTACCAGGGGGTAACGGGATATGACGGTACGTCTGAGTGGGAGCTTTACTCATACGATTCTGCCGGAAACCTCATTACCTATCAGGACCCACGGGGCAGTATCTGGGATATGAAGTATTCCTATAAAGGTGAATTAGTAGAGAGGGCTTTTGCCGGCAATATATACGGGAGCGATAATCTCACGAGTGAATCACGCTTGAGTTACAATGGTTTTGGTGAGCTTGTTCAAGAACTTAAGGATGGTCTCCTAGAGCGTCAGGTTCTTCGTCTTCCTGATGGGCGTCCTTATGGTATTCGCACCACGGGAGAAAGCGATCAATGGTTTACCGGCACGTATGATGGCTCCAACCTCTGGACTGGAGTCGGGGACTCGCATTCGTCGGTAGGAGTCCGAGATGGATATCAAGCGATGAGGTACGCATTTGGTATCGAGTGGCCGACGCCCGGACTGCAGTTGAGCCAAGATCCGGCAGTGATCTCGAAAGAGTCAACATTGGATAGCTATGGAAAGCCCTTGGTGGAGACGGCGACAGGCGCCAGCGGGTCTTTGCGCTCTTCCACGGTACAACGCGACGTTTTGGGAAGGGCGCTAAGAGTAAAAGACTCGCGTGGGCGAGAGAGCTATAGAAGCCTCGATTTTGTCGGTAACGTGCTGGAGTCATGCGCAGTGGACGCGTTGGACGCTTCGACGAACTGTGCGCTATATTCCTACGACGACTATGATCGTCCGTCGGAAATTATTGACCCCGAGGGGGGGGTCACAGATGTGACGTACGATACATTCGGGCGAAAGATCGCATCCATCGCGACGAGCGTTTTGCCGAATGGCGGTGGGGCTCCCTATGAGTGGATGCTCTACGATGACCTGGATCGTATCACCGCCAAGCGCGACCGTATCGACGACGCGGTTTACTTTAGTTATGATGCCCGGGGGGATATCGAGTCGGTCTCTAACGATATCGACATACTGCGTACCTTTGATTTTGATTCCCTGGGACGCATTTCTTCGATGATGTCGACCAGCCCGCTAAGTTCCCATCAGGATGCGGCATACATCGAGAATGTTAACGGGGTGCTCACGGAGAAAGATTTTAGTGTGGTCAGGGGGTACGAGTATGATGTTTTGGGTAACGTCATAAGCGAAAGCTTGGATGTGGGCGGGGAAACGTATGTAGCCGATCACTATTATGGCTACTATCCTACCTCCGTTGAGGTCGCGACTTATGTAAATTCGGACTTTGAGGTATTCCGGGAGTTCGATGGAAGGGGGCGGGAGATTTTTTCGTCGGCGTACCGAACGACATCTAACAGTGATGTTAAGGGGGAATCGTTTTGGTTGGGCCAGGCGCTCGCGGCGCATTACGGAAACAATATGACGGAAACGCGAGGTTATAATGACTTTTATGACCTGACACATAAGGAATACAGTGCGCTCACACTCGTCAACGGTCAGCCGGTCAATTCCGGAAGGGCCGACGAGTACTGCGGTCAACATATCCATGGTTATGGATGGGATCCCGATCTCTGTGGATTGCCGCTCTTGGAGATGGATTTGACCTATTCCAACTCAGGGGCATTGGAAAGCGCGCTTACCACGTACGGTTTCCCGAATGGGATGATACGTGATGGGAGTGACTTCTCATTTCATGAGTATAGCTATGATGGCCGTCATCGTATTGATGCGCATGATTTTTATGTTCAGTCTTCAACCTCGCCGCTTAGCGTGGGCGCTTCTCACTCGTTCCTTCGCGATTCAGCGATGGGAAGTCTTAATAAGCTGGTGCGAAACCCGTCCGGCGATAGTGTGAATTTTAAGCGCTTCGGTCATGGGCAGCTCGTGGATATCAATGCACCGGAGTTTGGCGCGGTCATTGATCGCGATGCTTCGGGAAGAGTCATCGATTTGCCCCATCAGGATGTAGGTCTTATTGCTTATGATAGTTTAGGTCAGCTCATTGGAACGAACGATTTTGAGGAAGTTCATATTTATGACGCTTCTGGAGATCACGTGGCCAATGTGCATCAAGACGGTTCGGTGGTGCATCATATTCGAATGGGAAATGGTGTGTACCTTCAACACCGTGTGCATTTGGATGAATATGACTTCTTTGTGCGTAGTCAGGAGCAGAATGCTTACCTGGGCATGATTCGGTCAGATGGTAAGGCTCTTATTCCTCTTGTCGATGAGCGAAACTCCATTGTCGGTGTGTGGGATTCGGAAGCAATGGAGATGTTGGAGTATCGCCAGTACGATACGTTTGGACGCGTTCTCGTTATCAACGGCGCGGACCAGGTTATCTGTAACGAGATTGATGATTTGAGTGCGAATTGCTCTCTGTCGACGTTTGGCGGGCTTGGGTATACGGGAGCCTGGCGTTCGGATGCTTCCGGGCTCTACCGCTTTGGTGCGCGTTGGTACTCGACATTGCTGGGTGAGTTTATGAGTTCCGATCCCCTGTGGTACGTGGATTCCTTTAATCCGTATGCGTATGCGGCATTTGATCCGGTAAATCGTTGGGATCCGACGGGCCTTAGCTCTGAGCGTCATCTGGAGCAGTCGGAAGGCAAAGGTAAGAAGGATGAGGAGGACGAGTCCAAGCGACCGAAGCCACCAAAGCCACCAAAGCCGCCGAAGAAGAATGGCAATGATGATGATTGGCCCAATGCAGCTGATATACTTGCAGGTCTCTCAGCTGTGGTTGATGTGATCCCTGTGGTGGGGAGTGCTAAGAGTGCTGCTGAGGTGGTTTTGGGATACGACCCGATTACCCAACAGAATGTGAACCGCGGGGAGGCGGCTCTGGGCATCGCGATGGGGCTGATCCCCTTTGGTAAAGTAGCCGGGATAGCCGGGAAGGCCGGGATACGGGCGCTTTCTAGGCTTACCGCTCGGCAGGGGACGAAAGGCGGAAGGCATGGTGCGAAGATGTTGTCTCAATTAGACGATCGCAAGAAACTTTGCTTTGTTGGTGGTACCGGTGTGTTGGCGGCGTCCGGGACGATACCCATTGAAGATGTGGACGTGGGTACCGTTGTTATCGGGGCCAAAGGGGAGGCGCAAGAACATCGTTGGAAAGAGGTAGATCTGCCAGCGGAGGCGTCCACTATAGAACCAACCGTCGAAGAGGAGGTTTATCTGGAGTTTCCATTTCTTCGGGGTGTGTCAATGGCGAGTCATCATTGGTCGCTTATGAGTTGGCCGGATTTGAGAAACGAGTTTCATCAAAGATTCGGTCTGAAGCATCCACAGCCAAACGTTCATTGATGTCAGTATTTGATGTGTCGAAATTGAATGGGGTTGCTGTAGATGGGTGAGGTGAGAGAGATGAACGTTTCGAGTGCTGGTTCTGGTGTGTATAAGTTTCGGCTACTTTTTCTCGCAGTTTTTGTGACGTTTCTGGGAAGTTGCGGTGCCGGCTTTGACCATTCGTCCGCCGAAGTCGGTACCGGCAGTCTCGAATTCGAGGGGGAGTTGTCGAGTCTGGGGGAGGGGATTGCCGAGGGGGAGCTTTCTGGTGATGAAGGCTGGTACTTCGATTCTCGGACGCTCACGTGGAAGGTGGGTTCCGTCGAGTCTGCGGAGGGCCAGTCTTCTGTCCGAGAGTATTTTGTCGGCGGGCAACTTTTTCAGCGGGAGCGCGGTGGGGAAGCATTCACGACGGCGTTTCTGGCCGACAAACAATCGCTGCTAAAGGCCGGGGCCACCTGGGATCCGAAGTCGGCCGCTGGCGAGCCGACCGCGAATGACGTGGTGTATGTTGTCGGGGAAGATGCGCGTCACGAGCTTCTCGCTCAGGTCGGACCGGGGGAAGAGTTCGCCTTTCTGGGGCGGGTCTTTGAAGCTCGTCGTGAGGCCGGACGGCTCGAGATTCGCTTTACGGGCAAGACCATGCATCGCGTGGTGGACACCTTTGAGCGACAAGCCTACGAGGTCGTCGACCTAGACGTCGTTTACGCCGCGGAGGGAGCGGCGGATACCATCTCGGGCACCCCGGAGCATCCCTTCTTCGTGCCGGCTCGGGGGGATTATGTGCCCATGGGCGAGCTCGATGCCGGGACGGTGCTGCGCACCACCGACGGGAGCCTGGCCCGTGTGGTGGGCTCGGAGCGGCGCCAGGGTGGCTTCGAGGTTTTTAATTTTGAGGTCGAGGATGCCCACAACTACTATGTGAGCTCGCCGCGGGGAAGTCCCGGGGTGTTGGTGCATAATGTGTGCGTCGACCGAGTTCGGGAAGTTAACAACTTGCCGAAGAATGCGAGATTGACAGACGACGTTGATGACGTATTCAATCGATTAGAAAAACACAATGGCATTGATCCGAACGTCGCAAGTGATCGGCTTCATAAGATTAAGAACTCTGACGGGTTCAATGGAGATGACAATGTTGTCTTCGATCTAACTGGAAACGTGTTTAACCCATCAACCGGGGAGCTTATGGGCACCCTTACCGCCGGCGGTGCGAGGTAGAACATGCAAGCTGACTGGATTCACGTTTATGTTGTTTTTCGAATAGATAACTACCTAAAGTCAAAATCATTGGAACATAAGGTGACAATAAAAGAGGTTTTGCCAACCGCAGAAAATGCTGAAAAGGAGACGGCCCGGCTTAATGAGTTGGTAGAGCCTGGGGTTTACTACTTTTGGCAAAGCGCCAAATACTATCCGAACGGTCGAGGTGTTGAATAGGTTGTGTACTGTTTTGGTGAGGCTTTTTTACTTCAATAGACCGCTGTTACTCACAGATTTTCCAAACGTCCACAGGCACTCGCAGTCTTTTCACACCAAACGCCAACACTCCTTTCGACCACACGCCTTCTCTACCAAACACTCCCCCACCACACGCCTTCATGCGGCAGGGGAGGGCACCCACCTCAGTTCATCGTCGCGGTGATCTCGAACTGACCGCTGACGCCTGCCGTCGAGGTATCCGTCACCAGGTCGTAGGTAAGCGCCGGCTTCGGTGGCTGTGAACGTCACGCTTTCCGCGCCTTCGCCGGGCAGGTCGGAGCCAGCCTGGCAGCTGGCACGCTCATCGCCACAATCGCCGATGAGGTAGAGGGCAATGTCGTAGCTGTAGTGCCCCCCATAATTCAAGCAACCAACTCACCAAACTGAGCACCATACTCCGCCGGTGATTTATACCCGAACACTTGGTGAGGCCTCTCGGTGTTGTGGAACTCGCCACAGCTCTCAATCGCGTCTCGGGCCTGCGCAAAGGTCTTGAAGTTTGTCATCCAGATGCACTCCTCCTTGAGCGAGCGGAAGAAGCGTTCAATCAGCCCGTTCTGCTGCGGCGTATAGAGTGTGATGAATTCCTGGGTCAGACCGTACTGCTTGCAACTCCCGATGAAAGACTTCGACGTGAACACGTTGCCATTGTCGCTACGCAGCACCGGCCGCGATTCGCCGTCAGGGTAGATAATGGCCGAAACGTTTCAAGCAGGCGCTCTCCAAAGCTCGCTGCGCCTCCATGGCGAGCGACGTCGATGCCAACAATTTCCCGGGCGCAGCAGTCAATCATAGCTATCACGCCAATCCAGCCGTCCTGCTCGCAATACAGGCTCGTTGCGTCCATCCCCCCACGTCGACCAGCTGCACTCGGAGCACGGGTCGGGCACAAAACCCGCCCCTACGACGGGGAAGCCCCACCCCTTGTACCCCCACCCCCCTTCGTGGCAAAACCATCGCATTCGTAAACATAGCGTCTCCCCCGGGGGGGAGACACCGCCGCTGGTAATCCGGCGCGTGGCGAGCGGACGTCTGCAATGGTGCAGCGAGGCTTGCGTGGCGCGCTCGGGGGATGGGCGGAGCTTCTGAACAAGGAGTTATGCGATGTCTGAGACCCATTTTGATCTGACGTTGAAGGCGTGGATGGAGCGGGCTGCGGATCAGGTTCGCGCGATGGCGCCCAAGACCGCGCATACACGCGGGCAGCAGGCGCTGGTGCTGGCCGCGGATCTGCTGGAGGAGGCGCTTTTGCCCTACAGCGCGGCGGTGGGCGAGGCGCTGGCCGAGAGCGAGGAGGCGGCGCGGGCGGCCGAGGCGGTGTCGCAGGCCGATGTGGCGATGGATGGGGCGTACGAGCGTCTCTATGCCACGGCGCAGTCGAACTATTATCTGGCGGTGGCCGACGTGACGGTGAATGCGACGCTCTTGAAGGAGCGGCTCGATCGGGGGATGGCGCTTCCGCCATCGGGCTTTCGGGCCCTGGGGTTGGATCGCTCGCGGGCGGTGATGGAGGGGGCGCTGACCTACGCCAACGACGCCCTGGGCGCAGACCACGCCGTGGTGGTCGATGCGCAGGCGGCCTACGACGGGTTCGTGCAGGCCCGCAAGGCCGCCAACGCCGAGAACTCCGACGCGGTGCTCGCCATGCAGAAGCTCTTCGCGGCCCGCGACGAGGCTCGCCGCGCCTATGTCGCCGCCAGGCAGTTTGTGGAGGGGGCGCTCTCGCTCAATGAGAATGAGAGCCTGCGGCAGCTGATGTTGCCGCTCAACTCCATGTATCGAAGCACGGGCCGCCCCGGTGGTGGTACGGGATCCGATGCCGACGCCCCGGATGCCGGGGAGGTCGTGGTGAATGACGCGCCGCCGGTTCAGCCGACGCCGGTCGTCGAGCCCTCGGGTGAGTAAGGCGACGATGATGTGAGCTTGACTGAAACCCTCCGAGGCGCTCGGAGGGTTTTTTGTGGGCAGTTGTAGAGCTCAAGCGGCTGAGTCGCGCTTCTGTTGCAAACAGAAGAGGAGGTAAGGGGTCTGAGTCGCCGTTCTGTTGCGAACAGAAGGGGAGGTAAGGGGCCTGAGTAGCCGTTCTGTCGTTAACAGAACGATAGGTAAGGGGGCTGAGTAGCCGTTCTGTCGTTAACAGAACGATAGGTAAGGGGTCTGAGTAGCGGTTCTGTTGCAAACAGAAGGGGAGGTAAGGGGGCTGAGTAGCCGTTCTGTTGCCGAGCGCCCCAGGCCGACGCTGGCATCGTCGCTGCGTCGTGGCAGTAGCGTTGCTACAGCTTCAGCCCTGGCTCCTTGCCAGGCGCCGCCCTGAATGCGCTCGGGTGCCGAGCGCCCCAGGCCGCCGCCAGCGGCGTCGTCAGGGATTCGCAGTAGCGTTGCTACAGCTTCAGCCCTGGCTCCTTGCCAGGCGCCGCCCTGGAGGCGCTCGTGTTGGGTGGTACGCCGGGGCTTATCCCCGGTGGCGGCGAGCGTGGAGCGCGCGGACCTGTGCGTCGAGCCCCTCGACGGGGCCTTCGACCCGGGCGTCTTTGATCACCTCGGTGATCGGGAGGGGGTGCAGGGGGCTCTCGGGGGCGCCGAGCTCGTCGAGCCACTGCACGAGCTGGCCGGTGGAGCTGGCGTAGACGATGCGGCCCAGCCCCACCCAGCCGTGGGCGGCGGCGCACATCGGGCAGTGCTCGCCAGAGGTGTAGACCACCGCCTGAGCGCGCTGCTCGGGGGTGAGGTGGGCGGCGGCCCAGCGGGCGATCTCGAACTCGGGGTGTTGGGTGGCGTCGTCGCGGGTGTGGATGCGGTTGCGGGCCTCCCGGAGCACCTTTCCTTCGTGCACGAGCAATGAGCCGAAGGGGGCATCGCCTTCGTTGAGGGCCTCGGTGGCCAGTTCAACGCAGCGGGTGAGGTGGTGGCGGTCCTGGTCGGTGATCATGGGGGGGCTCCGGAGATGGGAGTGGGGAGGGGGCTCTCGGCCGCGTAAGTTACAGCGTTCTGAGGGGTGTTTGCCAGTCGGGCGCCCGGAGGGCTGGTGAGGCGCCCAGCCGAACAAAAAAAGTGGCGAGCCCGAAGGGCTCGCCACTTGTTTGTGCCGGAGTTACCCGGGGAGATCAGCGCGCGACAGACACGTAATCAAAACGCAGCAGGATGTCGTCGATGCCGTTGAAGTTCAGACCGTTGCCGCCCTCGAGGCTGATGACATCGGCGGGGATGAAGAGGGCGTAATCGCCGTAGAGGCCGCGGGCGGCCAGCTCGGCGGTCTGGCCGCTGGCGTATTCAGCGCCCTCAAACTCGCCGCGGTCGACGTTGAAGAAGGCCTGGATGCGGGCGCGGCTATAATCTTCGACGCCGCGGCCGCCGCCCTGGGACTGGCCAAAGTCGGCGCCGACGCCGGGCACGCGGAAGAGGTTGCGGGCGGGCTGGACGGTGGCCATCTGGAAGGAGGGCTGGCCGGCGGCCGGGACCCCACACCACTGGCTGAAGAAGGTGTTGCGCTTGAGCAGGTCCAGGCGCACGTTCTGGGTGTCGGAGCCCTGGTAGATGTTCTGGCCAAGCACCGAGGCGTTGATGGCCCAGAGGCGCTCGGCGCAGTCGTTCTGCGAGAAGATGGGCACGCCGCGGGTTTCAAAGCCCAGCGCGCCGAGCGGGGCCAGGGTAAAGGGGAGGCGCTGGCCCAGGTAGGTGGCGCCCTCGTAGACGGCGAAACGCTCATCGGCCAGCAGGATGCGGAAGCGCTCGGCCGGGGTGAGCGGCCCCAGGCTCTCGGGCCAGAGCGAGGCGTCGCCGAGCTGGAGGATGTCGTCGCGCAGGCTGACCACGGTGTTGAGCTCGGTGGGCATGGAGCCGTTGATGCCGCGGGTGTTGGCGTCGGCCCAGAGCTGCTCGAGCACGTTCTGGCGCAGTTCCATGGGGGTCTGGGCCTCAAACACGGCCTGCCGCACGGCCAGCGAGGCCTGGTACTCGTATTCGACCGCGCGCACCGCCAGGTAGGTGGCGCGTTTGGCGATCTGGAAGTCGTGGGCGTAGGTCGTGATCTTTTCGTTGACCCACACATCGCCGGAGGCGTCGGGGACTTCCATGTTTTCGACCCGCTCTAAGTAGGCGTTGCCCGATTCGTGGACACGGAGTGCGGCGTGGGTGAGCTCGAAGAGCGTGGCGTGGGCGCGCTGCAGATCGAAGACGGCGCGCTCCACCTCGATGGAGGCGGTGCGCAGGCTCACCAGCTCCATGCGGGCGTCGTTGGCGCAGATCTCAAACTCGGCCTCGGCCTCCAGCCCGGCGACCAGGTTGTCGTGTTCGTGCTGGGCGTTTTCCATGCCGGTTTCCAGACCGATGGACACGATGTTGGCCACGGTTTCGACGGCGCCGGCGGCGCAGGCGACCCCGACGGAACCGGCGGAGAAGACGGCGGAGATGGGGTTGCTCGTATCGGAGCCGGCGACGGTGGAGGCGCAGTCTTTGACGCCGGCGGCGGCGGTGGCGACTCCGTCGGCGATGGCCTTGGCCGCGCGCAGGCCCTGCATGTTGGCCAGGTGGTTCTCGCGGGCCGTCTGAAGCTGGGCGTTGGCTGACTCCAGGATCCAGCAGGAGCGCATGGCGATGTCGTAGGCGTCGGTATGCTCGGCGATGGCCTCGCGGGCCTGCTCCAGGTCGCGGGTGGCGGCGACGATCTCCAGGTGGGCCTCGCCAAGGCTTCCGACGAGGCAGTCGGGCTCCTCCAGGGGGTTGTTGGGCAGGGGCACCTCCAGGTTCATGGTGGGGAAATCGGCGCGGCAGCTGCTGATGGCGTGGGCCATCACCGGGCGGACACCGGATGCGTCGGTGCCGTCTTGCCCGTCGCCGATAAAGGCGTCGAGGGAGCGGGGGGTGGTCAGCCCCAGGATACCGCGTTCTAAGGGGAGTTCGGTGACCGAGGTGTCGTGGTCGCAGATCATGCAGACCGTGCCCTGGCCGGAGCAGGCTCCCACCGAGGCGCTTTCGCCCTCGTCGATGCTCTCGCCAAAGCAGCTCTGGGCGAAGGCGCGGGCGTCTTCGTCGGTGAAGCCGGCGTCCTGGGTCAGGGTGCTGGCGTTGTACTCGGTATGAAGGCAGAAGCGTCCCATCACGTCGTCGTCGGTCCAGAAGCGGTACCACTGATCGAAGTCGATGGCACAGGCCGGGTACTCGTCTGCCGGGGCGATAAAGCAGGAGGTCGGGTCGAAGTTCGGGTCGCCCAGGTAATTCTCGCCAAGGGGGCCGCAGTAGTCGCGCAGGGTGGCTTCGTAGCGATTGCGCACGTCCTCGATCCAGCGGGCGAAGTCGCGGTTGTCATGGGCCTGACGCACGCGGCGATCTTGCTGCGCGACAAAGGAGTTGCGGGCCTCGGCCAGGCTGGCCTCGGCCTGGGCGACGGCGACCGGGGCCCAGGCGTCGGTGGCGATGGAGGTGCCCAGGAGAAAGTCGCTGATGGCGCCAAAGCGTCCGGAGGGGCCGGAGGCGCCGTCGGGGTTGAAGTAAAGGGGAAGATCGTTGTCGTCGATGCCCAGGGGGTTATCGCCCTTGAGCAAGACATTGCGGTAACCCAGGAGCTCGCCGGTGGCGCTGCTCGCGCGAGTGGCCGAGGCGAAGTAGGCGTCGCTCCAGCGCAGGTTGGGGTTGGCGGTCAGAGCGCGGCGGTGCAGGTCGGCGGCGACGGCCTGCGCGACAACGAGGCGCGGCAGCAGGTCGGCGACCGGGGCGTTGATGCGCTCGACGGTGTCGCCATAGCGATCTTCAAGAAGGATGCGGCCGACTTTGGCCTGGCGCGCCAGGGCATCGAGGATGGCGCTGGCCACCGGCTCACTCTGGTCGCTGCCGACGCCAAACTCGGTGCCATAGCGGTGCACGCGGTAGTCGGGCTGCTGGAGCGCGGCGCCGCTCGTTTCCATCAACGCCGCAATCACATGCGGGCTGAAGAGAAGATCCCAGCCTTGAAGCGAGGCTTCGTAAAGAGCTTCGGTCGAGGGTGTGTTCACCGGGTTTGTGCCCCCGCTGAGCGCGGCGGCCATGCCCGACTGCTGGTCGGCTTCGTTGGCGAAGTAGGCATGAAGCTGAATCCAGCGCGTCATCAGACGGCTCGTCACGGCGGTGGCGTGCGCCAGGCCTTCGGGGCCCATGGCGAAGTCCTCAACATCGGCATCCAGGCGCAGTGCGCGGGATTGCAGCGCGAGCGCCATGAGCACGCGCGGCACGTTGACACACGCGCTCTCCGGGCCGACCACCGCGTGAAAAAGCTCCCCGTCAGCAAGTCCATTCAGAGAGGTCGGGGCTCCCGCCAGGGCAAGCGTCTCTTCGAGGCAGGCATCAAGGAGCTCGGCGCCGGTGGCGCTTTCGTTGAGGTCGAGGGGGAAGGCCATGCCCAACTCCGAGCCGCGGCACTTGAGGTCACCGACGATCGGATCGAGGCTGTTTTCGAGGCCGAAGGTCTGCCAGTCAGCCTGGTCGTAGGTCTGGGGCGGGGTGGCGCAGAGGGGTGTCTCGGCCGCCGAGGGGAGCGTGTAGGCGAAGCGGCAGGTGCGCGAGACCGAGCCCGACATGCGGTAGGAGTGGGCGTTTGAAGTACCTTCGGAGAAGGTCACCTGGCCGGTGTCGAAGTCGACGGCCACATCTTCGAGCCGGCAGCCCAGGACTCGGGTCAGGGTGTCACAGAAGTCATCGTCGTAGGTGGGGCTGGTGCGGGTGACGCCGTTTTCTATGAACGTCAGCTCCATGTTGGAGAGCTCGCAGGGGATGCCGCCGCCGAGACTCTCATCTAACTCGGTGGTTTCAATGAGATCCGACCGATTCTCGTCTGCATCAACTTCGGGGTGGGTATCCAGAAGCGCGTTCCAGCGGTTCTGGGTGATACTGAGATCCTGGGTGGAGGGATAACCGATGTTGCGATTAGGTCCGACAAACAGGGACGTGAAGTAGTACTGTAGGGCGAGCGAGTTGAAGCCCTGATCGATGAAAGCGCCAGGAAGTACGCCTTCGCCAGGAAAGCCCGCCTCGTCTCGAATAATGGGGGCCAGGTTGTTGGGTTTAAAGTTAACCAGATCATCGGATGCGGGGATGCGCTCTAAGATCTCGCGTAGCGTCGCTTCATAAGGAGTGTCCTGGAGCAGGCGCGCCGCCGGGTTGTAGCCCAGGCTGGCGTCGGCCTGAGGAGAGGGTGCGGGGTCGGTGACATCGCTGACGCGCACCATGTCCAGGGCCCAGGAGACGGTGGGGGCGGTCGCGCCGCTGCCGATGTACTGCTGGTCGATGGCCAGGCTGATGGTGCGGGGGGCGTCGGAGGTGAGGAACTCGGCGGAGGTGGTCTCTACGTTGATGACCGAGGTCTGTCCGGCGACCGTCGATTCGAGCAGGCGCGTGATGGGAAGCGCGGCGGAGCCGCGACCCGTAGCGGTGTCGTAGGTCAGCGAGCCGATGACACCGGCCTCGGCGCTGAGCACGTTGAGGGGGTCATCGATCTGAATGATCGCCTGGCCCGGGGTGCTCTCCCAGAGGGTGGCGTTGACTTCGAGCATCAGGGGGATGGCGGCCGTCTTGCGCAGGTTGTCGCCCTGGCGAGCGCCGGCGTCGACCAGGCGCAGGGTGCCGCGGTAGCGGCCTTGCAGGGGGGCCGCCATCGCGGCGATGTCGTCCTGGGAGAGGTGCCCGGGGAGCTGTGTGAGCGTGGGCAAGGAGACGCTGTAGCGGGAGTTGTCGGCGATCACCACGAGCTCGGCGACCGCGTCGTCGGGGGTGGCGTCGGGGTGGGTCACGCGCACCGCCACCCGGAGCTCGTCCCCGGCTTGGAGGCCCAGCTCCGAGAGGGTGCACGCGTCGACAAACTCATCCTCGCCGGGGCAGCGCACCTGCGCGCCGCCGCGGGTGCTCAGACGGGCGCGGTCCAGCGAGGTCTCGGCGATCAGCGGGACCTCGACGATGGCGTCAGGGCCCGGTACCTGGGAGGCCTGGCGAGGCTTGAGCTTGCCGATGGGCGCGGAGGCCACCGGCAGGATGGCGTTGGCCTCGGCCGGGGTGCGGCAGGTGCCGAAGCGCCCGCAGACCTGACCCTCGGCGCAGTCGGCGTCAGCGGTGCACTCGTAGGTGCACAGGCCCAACGAGCAGAAGGAGCCGCAGGGGCACATGTCGTCGCTCAGGCATTCGGTGGGCTCGTTGAGCCGCTGGAGATCGGGCGTACAGACCGTGATCCCCTCCTCAGCGTCGGGCCCCACATCGGGAGATTGAGGTGTCTGACCGTCATCACCACCACAGGCCGCGAGCATCCACAGCATCGCGCTCGCACACCACCACTTCTTCATAAGGTTCATCTCGTCCTCATCGATTGCATGGACCCACCGCAGCGCACCCAGAGTTTCACGACATTTCGGCACGCAGGTTAGCGCCGGGCGGCGTGCGGGGTCTTTGCCGCAGGCGCAGACTTTTTGTCTCGGTGCGCCAAAGGCGCGCGGCGGGCGCCGGGAGGTTCAAGGAGGTAAGAAGGGCGTGAACTTCAGAGCCATTGGTCGTACACTCCCGGCCCACAGACATGGCAAAAAACGGGAGCATTGCAGTGAGAGCACACTTAAGTGATCAGCAGTGGCGGCGAGTGGCGGAGCTCTGGCGAGAAATTCACGCGCTGAGCAGCGTGAGCCTGGAGCGGGCCTGGGAGCACGTGAACATGCGCCTGGTGGAGCTGGTCGACGGCGTGAGCATGGCGGGTTATGCGCAGCGTCGGTCGGCGGATGGCGAGGCGGTCGAGCCGGTGTTTTTTAGCTCGGCGGGCTACGATATGGAGCGGCGCTTGCAGATCCTCCGCGCCTGGCAGGAGGCGGAGCCCGATGTGGAGGGCTGCCCGGTAAATCGGCAGATGGTCCCGGCCGGGTCTCGCTGTCTGGCTGTGCCGCATTCGGCCTGCGTGACCCCGCAGCAGTGGGAGCACTCGGCGTCGAAGCGTCTGGCCGACGCGCTGGGTATCGCCGATGCGATCACCGTGATCATGCCGGCCTACCAGAGCGCGGAGCTCTTTTTGTGCATCGATCGCAAGCGGGGAGGGCGCCCCTTTGATTATGGCGATGCGGCGTTGTTGGTGGCCGCGGTCGAGGGCGTGCGCCCCTTGATGATGCGTTACCTGCGCTCTCTGGGGATGCTGCCCGGCCAGCAGGCGTTGACTCGGGAGGAGCGCCAGTTGGTGCGCCTGCTGGCCGGCGAGCGCGACGAGGACGCGATCGCCCAGGAGCTCGGAGCCAGCCTGGAGACGCTGGCGGCCCAAAGCGCGCAGGTCTACCGCAAGCTGGCTGTGGCCAACCGCTACGCGCTGATTCGGCTGTGGTTCGGGGTGGGGGAGTCGCCGATTTCGATGGATCTGGCAGCGCTCGGGGCGCAGGAGCCGGCGGCGGTGGGGCTGGAGCGCGAGGCCTATGTGGCCGCCCGCGTGCGTCGGATGCTCCGGGAGGCCCCGGGAGCTCCGCAGCTGCAGCTCGAGGAGGTGGCGCGTCGCCTGAGCATGAGCGAGCGCAACCTGCAGCGTCACCTGCGTCAGGCCAACACCTCCTTTCGTGCGTTGGTCGATGAGGTCCGGCAGGTTCGCGCCCACCAGATGCTCGCCAGCCCGCAGCTGGAGTTTACCGACATCGCGCTGCGCCTGGGCTACGAGCAGGTCTCCAGCTTTAATCGCGCCATCAAACGCTGGACCGGCAAGACTCCGGGGGTAGTCCGTTCAGAACTCCTGAGTGCCGAGCGCCCCCAGGACGACGCTGGCTGCGTCGTCAGGGATTCGCAGTAGCGTTGCTACAGCTTCATCCCTGGCTCCTTGCTAAGTCGCCGCCCTGAATGCGCTCGGGTGCCGAGCGCCCCAGGACGACGCTGGCGGCGTCGTCAGGGATTCGCAGTAGCGTTGCTACAGCTTCATCCCTGCCTCCTTGCTAAGTCGCCGCCCTGGGACACTCGGGTGCCGAGCGGCCCAGAACGACGCTGGCGGCGTCGTCAGGGATTCGCAGTAGCGTTGCTACAGCTTCATCCCTGCCTCCTTGCCAGGCGCCGCCCTGGGACACTCGGAGCTGGGGTAATGCGGGGGGAAAGGCTGCGGACGGCGGTACAGGTGCGATTCCTGGGTAAGAAAGGGTGATGTACGGCGGTCGGGGGTGTTTCTTGAGTTCGTGAGGGTTTGGGGTGGGGTGCGGGTGAGGGTGGCGTATGCTTTTCCTCGCGGGCGCGGGCCGCTATAAGGCGCGACGAGTCCGGGTGACGCAACCAAGACGAGGTGAGCGATGGGAATTCCCTTTGAAAAACTGACGCCGAAGCGGTGGGGCGGTGAGGTGCCGGGGCCGGTGGAGCGCCCTCCGCTGGATCTGGGGCATGGGGTGGTGCTCGATCCGCCGGTGGTGCTCTCGCCGATGGCGGCGGTGACCAGCTCGCCATTTCGCCGGGTGTGTCGGGATATGGGGGCGGGGATGGTGGCCACCGAGATGGTGAGCGCGGTGGGGTTGATTCACCGGGCGCCGATGGCGGTGTCGATGGTGGATCTGGTGGAGGGGGAGTCGCCGGTGTGTGTGCAGATCTACGGGAAGCGTCCCGAGGAGCTGGCGCGGGCGGCGCAGATCGCGGTGGAGCTGGGGGCGGACGTGGTCGATCTGAACATGGGCTGCCCGATGAAGAAGGTGGTCTCCAGCGGGCACGGGGCGGCGCTCTTGCGGGATGTGGGGCGAGTGCAGGAGATCTTTAGCGCGATGAGCGAAGCGGTGGATGTGCCGGTGACCGGTAAGATGCGGGCCGGGTGGGAGGACACCAGCGCGGTGGAGGTGGCCCGGGCGATGGAGGCCGGCGGGGCGGCGGCTCTGACGATTCACGGGCGTACCCGCAGCGCGATGTACGACGGGCATGCCGACTTAAGTGTGATCGCCGCGGTGAAAGAGGCGGTGGGGATTCCGGTGATCGGCAATGGCGATGTTTGCGACTGGGTGAGCGCGCGGCGCATGTTTTCGGCCACCGGCTGCGATGCGGTGATGGTGGCCCGCGGGGCGTTGGGCAACCCCTGGGTGTTTCGGGAGATCGCCGCCGATTTGCGTGGGGAGGCCATTCCCGAGCCGCCTTCGCCCGAGCTGAAGCGGGAGACGCTCTTGCGCCATGTGGAGCTCTATCTGGAGCGCTTTGGGGAGGCGCGCACCTGCAAGGAGATTCGCAAGCACCTGCTCTGGTACTACCGCGGCACCCCCGGGGAGCTGGTGCTGCGCCGGCGATTGAGCGGGCTGGAGAGCGCCGAGGACATTCGCCAGGCGATCGATGCGGCGCTTGAGGCCAATCAGGGGCAGGCGGAGCTGCGGGCCAAGAGTCACCCGCGGGCGGCCGAGATCGAGGCCGAGGCAGCCGGGAAGGCGCCGGCGGAGTGAGCCGGGGCGCCGAGCGGCCTTTGTCAGGGCCGGTCTGCGGGCGAATCCCGCGCGTTCAAAAAAAAGTGGGGAGATAGGCTCGCCGGTGTGTGCGGCGAGCCTACGCTTGTGTTCAGTGAACGGGCGTTGCGCTGCTCGGGTGTGCGGGAGCGCGAGGTGTGCGCGCTCAACACCGGTGCCTGACGAGGAGGGGAGATGGGGTGGGGGTTCAGGGGGATTTTAAGATCGTGCGGATCGTGCGCGTCAGCGTATCCATCCCGAAGGGTTTTTGGAGGAGGCGAGGGGGATCGGGGCCCTCGGTGGCCTCCAGGGCGTCGGCGGTGTAGCCGCTCATCAGCAGCACGGCGGTTTCGGGGCGAGTGGTGGTGATATGGCGCGAGAGGGCGACGCCGTCGATGCCGGGCATGATGACGTCGCTCAAGAGAAGGTCGATGGGGCCGTCGTAGGTGCGGCTCAGCTCCAGGGCTTCTTCGGCGTGGGAGGCTTCGAGCACGTGGTAGCCCTTGCGCTCCAGGAGCATGCGCACCGGCTGGCGGAGCTGGTCGTCATCTTCGACCAGAAGGATGGTCTCATCGCCGGGGATGGGGGTGGCGCGGCGGGCGCGGCGGAGGCGCGCCGGGGTGGAGGCTTCCTGGCGGGCCGCGGGCATGTAGATGGTGAAGGTGGTGCCCTGGTCGGGGGAGCTCTCCACGCTGATGTGGCCGCC
Organism: Lujinxingia litoralis; assembly: GCF_003260125.1. Classification (NCBI taxonomy): domain Bacteria; class Deltaproteobacteria; order Bradymonadales; family Lujinxingiaceae; genus Lujinxingia; species Lujinxingia litoralis. The sequence goes on from NZ_QHKO01000011.1 coordinate 96,358, forward strand.
ATCCTGGGTGATGACGCCGTAGACGGTGGAGAGCCCCAGGCCGGTGCCCTGGCCGACGGCTTTGGTGGTGAAGAAGGGCTCAAAGATCTGGCGCTGGACCTCGGGGGGCATGCCCTGGCCGGTGTCGCGGACTTCGAGCACGGCGTAGGGCCCGGAGGTGAGCTCGCGGGGGTAGGCCGAGGATGGCGAGTCGATGCTCAGGTTGTAGGTGCGCAGGCTGAAGCGTCCGCCTTCGGGCATGGCGTCACGGGCGTTGATGGCCAGGTTCATGATGACCTGTTCCAGCTGGCTGCGATCGGCGAAGAGCTCGTGCAGGGAGCGGTCGAGCTCGATGTTGAGGCGCACGCTGGTGCCGAAGAGGCTCTCCAGGACCACGCGCATCTCGTCGAGGAGGGTGTTGAGGTCGAGGACTTTGGACTCGCGGACGTGGCGGCGGCCAAAGGTCAGGAGCTGGCGGGTGAGTTTACCGCCGCGCTCGCTGGCGCTGAGGATGGCGTCGACGCTATCGCTCAGGCGCTGCGGGTCGCCGGAGAGGTCGCGCATGATGTAGCAGTGGCTGCCGATGATGGTGAGCAGGTTGTTGAAGTCGTGGGCCACCCCGCCGGCCAGGCGCCCCATGGCCTGCATTTTGTCGGCGTGCTGGAGGTTTTCCTGGATGCGTTTTTGGTCTGTGAGGTCGGTGATCATGGCCAGCACGTGTTCGGGCTGACCGCCGGGATCGCGCAGCAGGGTGAGGGTGAATTTGGCGTAGCGGATGTCGCCATTGCTGCGGGCCAGGCGGAGCTCCAGCGAGTAGAGGTCGCGTTGGCCCAGGCGCAGTTCTGCCAGGAGGGACTCCCAGATCTGAACGTCGTCGTCGACCAGGAGTTCGCTCAGGGGGAAGCGTCGCAGCTCGTCGAGGGAGTAGCCCAGGAGTTCTTGAAGGGTGTGGTTGGCGTGTTCGCACTGACCGCGCAGTCCCAGAAGCTGCAGGCCAATGGGAGCGGCTTCGAAGAGGCTCCAGAAGCGTCGCTCGCTGTCGTGGAGGCGCTGTCGAATATGGCAGGTGTTGAGCGCTCGGCGGACTTTGTGGGCGGTCAGGATGCGGTTGGTGTCCGGGTTGTCGGTGCGCACCAGCACATCGCCAAGGCCCAGATCCAGGGCGGCGCGGATCAGGGCGTGGTCGTCGGGCTCGGCCAGCAGGAGCGTGGCGCAGCCCGGGGCGAGGGTGCGCAGCGTCGTGATATGGTGTAGGGCATCAGGCAGCGCGCCGTCGATGATGGCCAGGCGATGATGCCGCAGGTTCACCGAGAGCGAGTCGCGGGCGTCGACCTGATCGGGGCGTACACAGTCGACGCTCAAGTCGTTGGCGTCGATCTCCGGGCAGGGGCCGTAGACCAGGAGGCTGGGAAAACGGTTCATACGGAGAACTCCAGAATTATCCCGCAGATGGGGTAAGTCGCCAGGGCGCGACGGAGTCTAGCAGTCGAATTGAGGGCTGTCAGCCCGAAGAGTGACGCCGGAGTGGACCGGGGCAATACGGAGGGAAGCACCATGGTAGAAACACCCGAAAACGCGCGTTATCTGGCGAGTCCCCAGAAGATGGAGTGGTTGATGCGCGATCGGCGCTTTCGCCAGATCGGCGAGGAGCGACGCGAGCGCCTGTTGCGAGCGGTGGCGCGCCTGCCCGGGGCGCGGGAGCTGGTGGGGCAGGAGGTCTTTGAGCAGGCGCTCGACGAGGCGGTGGCCATGGAGGGGCAGGCGCCTTTGAGCGAGGAAGAGCGCGGGTTGATCTGTGACTATCTGCGAGTGAGGTGAGCCTTTGAAGGATCGAGGCGTAGGGGTCGGGGCCGGGATGAGCCTCTGGCGAGCGGTGATGGTGGGGGCGGTGGTGGCGATGGCCGCCGGCTGTGCGGTGAGCAGTGGTCCGCGCTTTAGCCCGGAGGTGCAGCAGTCGTTTGCGCACGAGGAGATGCGGCGCATGGAGACCGCGCATCTGCGCCTCTACTACCCGGAGCATCGCCGCGAGGAGACGGCGCGCATCGCCGCGCAGCTGGAGCATTGCCTGGTTGAGTTGAACACCAAGACCGAGCGCCCCGGGCCCTGGACGAAGGTCCCGATTTTTTTGCCGGAGGTGGAGTTCAACAACGCCTACGTGAGTTTTGGCCCGGGCAACGGGCCGCATATGGTGTTGCCCACCTCGTTGACCAGCGGGGCGTTTGCGGGGTTCGGGTTTACGCCGAGCATGCCGGCGGTGGGCTGCCACGAGATGGTGCACTGGGTGCATATGGCGCAGGTGCACGGGGTGTTTGGCGTGCTCAATCGCCTCTTTGGCCCCTACGTGACGCCGCATAGCGGGCTGGACTCGTGGGTGTTTGAGGGGCTGGCGACCTATTACGAGAGCAAGCTGGTGGACGACGTGGGGCGTCACGGTTCGCCGCTGTGGGAGAACGCCTTTGTGGCGGGGATTCACCAGGGGCATCTCGATGGGGGGCGTCTCAGCGTGTTTGATCGCGAGGTCTCCTACGGGGGGCAGTACCTGGTGGGCTCGCATTTTGTGGGGTTTTTGATCGAGCGCTATGGCGAAGAAAAGATCTGGGAGCTGATCGATCTGCAGGGGAGCGCGTTGGTGTTTCCGATCGGGGTGACCACGCGTTTTTGGTGGGTGTACGGCAAGAGTCTGGGCGGGCTCCTCGATGAGTTTGAAGTGGCGATGCGCCAGAAGTATCCGCCGCGCCAGCGGGCGTTGGGGCAGGAGCGGGAGCGCTGGCTGGGGCGTAACGCGCAGTTGGAGGTGAGCCCCGCGGGGCGGTGGGCGACCTATGTGAGCGGGGTGGATGAGCGGGCGGCCCTGGAGGTCTTTGAGGCCGACGGGGGGCGGATCTTGCGTCGCGAACTCCCGGATGTGTTGCCCGGGCGCGAGGTGGTGGCGGGCAGTAGCGTGGACGCGCTGCGGCTGAGCGATGACGGCCAAACGCTCTACTTTTTGGTGCGCGACCTGGGGGTGAGCGCGCCCCGGAGCGCGTTGATGCGCCTGGATGTGGCGAGCAACCGCCTGGAGCGCGTGCGCGACGAGGTGATGGGCATCAGCGGGGATGTGATGCCGGATGGCCGGGGCTACGTGCTGGCCCGGGCCGACGGGGACGAAGTGGTGGTGGAGCGCATCGATCTGGCGGATGCCGCCGGCGATCGGGAGCTCTTCCGGCTGGCGCCCGGGGCGTTTGTGGCCCATCTGCGGGTGTCGCCCTCGGGCCGACGGGTGTCGCTGACCTTGATGGAGGATGAGCGCTGGCGGGTGGCGGTGCTGGATCTGGCCAGCGGCCGGGTGTTGCGCACGCTGAGCACGGGGGAGGCGCACGCGCCGGTGTACGATGCGTACTGGGTGGCCGAGGACCGGCTCTGGGTCTCGGCGGCCTATGGCGAGCGGGTGGATGTGTTTGAGGTGGGTCCGACGCGGGCCTCGGTGCGGCTGACTCAGGCGCCTTACATCGCGCAGAGTCCGCGGCCGGGGGCCGATGGGGCGCTGCGTTTCTTGAACCGCGAGGGGTGGGGTTGGGCGTTGGATCGGGTGTCGGAGTCGGCGGTGGAGGCCGCGCGTGGGAGGGGGGCAGCCGGGCTCGGTGATGCGCTGGCCTGGAGCGATGCAGGCGGAGCGGAGGAGGTGCGGGGCTACCGCGCGCTCGACGCCGTCGAGGTGCGCTCGGACCGGGCGTATCGGGCCTGGGAGGGGCTCTTCATCCCCCGGCTGCGCCTGCCGATCGTGCAGCTGGGCGCGGTGACCGGGCTTTTGCCTGAGGCGGAGCGGCAGGACCTGGGGCCGATCAACGGCCGGCTCGGTCTGGCGATGAGCGGTCGGGATGAGCTGGGCTTTCATAACTGGGCACTCAGCGGCGCGTACGACGTGGTCAACGGCTGGTTTGTGGGCAGCGCCGCGTATGTGAACACGCAGCTCGCGCCGCTCTACTGGTCGGTCTCGGCCAGCTCCGATCGTCAGGTCTACGGGGAACAGGCGTCGGTGGGCAGTGTGGAGCTGACGCGGGTGGAGCAATGGAATCGGCAGGCGTCGGTGCAGGCGCAACGCAGCTTTTACGACCTGCCGCTGGCGCTGAGTTTTACGGCGCTGGAGCATCGCCTGGATCGTGAGGGAGAGGCTCGCGACCAGCGCCGTCTGGTGGGGCCTCGGCTGGCGACGGCCTATCGTGCCGGGCGCGGCACGGCGTATGGCGGTACGCAGTGGCTCTTCGGGTTGAGCGGGGCCGGGGCGTATTACGGAGAGGCGCTGGGCTCGGATCTCGATCTGGGGGATCTGCGCGCCGAGCTGGAGCTCCACTCGCCATTGCCGCTATCGAAGCGCCATCGGTTGCGTTTTTCGGCGCGCCACCGTCAGCTTTTGGGAGTGGACCCGGCCGAAGGCGTGTTGCGGGTGGGCGGTTTTGGCAACCTCGCGCCGCTTTACTCCTCGCAGCCGGTGGAGGATTCGGTCCCGGCCGATGCGCGTCTGCCCCCGCAGGTGGCGTTTGTGGAGCCGCTGCGGGGCTTTGAGGGCGTGGCGTTTACCGGGGCTCGGGCGACGCTGGGCGACCTGAACTACCGCTACCCCATCATCGTGGACCGGGGGCCGGCGGCGATGCTGGGCTTTTTGCCCTCGGCATTTTTCTCGCAGTTGAATCTGGAGGCCTTTGCCAGCGTGGCGATCTTAGACGATGGTCAGCCACACGCGGCGAGCGGGGCCAGCGTGGACGCGAAGTTTTATGTCTGGGTGCTGCCGATGTCGTTGCGCTATCAGTATGCGAAGTGGCTCACCGATGATCGTCGCCAGACGCATCTTGTTGGCTTAAGTTTTGGCAACGACTTCTAAATCTTGAAATGACCGAAAGGCGGGGCGCCGCGCTTAAGAGCGCGCGCTGTCGCCCCCCGAAATGAACGCTACCTGGAGACACCATGATCGATCTGAGCTTCCCGACCTATTTTGACGATGACGTTGAAGGCGCGCGCCCCCGGACCCGCGATCGCGCGCAGATCGATGCGCGCTACAAGTGGGATCTCAACGATATTTACGGCGACTGGTCGGCCTGGGAGGCCGATATGCGAACGATCCGGGAAGAGATGGATCGCTTTGTGGAGCTGCGCGGTCAGCTGGCCCAGGGCGCCGAGAAGGTGCTTCAGGCCTACCGCTTGCAGGACACCATCGGGATGATCTCCTACAAGCTCTACCGTTATCCGCAGCTGCAGTACGATTTGGATCAGCGCGATAACGAGGTGCAGGCTCGTCTCCAAGAGGTACAGCAGCTCTTTGCCGAGTACGGTTCGCGCGCGGCGTGGTTTACGCCGGAGCTCCTGGAGATTGAGCAGTCCACCATGGAGCAGTGGCTGGAGGAGGAAGCGGAGCTTTCGCCCTATCGCTTCCCGATTCTGGAAGCCTACCGGGCTCAGGAGCATGTGCTGGACGAGGGAGGGGAGAAGATCCTGGCGCTGGGCAGCCGTTTTCGCTCGGCGCCGGCGGAGATCTACCGCTCGTTGACCACGGCCGATGTGAGCTTCAACACCGTGACGCTCTCCGATGGCGACGAGGTGGTGGTGAGCTACGGGGAGTACTCCAACCTGTTGCACACCCGTCGCGATCAGGACGATCGCCGCAAGGCGTTTGAGGCGATGTACTCGATCTTTGAGGCCAAGCGAAACACCTTTGCCTCGCTCTACAACAGCATCTGCCAGCGGGACTGGGCCCAGGCGCAGTCGCGCAACTACAGCAGCACGGCTGAGGCGGCGCTGGATGATGATAACGTGCCGGTGTCGGTGTTGGAGACGTTGATCGAGGCCGCCCGCGAGGGCGCGGAGCCGCTGCGTCGGTACCACCGTCTGCGCAAGGAGGTGCTGGGGCTTAAGGAGTACCACCTCTACGACGGCTCGATTCCGCTGCTGGAATCCGACGAGGTCTACACCTACGACGGGGCGCGCGAGGTGCTCATTGAGTCGGTGGCCCCTCTTGGCGAGCGTTATCAGGAGCTGCTCGGCGAGGCGTTGGGAGGCGGTTGGATCGACGTTTATGAGACGGAGGGCAAGCGCAGCGGCGCCTACTCTGCGGGGGTCTACGGGGTGCACCCCTACATGCTGCTGAACTACACCGACACGCTCGACGACGTGTTCACGCTGACCCATGAGCTCGGGCATACGCTGCATACCGTGCTCTCGTGTGAGGCCCAGCCTTTTGCAACGTCGAGCTACACGATCTTTGTGGCGGAGGTGGCCTCAACGACCAATGAGGCGCTTTTGCTCGATCACCTGCTCAAGCAGACCGAGGACCCGGCCCGGCGAGCCTTTTTGCTCCAGCAGGCGATCAGCGGAATTGCGGGCACCTTCTACTCTCAGGCGCTTTTTGCGGACTACGAGCTGGAGGCGCATCGCATGGCCGAGCGTGGCGAGCCGATGACCGCGGAGCGTCTGGACGCCCTCTACATGGAGAAGATGAAGGCGTATTACGGCGACGCGCTGACCATTGACGAGCTCTACAAGGTGACCTGGGCGCGCATTCCACATTTCTTTAACTCTCCGTACTACGTCTATCAGTACGCCACCTGTTACGCTTCGTCGGCGAAGATCGTGGCCGGGTTGCTCAGCGAAGATCAGGCGGAGCGTCAGGCCACGCAGGCCCGTTATCTGGAACTCTTGTCGAGTGGTGGAAATGACCACCCGATGAATCAATTGCAGAAGGCCGGCGTCGACCTTCGCGATGCCGATACCGTGCGCGCGGTCACTCGCCGCATGGATGAGTTGGTGGGTATGTTGGAGGCGGAGCTTCAGCGACTGAGCTGAGCTTCGGCTCAGACCTCAGACGTAGGGAGCGACGATGAAACACGCGTTGATGGGACTGGTGGTGATGGGGGCGCTGAGCTTGAGCGCCTGCATGACGATTGTGCTTGAAGAGGACACGGGCCGTCGTAGCCAGCGGTTGGAATCGCCGAAGGTGTGTAAAGATCGCTGTCAGGCACGTTTTCATGAGTGCCGTGAGAGCCGGACCGGCCGTGTCGGGCGGGGACGTGGTCGAGGTCGAGGCAAAGGCAAGGGCGCCAGCGTCTGTGCCCACGAGAAAAACCGTTGCAAGGCGCGTTGCTGAGCCGGGGTTGTCGGCCGCGGCTGCCGCGTCCGGAATGAGGGTGAACCAGGGTTGAGTGAGCAGGACGCGTTGAACGAAGTGAACGAAGGTGAGGGGAGCCCGCAGGAGCCAGTCGGCGCGTCAGCGCCGGCGGGCCCCCTGGGAGTTGTGCGCCAGACTTTGCAGAGCGATGCGGTGCAGCGTTGGGCGCCGATGAGCCTCTTTGTCGGCGGCTTTGGCCTGGATGCCTGGACGCTCGGGCGCGATGTCGACTTGAAAGCGTTGGCGCTGGTCTGCATCTACGTGCTGTTGATTCCGGTATGTTTCGGAGTGCTCACACATGTTACGCACGAGAAGGTGAAGCGTGGCGCGAGCCTGGCGCTGCACTTCGCGCTCGGGGCGCTCTTCAGCGCGCTGGTCGTGCTCTACTTCCGCAGCGCCGGGCAGCTGATCACCATGCTGATTGTGCTGGTGCTTTTTGCGGCCATGGTCTGGAACGAGTTCTCCAGTCGGGCGCGTCAGCAGTTTGAGTTACTGTGGGGGATTTACGGGGCAAGCGCGGTGATGCTGCTCAACTTCCTCCTGCCCTACGCGCTGGGGAGTGTGCGAGCGCTGTGGTTTTACCTGAGCCTGGTGCTGGGGATGGGCTGGGTGCTGGGAGCGCGCCGGCTTCTGGGGGCGCGGGGCTGGCGCACGCTGGCGCCCACAGCGAGTTTTGCGCTGGTGCTGGGGGTGCTCTATCCGCTGGGGGTGATTCCGCCGGTGCCGCTGGTGACCGAGGGCGCCGTGGTGGGCGTGGACTTTGAGAAGAGTCAGGGGCTCTATCAGGTGATGGCAGAGCGGCCCGGGTTGTTGGAGAAGGTCGGGGTCACCTCGCCAGAGGTGCTGCGGGGGCCTGGCGAGCCGGTGACGGTGGTGGTGGCGGTCTCGGCGCCGCCGCAGGCCACGGCTCAGCTGGAGCATCGCTGGCGGCGACGGACGGATGAGGGCTGGGAGACCACCGACGTCATTCCGATCGCGATTCGCGGCGGTCGTAAGGAAGGCTGGCGCTTTTATTCGCGCAAAAAGAACCTTCCTGACGGGCAGTGGCGTGTGGAAACGGCCCTGAAAGGCGGGGCGGTGCTCGGCTATGAGACCTTTGGCGTCCGCGAGATCTCTCAGGATGAGCGCGACGCACTCCGGATGGAGCCCCGTTCGCTCTGAGGTTCAAACGCGTTGCGCCGCGTAAGGCTACGCGGCGCAACGATGAGACGTGAAACTCAGTAGATTTTTTTGGGGATCGCGGTCACCAACCCCCGGGGCACGTCGGGGATGCGGTAGCCGCCGAGCTCCAGGATGGGGATGATTCTGCGCAGATCCATAATCGTGCCGATGCGCAGGAGCTCGGTGGGGGAGACCCACCGGTAGTCGATGCACTCTCGGGCGCGCAGGTTAAGTTGGTCGCGGGAGCCGTTGAGCCGACATACGAAGTAGTGCGCCGACTCAAAGACGGCGATGGGGCGTTCTACGGTGACGCGAAGACCGGTTTCCTCAAAGGCTTCGCGCACGCAGGCCACCTCGGGCCACTCGTTACGCCAGATCGTGCCCCCGGGAGGGCACCATTGGCCGCCACGACCAACCTTGAAGGCGCGGCGGATGAAAAGAAGCTCTCCGCGATCCTCGATTAGAGCCCAGGCTGAACTCATGAGAATCCTCGAATTCAAATGTACCGCCACGCCGAGGTGGTTGACTCAGGCGCGGGGACTACGGAACCATCTCGAAACGGTACAGCAACAATGCTGCCGTTACGAAGGGTAAACATGGTACCACGATGCGATCTTCCAGCGAGGGGGGAAATTTATTTCTCCCCGCACGTCGAACATGACCTCGGAGGTGCGCTTTGAGAAGCGACTCCGAAGGGCTGGAGCGGCTGCGCGGCGAGCTCAAACGGGTGCGCTTTGCCAGCGACGACGGTCAGTTTGCCGTATGCGATTTGCTGGTGCCCGATCGCGTGGTGCCGGTCACGCTGGTGGGCAACATTTTGGCCACACGCCCCGGGGAGTCGGTAGAGGTCTGGGGGCGCTGGCGCGAGGATGTCCGTTACGGCCGGCAGTTTGCCATTGAGCGTATTGAGGCCGTGCTGCCCGCGACCCGTGAGGGGGTGGAGCGCTACCTGGCCAGCGATCTGATCGAGGGGATTGGTCCCACCCTGGCCCGGCGCATCGTGGCCCATTTTGGCGCCTCGACGCTGGAGATCCTGGACGCGGCGCCGGAGCGGGTGCAAGAGGTTGAGGGGATCGGGAAAAAACGCGCCGCACGCATCACGGCGTCGTGGGAAGAGGGGCGCCTGGTTCATAAGATCATGGTGTTCTTGCGATCCCACGGGGTCTCCAACGCCAACGCCGTGCGGATCTACCGCACGTTTGGCGCGCAGGCTGTGGAGGTGATTCAGCAGAATCCTTACGCGCTCTCGGAGGCGATCTTCGGCATCGGCTTTAAGAGCGCCGATCGCATCGCGATGCAGGCCGGGGTGCTGCCAGGCGACCTGTCGCGCCTGCGCGCCGGACTTCTGCATACCCTGGGCGAAGCTTCGGGGGAGGGGCATATGTACCTGCCCTGGGAACTTCTGCGCCCGCGTGCCGCCGAACTTCTGGGAGTTGGGGAGCACCTGCTGGCCGATGCGCTGGAGTCGCTTCGCCAGGAGGAGCGTGTGAGTGTGGAGGCCAGCCCCGGGGGAGAGACCCGGGTGTACGCCGCCGGGGCGTTGCGGGTGGAGGAGCGCGCCGCGCGCCGGCTTCGCCGGCTGGCTCAGTCTCCCGGGCTGACGGGACGCCCGGAGGACGCGGCGCTGGCCCAGGTGGAGCGCGAGCTGGGAGTGGCGCTGGCCGAAGCCCAGCGCCGCGCGGTGCGTTCGGTTTTTGAGCATAAACTCGCCGTGATCACCGGGGGGCCGGGCACGGGGAAGACCACCATCGTCCGGGCGATCTGCGAGCTGGCCGAACGCCAGGGCTGGCGGGTGACTCTGGCCGCGCCCACCGGCCGCGCCGCCCGGCGCCTGGGTGAAACCACCGCCCGAGGGGCCACCACCGTGCACCGGCTGCTGGAGTACAGCTTTCAGGCCGGTGGGTTTCAGCGCGATGAGGAGCGCCCGCTGGAGACGGACCTGCTCATCGTGGATGAGGCCTCGATGGTCGATACCTGGCTGCTGGCGGCGCTGGCCGCAGCGCTGCCCGCGACGGCCTGTCTGGCGCTGGTGGGGGATATCGATCAGCTCCCCAGTGTGGGGCCCGGCCAGGTCTTGCGCGACGTGATCGACAGCGGTATCGCCGGGGTCACGCGTCTCACCGAGATCTTCCGTCAGGCGGAGGCGTCGACGATTGTGGTCAACGCGCACCGCATCAACGCCGGGAAGATGCCGGTGGTGCCGGCGCGAAAGCCCGGTGAGTTGGTTGATTTTTATACGATCAACGCCGAAGACCCGAAGCAGGCCCACGCGCGAATCGTGGAGCTGGTCACCGAGCGCATGCCCCGGGCCTTTGGGCTCGACCCCCTTCAGGACGTGCAGATTCTGGCGCCGATGCACCGCGGTGAGGTGGGCTGCTCAAAACTCAACGAAGCGCTGCAGCGGGCCTTTCATCAAGGAAAGCCCGAACTGGTGCGGGGGCATCGCCGCTTCTGTGAGGGCGACCGAGTGATGCAGACCCGCAACAACTATGAGGCCGAGGTCTTCAACGGAGATGTCGGGCAGGTGGTGGCGCTTCATGCCGAGGAGAACACGCTCACGGTGCGTTTTGATGAGCGCGAGGTCAGCTACGATCGCGCAAACCTCGATGAGCTGGTGCTCGCCTACGCTATCACGGTGCACAAGAGTCAGGGCTCGGAGTACCGGGCGGTCGTGCTGCCCATGTCGACTCAGCACTACGTGATGTTGCAGCGCAACCTGCTCTACACCGCGGTGACGCGCGCGCGGGAGCTGGTGGTGGTGGTCGGCAGCGAGGAGGCCGTGCGGCTGGCGCTTAAAAACGACCGGGCCTCGGAGCGCTACACGCAGCTGGCGCGGCGCCTCCGAGGCGAATCGGTCTAAGGCATCAGCTCGAGCGGAGCTTAGAAGAAGAGCCCCCGCTCGATAAGCAGGGCTTGAGCGCCCCGGCGTTGGGTGTCCATGGCCTGGACTGCGTCGCGGCTGGCCTCAAAGAAGCTCAAAAGCGCGTCGGTCTGCTCCTCCACAGGGGTGTCTTTATTGAACCTCTTGGATGCCATCTCAACTTGATTCACTTGCGGCAGCGTCTCGGGAAAAGTGTTCTGCTGGATGCCGGAAAAGAGGTTGACGCTCTTCTCCAGCCCCATGTTCAGGGTGCTGGTAAAGGCCTCCTGGTCCTGGCGATCCTCCTCGAGCTTGTCGATGCTGTCGGTCAAGTCCACGCGCATATCCTCAATGTCCTGCTGGCCCGATTCGATGAAGCTGGAGAGCGCGCCGTCGAGCAGGCGCATCCCTTCCACGGCCACCCGGTCGGGCTGCAGGCTCATGTCGATCTCGCCAGTCATGGCGACAAAGTCGACGTAGGCCTGGACCTCGGGAGTAAGTGCCGGGCCGCCGCCGATGTTCTCCTCCATCTCCCCGGTGCGCGGCCGCTGGGCCTCGGCGCCCATCTCCATCTTGTCGATGTCTTCAGAGGCCATCTCATCCTCAATGGCCTGCTCCTCCATCATACGATCTTCCATGGCCATGTCCTCGTCCATCCGACCGAGCTCCTCGTCGTAGGCCATCTCATCTTCCATCATCATCGGCTCCTCGAAGGAGTCGTTGACCGGGGGCGCGCCCTCGTACTCTTCGGCCGAGGCCCGGGCGTCCTGCATGGAGTCGGCCATCGAAGAGATGGTGTCCGAAGCCGTGGAGAAATAGGCGTTGAGCGCGGCGTCCTGCGAGGCCAGCCCCTCATTGATATTGAGCATTTCGGCGGCCTGGCGCAGGGCCTGGACGCTGGCCTGATGCTCGGGGAACTCGGCCTGCTGGATGGCAGTCAGGAGCATGGCGCGGTCGTAGAACGCGGTGCGCACCATCTCGACGTAGTTGTCTTTTTCGGTATCGTCGAGCTCCCGGCGCTGGTCGCTCAGGCGCTTATGCTCGTCGTTGAGCACCTGATTATCATCGGGGATGAGCTCGGAGATGGCCTTGTCCATCTTATCGACGCCCTCGCGGACGTACTCCCCGTGGTTGGAGATGCCCTCGTTTTCGGTCTTCTGAATGAAGGTGCTGAACTTATCGGCCGAGGCCTTGGGCTCATCTTCTCCGACCCCGGGCACCCAGTCGAACATGGAGTCTTCGCCCTGGTTTTCTTGCTGCTCGGTGGTGTCCTGTGCGAGCAGGGGGTAGGAGGCCGGCACCAGCTGCGGGGTCAAGGCGCTGGTCTCCCCGCTGCGGGAGAGGGCCATCTCTTCGACCACCATGGAGGCCTGGCGGAGGTAGTTCTGGAAGCCTTCCTGCTGGTCGGCGATGTTGGCCTGGGGATCGATGTTCTGGGCGATCTCCATGAGTCGATTGGCGCCTTGAGCCTGACCGGGATAGGCATCGAGTTGCACGGCGGTCAGCAGCTGGGCGCTTTCCATCAGGATATCGTGGGCCTGCTGGGAGTAGTCATCTTTTTTGTAGTCGCCGAGCTTGCCCAGGCGCCGCTTCCAGGAGTCGTGGCGATCTTTGAGGACCTTGTTCTCCTCGGGGATCAGGGTGGCCAGGGCATCACTGAAGTGCTTGGAGCCATCTTCGATGTATTTGGCGATGCCCTTATCCATGTCCTTCTGGGTCAACTCCTCGTCGGGGTTGTAGGGGGCTTCGCTGTCAACGAATTCGGTAAAGGCCCGCACATCTTCATCGACGCTGGGCGCGGCCTGGGCCTGCTCCTCGCCCTGAGAGGGCGTGGTGGGCTGGGCCTGATCCGGCGCGGTGCCGGTGGAGTCAGAACCCGAGGGCTGATCGGCCGGCGGGTACTGAGCGTAGTGATTGGGCGAGTCGGTATCGGGGCGTTCCTGGGCGCTCAGCGGAGCGCTCAGCGTCAACCCGAGCGCGGCGGCCAGGTAGGCCGCGGTGCGCAGCAGCTTTTGTTGCCGGATAGCGTTCATACCTGCACTCCTCACTTCATAACGTCGCGGATGAACGCGCAGGTCTCTTTGATCCCATCCATCCCAAACCTGCGCGCTGCGGATGACTGCCGGGTCCGGGTCTAAGTGCTCCCGAACATTAAGAAAACGTAAGCGCCCGGAGTCCCCCTCCAAACGCCCCGGTAGAAGATGGCGGCCCGGAATCGGGCGCGTCTTTTCGCCGCGGAGGTGGTGATTACGCTTCTGCCCGATGCCGACAGTAAAGAAGCGAATCGGGGGCGCCGCCGGCCGGGGATAAGGGGGAGGGCACGTGTCGATCTGGGAGGCAATCTATGTTCATCCGGCTCACCATCCGGGGGCGGCCTGGTTCTCGGTGCTCCTGGTGCTGGGGGTGGTGCTGCGTCGGCTGGGCTTTTTTTATGCGTTTGTGATCGCCGCGCTGGCGATCACCGCGACCGATGCGATGGTCACCGGCGGATGGAGTCAGCTCGGCGGGGCCGAGCACCCGGTGTACCCCGGGCTGGCCTGGCTCTTTGTGATGCTGGGGGATTTTCGGGTGTTTCTGCTGCTGGAGCACTACCGGCGGCCCGCTGATCCGCGGCGCCTGGGGCCGCCCCGGGTCTGGATCGGGGCGCTGGGATGGACGCTGATCGCCTCGCTGGTCGTCGGGGTGATCAGCATCAGTGGCGACTTCTTTGCCGCGTCGATGCGTCGGCTCTACCTGAGTTATGAGCTGGTGGCTGCGGCGGTGGTGGGGGCGGTGTGGCGCTGGCGGGTGGTGCGGGCGCCGGGGATAAGCGAGCCGGTTCGCCGCTGGCTGTGGCGAGTCAGCGCGTTTGTGGTGGTGCAATACGGGCTGTGGGCGGCGGCCGACGGGGTGATTCTCTGGGGGATGGAGTTCGGCCACCTGCTCCGAGTGATTCCCAACCTGATGTATTACGCGCTCTTTGTTCCTTTTGTCGTCTGGAGCGCGCCCTCGATGGAGGAGCTTCAATGAGGCGACTGTGGCAGCGCGTGGCGTGGGTCGTGGCCTTCGGGGCTGGCCTGATGGTGTTAAGCTGTGAGTCTCCCGCCGAGCGGGCCGCAGAGGGCGCCGAGGGGGCGGAGCTGATCTTTGCGCGCGACGAGCAGGAGGTTGCCCGCATGCCTATCCCCCGCGGACCGGCCGAGCAGGTCACTGTGGAGGACCCGTACTTCGAGGCCACCAAGACCTTTCGGGCCGTGCCGCTCTTGCCGCTCTTGATGGAGGCCTACTCCATGAGCTCGGCAGAGCTGGCGCGCTACGACTTTACGCTGGAGTCCATCGACGGCTACGCCGCACCCATTCCCGGGGCCCGCCTCACCGAGCCCGGGGCCTACGTGGCCTTTGAGGACGTGGAGTACGCGCCGAACTGGGAGCCTATTGGACCGGCCGATGCCGATCCGGCGCCGCTCTATCTGATCTGGATTCATGATCATCAGGACAACACCAGTATCTATCCCCGGCCCTGGCAGCTGCGTCGGGTGACGATCGTCTCGCAGGAAGCTTCGCGAAAGGTCACCGCCCCGCTGGGCCTGGCCGAGGATCATGAGGCCTGGGCCGGCTACGAACTCTTTCAGACGCGCTGCGTGATGTGTCATGCCATCAACCGCAGCGGCGGGCGAGTGGGGCCGGAGCTGAATCTGCCCATGAACATCACCGAGTATCGGGAGCGCGAGCAGACCCTGCGTTTTATTCGCAACGCCCAGGCGTTTCGCTACAGCCAGATGCCGGCGTTTGAAGATCTGAGCCCGGCCGAGCTCGCCAGCCTCTGGAGCTATCTGGAGGCGATGCGCGAGCGAAAAATCCACCCGGAAGAGGCGGCGAAGTCGGATCGTGACGCCGCGCAGGAGTCGCCATGAGCGTGCATCCCGAACCCCTGATCGCGTCGGTGGAGCTGGTCGCGGAGCGCTGTCGCCAGATCCCGCAACTTCTGCGTGAGCAGGCCCGTCGGCCGCCGGGCTGGCCCCTGAACTCGGTGCCGGCCTCCGAGGTGCTCACCACCGGGGTGGGGCTCTCGGAGGGGCCGGCCCGGGTGCTGGCGCACCTGGTACGCGCGCGGGTGGGCATCGCCTCGCGCTTTGTGCCTTTGTCGCGCTTTGCGCTGGGGCCGCCGGCGGTCGAAGCGAGCACGGTGGTGGTGTTCAGCCAGGGGCTCTGCCCCAACGCGCGCCTGGGCATGGAGGTGGCCGCGCGCGCCGAAGAGGCGCTGATCATCACCGGGCTGGAGGCCGACGAGCTGGTGGAGCGGTGCCCCGGGCTGGCGAAACCCTGCCGCGAGGGAAGAGTGCGGGTGCTGACCATCGGGCCGGTGCGCGAAGACCGCCTCTTGCTCCGGGTGCAGGCTCCCGCGGTGGCCACGTTCACCGCGTTTCAGCTCGCCGACGCGCTGGCTGAGAAGGTGGGCGCGCCGCGCTTTGGTGTGGGGCTTCGCGAGGTTCCCGAGACGGTCGCCGCGGTGATGGAGCGCGAACTTTCGCCCTCGCCACTCTCTCCCGGGCACTGGCTGGGACAACCCATCGCGCTGGTCGGCGCCGATGAGATGGTATCCCTTCTGCAAGGAGGCAGCTGGAAGTTAATGGAGGGGTTGTGGCGAGCGCTGCCGCCGGTTTTTGAGGCGCTGCAGTACGCGCACGGGCCCTTTCAGGCGTATTTTGGCAAGCCCCTGCATCTGGTGGCGTTGTTTGCCGGAACGAGCCCGGCGCTGCGCGAGCTGGGGGGCCGCCTCTCCGAGGTTGCCCGGCGTGCCGGGCATACCCTGGAGGTGGTGTGGGCGGTGCATGCCGATGAGCGGTCGCTCTTTGAGTTTGACGCGGTGCTCAACCGTCGCCTGATCGAAGCCTTGCATACCGTGGATCGCGACTTAAGCCGTTGGCCCGGCCATGGTCAGGACGGCCCGCTCTACACGTTTGAGCAGAGCTGGCCGCCCCGATGATCGCCGGCGCGCGTTACTTCGTGTTGTCGCGCGGCGGCAGCGTGGTCGGTGCCCGAAGATCGGGGTAGGGCTCGAAATTCGGCAGTTGGACCGGGGCAGCTTCGAGCATGTGCAGCGCGGTTTCGATGGCTTTTTGGAGCTGCGGATCGTCGCCTTTGAGATCGGCCTGCGGGGGCAGTTCGACCTCGACATCGGGCTCGGTTCCCCAGTTTTCGACGGCAAAGCCCACATCTTCGAACCAGAACGAAAACTCCGGCTGGGTGGTCACGCTGCCATCGACCAGGGCGTGACGTGGCCAGATGCCCACCACCCCGCCCCAGGTGCGTTTCCCCAGGAGAGGGCCGAGCTTCATCAGCTTGAAGGTGTGGCTGAAGATGTCGCCATCGCTGCCTGCATGTTCGTTGGTCAGTGCGACCAGGGGGCCGGCCACCGATTCGGCCGGGTAGGCCATGGGCTTGCCCCAGCGCTGCAGGTCGAAGCCCACCTGCCGGCGCGCTAACTTCTCCAGGATGAGCTGGCTGACGTGGCCGCCGCCGTTGTGGCGCACGTCGACGATGAGGCCTTTGCGGCCATTTTCGCTGAGGTAATGGCGGTGGAATTCGGCGTAGCCGGCCGGTCCCATGTCGGGGATATGCACGTAGCCTATCTGCCCGCCGGTGGCCTCATGCACCCGGGTGCGGTTGAGGTTGACCCACTCGCGGTAGCGCAGCTCGGCTTCGCTGCGCAGCGCCCGGGTGGTCACCCGACGCGGAGCGCTCTGACCGTCGCCCGCCGCTACCACCAGCTCAATGTACTGACCGGCCTGATTGACCAGGCGCTCTTCCACGCTCTGCTGCGCATGGACCGGGCGGGCGTTGATCGCCAGCACCACATCGCCCTCACTGATGTTGAGCCCCGGGCGAGCCAGCGGCGAGGAGTGCGCCGCATCCCAGGTATCGCCGCGCAGGATGCGTTCGATGCGGTAGGCGCCCTCAAATCGCTCCGGCTCCTCGCTCAGGCGCCAGTCCGGATCCCAGCGCAGCGACGCGCCCAGAAAGCCCGGCGAGTACTGAGGCTGTCGCGGATAGTCACCGCCGATCTCGTAGGCGTGGCTCGTGCCCAGCTCGCCCTGCATCGTCCAGACCAGGTCGGAGAACTCGCTGCGGCTGGAGACCCGGGGGAGCAGTCCGCTGTAGCGCTGCCAGATCTCATCCCAGGAAACCCCGCCCATATCTTCGCGCCAGAAGTGGTCGCGCATCAGCCGCCAGGCCTCGCGCAGCATCTGGTGCCATTCCTGCAGCGGGTCGACCTGAACCGAGAGCCGGCCCAGGTCAATGTAGCCCGACTCCCGGGAGGGCTCGTCGTCATCTTCGTCGCCGGCGCTCTCCGCCGATGCGCTGACGACTTGAAGACCTTCTTCACCCCACAGGGCGATCGTCTTGTGGTCCGGGCCGATCTCAAAGGTGCTGACGCCACGGGCGAAGGTCTTTTGCTTCTGGGACTTCAGGCCGAAGTAGCGAAGCACCCCGGGAGCCTCATCCTGGTCGCCGCCGGAGAGGGCGCCCAGCACCGGGTACACCGTCCAGAAGACGCGTTCTTCGGTGGCTGCCAGGTCGCCGTAGTTACCATCGCGCACCGGGAAGACTTCCACGCGCTTGGCGATGCCCTCCAGATCGATGCGGATGGGCTCGGGACCCTCGTCATCGCTGGCGTTGGGAGCATCATCGTCGGTGGTCGATGCTTCCGACGCCGCTGTCTCACTGCTCGCCGAGGCATCCTCGCCATCGCCTTGTGCGGTGCCGGTTTCCGGGGTCTCGTCGCCGGTCGCATCCTCGGAGGCGCTCTCCTCATCGTCGTCGCCGTCGTCGCCGCTCAAGGGGCGAGGTTTTTGCAAAAAGAGCGAGTCGGCGTCGGCCTGCAGGGTGACCACGCAGGGTTTCATGCCGCGCGGAAAACTCAGCTCAAAGAAGAGCTGATCGTAGACCGGATCGAAGTGGCGGTAGCTCAAAAAATAGAGGTAGCGCCCGGCCGGGTCGAAGGCCGGCTGCACATCCTGAAACTCGCCAGGGGTGATTTCGTGCAGAGCGCCCGATTCCAGCTCGGCCAGCTTGATCTGAGCGGTGCTGAAATGGGTGAAGAAGCCGTAGGCCGCGAAACGACCATCGGGGCTGAAGCTGATGCCCTGGATGCGCGCGTATTCGCTGCGATCGATCACGCGGCAGGCGCCGGTGCCCAGGTCTAAGTGCACGAGTTGATGGCGGTGGTTGGCAAAGAGCGCCACATCGGCCACCGGAGAGATGACCAGATCGACGGGGCGCCCGATGGCGAAGTCGCCGGTGTCCACCGGTTGCGCCGGGCGCGAGCCGTCGGCGGTGTGAATCTCAAAGCGCTCTTCGCCGCCCTCGTCGCTGACCATCAGCAGGCGTTCGCCGTCGTTGAGGTAGCGCGCCAGGCGGTAGCGCACGCCCTGCTCGCGGCCGGTCTGGCGCACGGCCCCTTCCCAGGCGCCCATGTTGAAGGCTTTGCCCCGGGTGGTCAGCGCCAGGGAGTGGCCGCGCGGGTGCAACGAGAAGTCGTCGAGAAACTCTTCGGCGTCGACAAAGCGGCGATTGAGGTGGGTGCGTGGCGAGGCGTAGTCGACCTCGATCCGATGCTCCTCACCGGTGGCCAGGTCAAAGCGGTAGAGCTCCCCGGCCACCGTGTACACGATGGTCTGGAGATCGGCCGAGGCGAAGCGCACGTAATGGCCCAGGTGATCGGTATGACGCTGGAGATCGTCTCCCGAGGGCAGGCAGGAGTAGAGGTTGCCGTGGCCCTGGTAGTCGCTGATGAAGTAGATGCGGCCCGCGCGCCACAGGGGGCGGCAGAGGCCGGCTGTGATCTCGGGCAGGAGACGTTCCCACTGGTCGTCGCCCTGGCGATCGATCCAGAGCACACCGGCGGTGCCGCCGCGGTAGCGTTTCCAGCGGGCCAGGTCGTCGGCGTGGCGAGCCAGCACGCGACCGGGGCCCGAGGGCTCAAAGCTCAGTCCCTGGGCTCCTCCCAGGGGCAGGCGCAGGGTGGCACCGCCCTGACGAGGCACCTCGTAGAGGCCGAGCTGCCGGGTGAAGGATTCGCGCAGGTTGGAGCTGAAGAGGACCCGCTCGCTGTCCGGACTCCAGCCTACCACCGAGGCCCGCGACGCCCCGTTGAAGGTGAGCTTGCGGGCCGGACCACCGCGGGCGCGCATCACGTACACCTCGGGACGTCCTTCGTCGGTGGCGGTGTAGGCTAACCACTGCCCGCAGGGGGAGAAGGCCGGGTTGCTGACCTGACCTCGTGAGCCGCTCAGGCGGCGGGCAAATCCGCCACTTAAGGGCACTTCCCAGAGGTCGTCTTCACTGACAAAGACCACCCGATCGCCGGAGACGGTCGGGTGGCGGTAGTAGCCCTGTTCGTGGGGCTGAAGATCAAGGGGGGCCAGAAACACATCATTCATGCGCAGCACGCTCGTCGCGAAGTCATCCGTCTATCGTAAAACCAGGGGCCAAGAGGCCAGACAGCTCTATTGCATGCGGGGGGCAATTTCAATCGCGTCCGGAGAGTTTTGACGCGCTGCGGCAAGAGATACGCGCACTTAGCCCGGTTGAATAGGGCTTGTGGCGCTGGCGTATCACGTTAGTATCGAGCGATCCTGTAGCGTGTTCTACGTCGCCGAGGCGGTCTGTTTAGCGTGAACGCCGCGCGGCCCTCATCTCTGTGCCCGACCCGACTAAGGAGGTTTTCATGCGTCATTGCCGAACCCTGGTGTTGCTGATCCTGATGCTTGCGTTCAGCGCACCGGCTTTTGCCCAGCAGAATGGCCGGTGGGAACCGATGGGCGAGTCGGACGGTGTGGCGATTTCGCGCATGCAGGTGGAGGGCTCGTCGGTCTTTGCGTTTCGCGGGGAGATTGTGGCCGACGTGCATATCGGGAAGCTCCTGACGGTGTTTGCCGACGGCAACCAGCGTCGCCACTGGGTCGATCGCTACGATGAGCACGGCACGCTGGAGCGCGGGGAGTTGAGCGAGCGCTACTGGATCCGCTTCGGGTTACCCTTTCCGATCAAGGATCGCGACTATGTGCTGCAGACCGAGGGGCGCCTGGACCAGGCCAATCAGGTCTTTGTGGCCTCGATCGAATCGGTGGATGATGCGCGCCGCCCGGAGAATGACTGCTGCGTGAGGGCGATGACCTACTCGACCTACTATCGGTTTGAGGCGTTGGAGGGGGAACGTACGCGCATGATCGTGGAGGTCCACACCGACCCGAAAGGGCTCTTGCCCGACTGGCTGGTCAACCGCATTCAGCGCGACTGGCCCTCGAAGACGCTCGGCGGGCTGATCCGTCAGGCCAAGAAAGGAGACCAGCCGCTCTACGGTCCGGTGGCCGACTGGCATCGCCCTTGAGGGAGTGCCGCGGTTACGTGCTGGCCGGGGGGCTCGCCCGACGCCTGGGACAGGATAAGGCGCGGGCGGAGATCGCCCCCGGGGTGGCGCTGATAAACTGGGTCTGTGGGCGGCTGAGCCCACCGATCACGAGCTGGACGGCGGTGGGCGCGCGGGCGGGGCAGTTTGAGGACCTGGGGGTGCCCACCCTGGGGGATCGCTGGCCCGGGCAGGGACCGCTGGGGGGCATCGCCACCGCGGCGAATGAGGCGCAGGCCGGCTGGTTTTTTGTGACGAGCTGTGACGCGGCCTGGGCCCGGGGCCGGTGGGTAGAGCTCTTGTGGGAGCAGCGGCAGGGGCCGGCGGTGGTCTTTGAGCACGAGGGGATCGTGGAGCCGCTTTTTGGCTGGTATCGCGGCGAGCTGGCCGAGCCCCTGGCGCAGGCGCTGGAGGCCGGTCATCGTTCGGTCTGGCGCTTTTTAAACGAGGTGGGGGCCACCCGGGTGGCTGCGCCCCGGGGGTGGGTGAGCGGGCAGGGGATCAACGATCCTCAAGACCTGACGCGGGCGCAAACCTTCGCGCAAAAGATTCTCCGGGCGGATCGTTGACTGAGCAAAAACGTGTTTAAAGTTGCTGGCATCGCGACACCGACGAAGTCCAGGCAGGGGGTGTCACGGCGCTGTACGCAGGCCTGTGCCTCGGAGTGAGGCGAGGACCTTCTGCGCCGCGATGGACCGCGCTGTACCTTGAGCCCATGTCATCCGCCGAGCGAGGAGACTTCTGACTATGCAGCCTTCCACCGAAGAGCATCGCAGCCCCGATGCGATCACTATTCTGGGCGATGTGGCCCCCGGTTATGAACGCATCTTAAGCGCGGAGGCGCTCGCGTTTGTGGCCGGGTTGCATCGGGAGTTTGAGCCGCGTCGGCGCCAGCTTCTGGCCGAGCGACAGCGCCGTCAGGAGGCGATCGACGCCGGCGCCAACCCGGCGGCGCCGGCCGACACCCGTGCCATTCGCCAGGGCGACTGGCAGGTGGCCCGGGTGCCTCAGGACATGCAGCGGCGCGTGGTCGAGATCACCGGACCGGTGGAGCGCAAGATGATCATCAACGCTCTCAATTCCGGCGCCGACAGCTTCATGGCCGACTTTGAAGACGCCACCTCCCCGACCTGGGCCAACGTGGTGGAGGGGCAGAACAACCTCTTTGATGCGGTGCGCCGCCAGATCGACTTTCGCGACGAGGCGCGGGGCAAGGAGTACAAACTTCGTGAGAATCCGGCCACGTTGATGGTGCGTCCGCGTGGATGGCATCTCAATGAGAAGCATATCCAGGTCGGCGGCATGCCCATTTCGGCGAGCCTCTTCGACTTCGGGATGTACTTCTTCCACAACGCGCAGGAGTTGGTGCGACGGGGCAGCGGGCCTTATTTCTACCTGCCCAAGCTGGAGAGCCATCGGGAAGCGGCGTTGTGGAACGATGTCTTTGCCCTGGCTCAACAGCGCCTGGGGCTGGAGCAGGGCACGATCAAGGCCACGGTGCTCGTCGAGACGATTCACGCGGCCTTTGAGATGGAAGAGATTCTCTATGCGCTACGTGAGCATAGCGCGGGGCTGAATGCCGGCCGCTGGGATTATATCTTCAGCGTGATCAAGACCTTCCGGGCGCGCCAGACCGTGGTACTTCCGGACCGGGCGCAGATCACGATGACGGTGCCCTTTATGAAGGCCTACGCCGAGCGTCTGGTGCACATCTGCCATAAGCGAGGCGCTCACGCCATCGGTGGGATGGCCGCGTTCATTCCCTCGCGCCGTGATCCCGAGGCGAACGAGCGAGCGCTGGCCGCGGTACGTCGTGATAAGGATCGCGAGGCCTCAGACGGCTTCGACGGCACCTGGGTGGCGCATCCGGACCTGGTGGAGGTGGCCCGTGAGCCCTTTGAAGCGGTGATGAAAGGCAAGCCGCATCAAAAGGAACGCCGCCGGGAGGTCAGCGCGGTCGCCGAACAGGAGCTGCTTAACTTTCGGGTGCCCGAGGGCAAAGTCACCGAGGCAGGGCTGCGCACCAACATCAACGTGGGGCTTCAATACATTGCCTGGTGGCTCCAGGGCCTGGGCGCGGTGGCGATCTACAACCTGATGGAAGACGCCGCCACCGCCGAGATCAGTCGTTCGCAGATCTGGCAATGGCTCCACCGACCCGATGTGGTCCTTGAAGATGGTCGCTCCGTCGACCGCGAACTCTACGATCGCCTGGTTGATGAGGAGCTCCTGGCGATTCGTGAGGTCATGGGAGCCGAACGTTTTGATGCACTTCCCTTTGAGCGCGCCCGTCAGATCTTTGACGAAGTGGCGACGTCCGAAGATTTCGTGGAGTTTTTCACGTTGGTGGCCTATGAGGCGATTTAAGCCTTGAGGTCGTTGAGCTCGCAGAGCTCTCTTTTTCCAGGGCCGCGACGTCGTGGCGCGGCTGTGCTTGATGCGCAGCCGCCTTCGGCGGCCTGTTCTCCCCCGATTCCGGATTTGAACAGGAGCAGCATATGAATCCCCCTCAGAATTCGACCGAGATGGAAGCGCAATGGGAGCACGACCCTCGCTGGCGTGGTGTGCAGCGCCCCTACACAGCTTCGCAGGTCTTTAAACTTCGGGGCAGTGTGCCCATCGCCTACACCCTGGCCGAGCGCGGCGCTACCAGGCTGTGGGAACTCTTTCATGAGCGCCCCTTTGTGCGCTGTCTGAGCGCGGTCACCGGCAATCAGGCCATCCAGCAGGTGCAGGCCGGGCTGGAGGCCATTTACATCAGCGGGTGGCAGGTTGCTGGTGATGCCAACAGCGCGGGCTGCGTCTATCCGGACCAGAGCCTTTATCCAGTGGACTCGGTGCCTGCGTTGGTCGAACGGGTGAACCGCGCACTGCAACGCGCCGATCAGGTCTCGCATATTGAGGGGCAAACGCCGCGGGACTGGTTTGCGCCGATCGTGGCCGATGCCGAGGCGGGCTTCGGGGGCAATCTCAACGCTTTTGAGCTGATGAAGGCCATGATCGAGGCCGGGGCGGCCGGAGTGCACTTCGAAGATCAACTCTCGTCGGCCAAGAAGTGCGGTCATATGGGGGGTAAGGTCCTGGTCCCCACCAGCGAGTTTGTGCACAAACTCATCGCCGCTCGCCTGGCCTCGGATGTGATGGGGGTGCCGACGGTGCTGGTAGCTCGTACCGATGCGCATTCGGCCAATCTGCTCACCAGTGATATCGATCCTCAGGATCGCTCCTTTATTCAGAGCGAGAAGGGACGCAGCTCCGAGGGGTTCTTTACCATTCGGGGCGGGTTGGAGTTTGCGATCGCACGTGCGCTGGCCTACGCGCCCTACGCAGACATGCTCTGGTGTGAGACCTCCACGCCGGATCTGGGGGAGGCCCGAGAGTTCGCCCAAGAGGTGCACAGGAAGTTCCCCGATAAGCTGCTGGCCTACAACTGTTCGCCCTCTTTTAACTGGCGGCAAAATCTGGATGAGCCCACCATCGCCAGTTTCCAGGAGCAGCTTGGAGAGATGGGGTATGCGCTTCAATTTGTGACGCTTTCGGGATGGCATTCTCTGAACGCCGCGATGTTCGAGCTGGCCCGCGACTATCGTGAGCGCGGCATGGAGGCCTACTCACAGCTTCAGGAGCACGAGTTTGAGTTGGCCCGTCTGCAGAATTACAGCGCGGTACGCCATCAGGCTTTTGTCGGGGCCGGCTATTTTGATGAGGTGCAACTCACCATCACCAGCGGCGAGTCGCAAACGGTGGCCATGCGCGGCTCCACCGAAGAAGATCAGTTTTGATGGCGACGAAGGGTGTCGCCCCGGAGTGAGGGGGCGGGGGTGGTGGCCAGTGGCCACTGCCGGTGTTGCCCGCGTGAAGAGAGACACGCGTGAGGAGCCGGGAGTGGGGTTCTCCCGGCTCCCGGCAACACCGAGATGAAGTGCCGTCGTGTGATGCATCGGTCGCCTGAAGTCCCGGTTCGGCAAGGTATAGCAGGAGAGCTGGCGCTTGTGAGGAGCGGCCAGGATGGCCGCGGGAGGCTGGGACCAGGTCCTCCTGGTTGGTTAAGTCAGGCAGAACTCCATTCACACCGAGCAGGCTCGGCACTCAGGCCTTGATATGGGCCAGGTGCCCAACAGATTGTCGTATAAGTTGCCGTACAGATGGCCTGGGGGGAGCCGGGGCCCCTCTCAGGATGCGTTCCACGAGCACCTTTGGAGGGGCCCTTATCCATTGGCAAACTGCCTTCGCGTGGTTTGACACGCATTTTTGCGAAGACTACCTTCGGCGCGCCTTTCCCCCCTCCGCCGGAGCATACCCCGATGGCCGCACAACTCCCCCCCCATTCGCCAGAAGAGGCGATTTTGCTGGTCGCCGGGACCGGCAGCCGCCTCCGTCCATTGACCGCCGATCGCCCCAAATGCCTGCTCGAGGTGGGTGGGCAGGCGCTGCTTAAACGTCTGCTCGATCAGCTGGCAGAGGTCGGGATCAAGCGTGCGGTGCTGGTGACCGGCTACCTGCATGAGCGCATGGTAGAGACGGTCGCATCCTGGTCGCTCGGCCTTGATGTGGCGTTCGCCCCCAATCCCACGTTTGACACCGAGAATAACGCGATCTCGACCCTGGTGGGGATGCGCGAACTCAAAGGGCGCTCCTTCTTGCTCTGCGACGGTGACATTCTTTTGCGCCAGACCACCTGGGTGGCCGATCTCTTGCGGGATGAACGCGAAAACGTGTTGACGATGATTCGTTTCGACACGCTGGGGCACGAGGAGATGAAGATCCGACTGGGGCATCGCGAAGCGATTGAAGGCCTGAGTAAGGGGCTCGACCCTGCCAGCGCGCATGGTGAGTCGCTGGGGGTGCAGAAAGTCGGCCCCTCGGCCTTCAGCACATTGATCGAGCGGCTCTCAAGTCTCAATGACGAGGAGCGGGTGCGACTCTACTACGAAGACGTCTTTGCCGAGCTGATTCCAGAGGGCATTAAGTTCTTTGCGCGCGAGGTCCAGCCGGGAAGTTGGACGGAGATCGACACCGCCGAAGATCTTCAGATGGCGCGCGAACTCTACCAGAGCTGGAGCGAGGTATGAGCGTGACGACGTACCGCGAGCGTTTAAGTCAGGCGCTCGCCTTTAAGTCGCTGGATGTGGAAGAGCCGATCGATCGCTATTTTCATCGGCCGCTGGCCGCGGCGCTGGCCGCGGCGCTCATTCCCACCGGGCTCGGTCCGAATCACGTGACGCTGATGAGCCTGCTCTGCGGATGGACCGGTTCGGTGGCGCTGTACCTGGCGTTTTTCAAGGGCTGGGCCGGGGGGCTGGGCTGGGTTGCGGCGGCATTCTTTTTGTTTGGTGCGGTGATCCTGGACTGCGCTGATGGACAGCTGGCTCGGGCGCGTGGTGGTGGGACGCGTGTTGGCAGAATTCTCGACGGATTTGTCGATGTGCTGGTGCTCCTGCCGGCCTACGTGGTGATGGGCTTTGGCATACGGCATCTCTTCGGAAACACCTGGTTTGGTGTGGCCGCGGTGGCCGGGATCTCGACCTGGATTCACTGCATTATTTACGACAAGCTTAAGAACCTTTACCTGGCCCATACCATGCCGCAGGCCGGTGGTGGTGAGGGGACCGAGACGGTGGGGGCGGTACGGGCGGAGTTGGCCGAGGCCCGGGAGCGTGGCCAGCTTCTGGAGCGTTTTCTGCTCTGGGTCTACCTGGGCTATCTCCAGGTGCAAGAGCGTCTGGCCAGTGGCAGCACCGAGAAGCGTGGCGAACTCCAGGACCCGGCTGCGATCGAGCGCTACCGCGCCCGGCACCGTCCGGTGATGCGCCTGGCCAGTTGGATGGGGCTGGGCACGCATATGTTTGTGATCTACAGCGGCATCGCGCTGATGGCGCTGAATTCTGGAGCGGTGCTGGCGATGCAGGTGCTCCTGGCCACTGTCTTTAATCTGGTGATGGTCGTGGTGATGTGGCGCTCGCGCGGCTTTGATACGCCTGTTGCGACGCATCTCTAAGAGCAAGCCCGCGGTGAAGCGATGAGTTCAAAGCCCTCCGAAGATCGTCCGCTGGCGCCGCCTCCCCGTGAAGGCGCGACGAGCACGCCGATCTGTGTGTATTACCCGGAGCGCGCCGGGGGACTGGGGCGAGTGACCACGCCGCTGGGGGATGTGCATGTGGCCAATCTTTCGGGGCCATTGGCAGCGGCCGCTCGCCAGCTGGGCCGGCGGCTGGCGCCGGAACTTCGCGAGGGGGCCTACCGCTCCTTCGACGATTATCTGCAACGCATCAGCTCTGAGAGCGGCTCCCGGCTTCTGGCGACGGCCGGAAGGTATTTGGGCCAGGGGTTGGTGGCCCGTCAGCTACGAGAGCGACTTCCGGCAGATTACCTGCAGCTGCTCACGGCTTTTGCCGAGGGGGCCGGGCTTGACGTGGAAGCGGCACTGGCCAGCCAGCAGATCTGGGATCAATGGGCCTGGGCGCGCTCGGGTCAGATGGGGCGTCTGGTGGAGGCTCGTCTGCGGGCCCGTCTGCGTTCGCCACTTCTGGGGTCCAGTGCGCTGGCGGTAACCACCGATACGCATGGTCCGCTTCACGCCTGGAGTTTTGAGAACGCCGCGGTGGAGCGCTGGGACCGCGCCGCCCGGGTGGTGGTGACGCATCCAGAGCGCGGTTTTGGCTACGCGCTGGTCAGCTCGCTGGGTTTTTTGGTGGGGTTGCCCGTGGGGATGAACGCCGCCGGGTTGACGTTGAGCACACATCCGGGGCCTTCGAGTCGAAGCGACCGGAAGGGGGTTCCGCTGGGACCGGCTGCGTTACAGGTGCTCAATGAGGCGCGTACGATCGAGGAGGCCGTCGCCATCTTCCGGCAGCATCCCCCGGTGCATAGCTGGACGTATGTGCTCACCGAGGCTGCCGGCGGGCGCGTGGCGCGGGTGGAGGTCAGTCCGCTGCGGGTGGGCGTGGAGTTCGGTGAATCCGGGGCGCTTTTTGAGTACGGCGGCGCTTCATCGGCGGAGCTACAGCGCCTGCCGGCGTTGATGGCCGCCGACGAGAAAAGGCGTGCCCACCTTGGCAGCTTTGCGGCGGGCTGGCGCTCCGAGACACCGCAACCCCGGCTGGCACTGGCCCGTGCCCTGGGAGGCTCGCTCCACCGCGCGCCGAACGCCGACGAGGTGCGCATCTCCGAGGTGATGTCGGTGATCTTTGAGCCTGCCGCCGGCCGCCTCTGGGTGGCGGCGGGCCGGGCCCCCACCTCGCTGCGCTGGTTTGTGCCCTTGCGACTGCGCGGCGAACACGGTGAGCCGGCGGCAGGCTTTGATGCTCGTATCGCGCCCTTTGAGGCCTGGCCTCACTGGCAGGAGAGCGCCTCGGGGCGGGCTTCGGACTATTATCGCAACGCTTACCGCCTCTATTTGGAGGGCGAAGACCCCGAGCGCCTGCTGATCACGCTGGAGTACGCGGTGGCGCTGGAGCCCACGGCGCCGCGCTACCACATGATGACCGGGCTGGTGGCGTTGAGCGCCGGGCGCGCCCGACGCGCCGAGGGGGCATTCCGGCGAGCGATCGACGCGCTGCAGAGCCCGGCTCGCCGCGCGGAGGTCGGGCTTTATCTGGCCTGGGCGCTGGACCTTCAGGGCCGTCGTCGCGCTGCCCGCCAGCTCTACGCCCGGGTGGCCGACGACGCGCAGGCCGCCGGCCGCACCCGGCAGCGCGCCCAGGCCGGGCGCCGCACGCGCTTTCGCGCCAGAGATCTCCGGGAGATGCAGCTCGACTTCGGGCTGGCCTGCGCGCTCTAGACTCGTCAAACCTCGGCGTACGCGTTAGCCTGAGGGTACGCGCCTGTCTGAGATTTCAGGTAGCATTTCCTCACCTATGATGCCCGCAGGTGCCCTGATGAGCGATCCCGGAGACGGTGGAGCTGGCTCCCCAGAACTCTTTGACTACCCGCAGCGCGCCCTGAGTCCGGATCGCCGCGAACACGAGCGTCTGCCCGTAAATCGGGAGTTTGCGGTCATCGACGATTACATCGCCGAGTATGTCACCAGCATCTCGCACGGCGGGGTGTTCATCCGCTCCAAGAAACCGCTGGAGCTGGGGACGCGCGTGACGCTGAAGTTCTCGGTGATCCTGGACGATCTGGAGACCGTCGAGGGGGAGGGCGAGGTGGTGCGGGTGGAACGCAGCGGCCCGGAGATGGGGATGGGCGTGGCGTTTACCAGGCTCAGTGGCGAGAGCAAGAGGCTGATCGACGAGCTCTTTGCGCGCCACGAGTTGGCGCAGGGCAAGCGCTAACGCGGTCCTGGCCAGGCGTATGGCGAGGACCTGACGAGCGGGGGGTTAGTAGCGGCCCGTCCGCAGGTAACTTTCGATCGCCTGGTAGGCCACCGCCAGCTCCTGGGAGAGGTCGGTCGCGACGGACTCCATCTCGGGATCGTTGGCGAAGTTATCCGGGTGATAGCGTCGCATCATGCTGCGGTAGGCCGCGCGGGTCGTGGCCAGATCGCTGCCGTAGGGGATCTCAAGGTTGGCGTAGTAGTCGCGCAGGGTTTTCGGGCCGTCGGTGCGTGCCGGGGGCTGAGGCTGCGGGCGCTCACCGGGATTCTGGCCGATGTTCTCCCACGCCTCGGGGGCCGGCTCCGGGTGGAGCAGCGAGCGAAAGCCCCCGCGCTCCTCAAACTGCTGCACGTTATCGAGCAGGTGGTTGAGGTTGGCGCGCATCGTGCGCATCAGGCGGTCTTTAAGGTCACTCATGGTCGTGCGACTCCGGGCTTCCGAGACGAATCAAAGAAAAGAGGGGGGCTCAGGAGAGCGAGTTTTCAAAGCTCTCACGCTTGTTTTCGCGCCAGAAGAGGACGAAGGCTCCGGCCACGATGGCCAGTCCGACTACCGCCCACAACACCGCCCAGACGCTGGCCGGGATGCCGGTGAGGTTGGCCATGTTCACCGCGTCGGAGTGTCCGCGCGCGGCCATCGTATGATCGATCAGAGTTCGGATGGAGTGCAGCCCGTCAAAGGTCAGCTGCACGCCCAGGGTGATGACCAGCGCGTGGCGCAGCCAGGGCGCGCCGTACACGGCCACGGCCACCAGTCCGGCCGCCGAGAGCAGACCCACCGACCAGGTCAACAACGCGCCGGAGAACCCCAGGTAGACCAGCGCGGCCACGGTGACCACCGCGCCGCCAGCGTACCAGATGCCGGCTGATTTCTGGGCGCGGGCCATCTTACGCCCCAGCGCCCACAGTCCCATGCCGGCAGCGAACCCGCCCACCGCGAGGAGCGAACTTCCGTAGCCGCCAAAGAGTGCGGTGGCCACCAGGGTGCTTACGCCCAGCACGATGAGGGTCTTGCGGGCCCAGCCCTGGCGCTTGCCGGCGATCAGCAGTGCGGCGCCGGCGGCCACCGTGCCCAGATAGCCCGCCGAGCTGATCAAGAAACGCGAGCCACCCCGGCTCAACGTCACTCCGCTGGTGTCCAGATTTACATGCATTCCGCTGACCGAGCCGCCGGTGAGCACGGTGGCCAGGGCGTGCGCGCTCTCGTGCACAAAGGTTCCGAAGAGGCGCAGCGGATAAGCCACCACGTAGCCGTAGGGCACCAACATGGTCACCACCACCAGGGCTACCGCGAAGATCAGCAACGCGCGTGCCGAGGGGGTGAAGTTGGATGTGCTCATGGAGGCTCCTTGAGATGAGATCGTGACCCTCGCGCCGCTGGCGAGTTGGCCGTTCAGGTCGTTCTAAACATACCAACCGCCGCGCCGCTTGCCAGCACCACTGGCCGAGCATCACCGCCGGCGTACCCGGCGTCGGTGACAGAACGTTGGACTTTGGGGGGCACATTCCCGGCCCGAGAGGGGCCGGGGCAGGCATAGCGCCGGGGCTCGGCGGGTTCTGGGGAGAGCGCGCGTGACGTGGCGGGCCGGCCGGACTACGTTGAGCGGCGGTGAGCGGCCCGGGCCGCGCGCATATCGACTTTTGCATCAGGAGCTTACCTTGGCCCAGATCCCCCCTCCGAGCTCAACCTGCGGTGCCGACCAGGGATGCTCGACTCCCTCGCCAGCGCCCGAGTCCTGCTGTGGCTCGCCGGCGGAGCCGGCGGCCGGCGATAAGGTGCATCGGCACGCTCCGGGGCACGTGCACCACGATCATGACCACGACCTCCACGGTTGTCGTACGTCAAAGGCGGCGCCCTCTTCCGAGGAGCGTCCTGAGCCGGATGCCGCCGCGCGCACCATTTTCGACGTGCAGGGGCTCTGCTGCCAGAGTGAGGCGCGTCTGATCGAAGACGCGCTCGCCAGTGCGCCCGGCGTCGCCGAGCTGCGCATCAATGTGCCCGCCGGCACGCTCACGGTCTACCACGACGGGCAAAGTTCGCGCGA
Organism: Lujinxingia litoralis; assembly: GCF_003260125.1. Taxonomy (NCBI): domain Bacteria; class Deltaproteobacteria; order Bradymonadales; family Lujinxingiaceae; genus Lujinxingia; species Lujinxingia litoralis. Next base: position 127,246 of record NZ_QHKO01000011.1, read on the forward strand.
CGAAGCCACCGTGGCGGCGCTGAGTCGGGTGGGGCTTCAGGCCGCGCCGCGCCCCGAGTTCGGTCGCCGCGCCCAGGTCTCGCATTCAGCCTTTGATCAGCGCTTCTGGACGGTGCTCAGCGGCGCGCTGCTCACCCTGGCCGGGGCGGTGGTGCGCTTTGGGTTCGGCATCACCTCGGTGCTGGTGCCGATCCTGCTGAGCGTGGCGATCGTGGTGGGCGGCGTGTTTGTGTATCGTCAGGCCTTCCGTGCCCTGCGCCAGCGTCGCATCGACATCAACCTCCTGGTGACCATCGCCGTGGTGGGGGCGGCCGCGGTTGGCGAGTGGTTTGAGGCGTCCACCGTGATCCTGCTCTTCGGGTTTGCCGAGTGGCTGGAGGCGCGCTCCATGGCCCGGGCTCGCCAGGCCATCGGCTCACTCATGGCGCTGGCACCGCCCACCGCCCGGGTGCGCCGTGGCGAGGCTTTTGTCGAGGTCGAACTTGCCGAGGTTGTGCTCGGCGATGAGATCGAGCTTTTGCCCGGGGCCCGGGTGCCGGTCGATGGGGAACTCTTAAGCGGCGTGACCGAAGTCGACGAATCGACCATCACCGGGGAGGCGCGCCACGTGCGAAAGATCGCCGGGGATACGCTCTTCGCGGGCACCGTTAACCAGGCCGGGCGAGTGCGGATGCGCTGCACCGAGCCCGCCGCCACCAGCACGCTGGCCCGCATCATCGACGCGGTCGAAGAGGCTCGCGCCCAGGCCTCGCCGGCCGAGCAGTTCATCGACACCTTTGCGCGCATCTACACGCCGGCGGTCGTGGCGCTGGCGGCCGCCGTGGCGCTGCTGGGGCCGCTGCTCACCGGAGGGGCGTTTGAACTCTGGTTCTACCGCGCGCTGGTCTTTCTGGTGATCGCCTGCCCCTGCGCGTTGGTCATCTCCACGCCGATTGCCAACGTCGCCGGCCTGGCGCGTGCGGCGCGTCGGGGCATCCTGGTCAAGGGAGGCAAGTGGCTGGAGATGCTCGGTCAACTCCGGGCGCTGGCGCTCGATAAAACCGGGACATTGACCGAGGGGCGGCTCGTCGTCGAGGGGCTCCATCCCCTGGCGGACGTGAGCGCCGACGCGCTGCTGCTGGCCGCGGCCCGCGCCGAATCTGCCAGCGAACATCCCATCGGTCGCGCGATCGTGGCCGAGGCCATGGGGCGTTTCGAACTCGCGGAGATCGTCGACGCGGTCAGCGATGCCCGCGCGGTGGTCGGGGCCGGCATCGAAGCCACGTTGGTCGCTGAGTCCGCCGGCCTCCCCGGCGCCGGTCCGGCGCCGGTGTTGCGCGTGGGGCAGCTGGCCTGGCTCTCGGAGCTGGGAATGAGCGTGCCGGCGGCGCTGGTCGCCGAACACGATCGCCTGGCCTCGGTGGGACACACGCTGATCGCCGTGGCCGAAGATCAACGCGTGCTGGGGCTGGTCGCCCTGGGAGATCGCCTGCGCGCCGGCGCCCCGGCTGCACTTCAGGCCTTAAAACGCGCCGGCGTCACCCATCTGGCCATGGTCACCGGCGATGGTCCTGAGGCCGCCGCACACTTCGCCGGGCGCCTGGGGCTCGACCCCGGGCTGGTCTTCTCCCGACAGACGCCACACGACAAGATCGCCCGGGTCGACGAACTCAAAGCGCAGGTGGGCGACCACGTGGCGATGGTCGGCGACGGGGTTAACGACGCGCCGGCGCTGGCGGCGGCCTCGGTGGGCGTGGCCATGGGCGCGGCCGGCACCGACGTGGCGCTGGAGAGCGCTGATGTCGCGTTGATGGGCGATGATTTGAGTCGTCTGGCCGAGGCCATGATCATCGGACAGAAGACCCGGCGCATCATCCTGCAGAACATCACCGTGGCGCTGGGGCTGAAGGTGATCTTTTTGGTGCTGGCGCTCGGCGGCTGGGCCACGCTCTGGATGGCGATCGTGGCCGATATGGGCGGTAGCCTGATCGTGATCTTCAACGCGCTGCGCCTGCTGCGGGCCTCCGAGGAGGAGCGAAACGCAGCGGCCAGCGCCGCCACCGAGCCGGCGCTGGCACACTGAGCGCTCAGTGCCCCTGGCCGGGGCTCTTTAGGCCTTAAACTGCAACGCGCGGTGGTGCACGTTAAAGGTCGCCGGCAGTTTCCCGGGCTGCTCCCCGTCCAGGTCCACCAGCGCCAGCGCCGAGGGTTCCACCAGACGCACGGCCACCTGGCGGGCGCGATGACGGCTGACCTTGCGGTGGCCCAGGTGGCTGCCCTTGTAGATGTCGGTGAACATACGCAGGGCCTGCGGACGGCTGAGATCGCCCATCATGATCAGTTGCAGGCGTCCATCGTCGAGTTCGGCGCCCGGCGCGACCCACATCCCCCCGCCAAAGTACTCGCCATTGGCCACCGAGAGGTTGAGCACCCGGTCGCGAAGCTCCGAGGTGTCGTCCAGGCGCACCTCCACCTCAATATTCTTCCATTTCGCAAAGGCCCGCATCGTCGCGACCGCGAAGCTCGCTCTGCCGCCCAGCCCCTTCCAGGTGCTGTTGGCCATGGCATCGACCACCCCGCTGATGCCGCCGCTGGCGATGTTCACAAAGTAGCGGGTGGCCAGGTTGCCCCGGGCATCGAGAAAGCCCACCTGGCCCAGATCCAGCGCGCGGGTTTCCCGGCCGCGCAGGCGCTCAATGGCCTCGGCGGCGCCGGCCATCAGCCCGACCGAGCGCCGAAAGTCGCCACCGGTGCCGATGGGGACCAGCCCCAGCACCGCATCGGGGTTGATGGGCTGCAGGCTCAGGTCGCGGCGCAGCACCCAGCCCTCGTCATCGAGCGCGTAGCAGGTGGTGGGTTCCGGGCGCTCGTAGAACCCGTTGACGACCTCGTTGAGCGTGCCGTCGCCGCCCACCGCCACCACCATCTCCCAGCCGGTGCGCAGCGCCTCTCGGGCCAGCAGGGTGGCGTGAGCCGGACCTTCGGTAAACGCGAAGTCGACCTCGGGAAGGTTGGCCCTAAGCAGGCGCTCTAAGAGCGGCCAGTCCTCTTTGACCTGGCCGGCCCCGGCCACGGGATTGGCGATCACAAAGGTGCGAAGATGGGTGGAGGTCTCGGTCATGGCACTCTCAGCAGCAGCAGGGGGGGCGCCCCTTATAGTCACACAGCGCATCGGGGAAAGGGGAGGTCTCAGAGCCGGTAGGCCTGGCAGACGAGATCCAGCAGGGTGCAGATGTCGAGCTCCGGGCGGGCCTGGCTCATGGCGCACTGGCAGGTGGCCGCCGTGCTCACCAGGCGAGTGGCTTCGGGGTGGGTGTGGAGGCGTTCGGCCACCCGGGCGGCCTGACGCTCGGCGGCCTCGGCCTCCAGGGCGCGGTAGGTGGCCTGCCCGCCGCAGCACTCGGCCTCCTCCTGATCGAAGATCATCGCCACCGGCTCGCCATGGCCCGCGGCCCGCAAGACCCGCAGCACATCGGCATGGAGCCGGGCCTGACGTGTCATCATGCAGCTCGGGTGTACCATGAGCTGGCTCAGATCCAGCGGCTCCTCCGGCGGCAGCTCGGGGAGGCGTCGGGCCAAAAGCTCGATCACGTGGTGAGGGCGCAGGCGTTCGGGCTCGTCGTGCGCGAGCTCGGGCCAGCTGCTGGTGGGTTCGGCCCAGGCGGACAGCGCCGGGCAGTCGGTGTAGAGCGTGTCCAACCCCTCCAGATCGGGCCAGCGCCTGGCGAGGTGACGATCCAGCCCCGGGCGATCGCCGGTGGCCCCCAGTGGAAATCCGCAGCAGACCGGTAGCGCGTCGGGGCCGGCGGCCACCAGGCGGACCTTCTGGCCGAGCACCCGCTCCAGGAGTCGACCGACGCGATCGATGAGCTCGGGGTGATGGGCCAGCGTGTCGCAGTCGGGCCAGAAGCCCACGGGGGAGTCCGCGTCAAACACCCCGGGAGCCGGGCGCCAGGTGATGGCGGCGGCCCGGGGGCGCCCCTGAGTCTCAAAGGCTTCGCGCAAGGGGCGGTAGGCCGCCGGGATCAGATCGGCGGCCGCGGCGCGCTCTCGGGCCTGCCACAGCGCGCGGGGCACGTCGTTGGTGTGGCGGCAGAAGGTCTGGCAGCGCCGGCATCCGGTGCAGTGATGAAAGGCCTCGGCGACCTCCGGGGTCAGCGCCACGCTGCGATCGGCGGTCAACTCCAGCAGGCGCATCATCGCCCAGGGGGTGACCGTCTCCCGCGACTCGGCGGCGGCCGTCGGGCAGCTGAACCGGCAGAGCTTGGGGCAGTAGGTGCAGTAGGCGCTCATCTTCGCCACGTCTGGCGAGTAGGGATCATCGGCGTGCATCAGCGGCCTCCGGGGCGAATGGAACGCGGGAGCGAGGGGGGAGCGTCTGGCACAGCGGCCAGCGCGCGATCACGCCGGGCATCGGCACATCGAGCGGCGCGCCATGCTCGACCACCAGCTCCACGCGATCGGGGGCAAAGGAGGTCAGCGTAAGTTCGTCGATGTCCGGCGTGCTCAGGTCCAGCGGCGGCGTCTGTAGCGCCGCCGCGGTGCACCAGATGGCGCTGGCTTGCCGGGCCCGGGCGTGGGTGCGACGAGCAGGGTGGCGGTCTTCGAGCCAGCGGCGGCGAGCGCGCAGCGCGTCGAGATCGAGGTGGGCGTCGGGGGCTCTCAGGTGAGCCTCGATCCAGCGTACCTGTGTGCGCAAAAGCTGGCCCGGAGCTCCCAGGGCCAGCTGCAGGCGTTTTGCCCCGGCGCTGTAGTAGACCCACTGCCAGCGGATCTGAGCGCGGTAGATCGCATCCAGCAGCGTCAGGGCCTCGGAGAGGGGGAGCCCCTCAAAGATCAGCAGCTCGGCGTCGAGCTGGCGGCGCGCCACCAGGGTAGCCTCGGTAATTACTCCGTGGTGGCCCTCGCCGCCGATAAAAAGGTAGCGCAGATCGGGGCCGGAGGCTTTGCGCGGGGCCACCAGGTAGTCGTAGCTTCGCCCGGGGGCTCCGCGGGCAGCGAGCGCCACGCAGCCATCGCGTATCGCGCCCTGACCCAGGGTCTTGGGCCCGGGGCGAAAGCGAGCCAGCAGGCCCCCCAGGGTGGCGGTGGAGGGCATCAGTGCGTAGTGGCTCAGGGTCAGGCCCTCGGCCTCGACCGCATCCTGAAGATCGCGCCAACGGATGCCCGCCTGGGCCGACACCAGACCGTTTTCGCGCGAGAGGTTCAGAAGTTGATCCAGACGCTCGGTGCGCAGCGCGACCGCCCCGCCGAGATCGTGGCGCAGGTGCTGCCCGTCGCCCACCACCAGGGCCGGGCGGCCGCGGGCGTGCAGCTCATCAACCATCGCGGCCAGCTCACCGCGGGTGGCCGGGATGCGTTCTTCGAGCGGCTCGGTCAGCGCGCGCGCCTGATAGAAGTGCTGGCGAGGGGCCGAAAGCGGGCTCTCGTGCTCTCTGCCGGAGGGCTCCATCATCGGTAGACCTTGGAGGGGTTGAGAATGCCATCGGGATCAAAGCGCGCTTTTAGGTCGGCAAAGAGCGCCGGGCCGCCCGGGTGGTCGTGCCTGGTGAACGCGGCCTTGGAGTAGCCCACCCCGTGGTGGTGGGCGATCGAGCCTCCCTGGGCGGCCACTGCCTCCAGCCCCTGCTCCCAGGTGCGCTCGTAGGTGGCCAGGGTGTCGTCGAGATCGGCGCCGAAGCCCGCAAAGGTAAAGTAGATCGAGCAGCCCTCGGCGTAGACGTGGCTGAAATGCGCCATGATAAAGACCTCGTGCTCCACGGCCCGGCGTACCGCCTGGTAGAGGGGGAGCACGTTCTCCCAGGTGGTGGAGACTTCCATGGTGTCGACAAAGGTGCCGGCGTCGAACATCGGGGACTGTTTGTAGCTCACCGAAAAACGGTTCTGCAGCCAGTGGCGCCCCGGTGCCTCGCCCAGGTCCACTCCGTAGCGCTCCAGCAGGCTCCGGGCGTAGGCGGCCTCCTCGTCGATGAGGGCGTTCTGGCCCTCGAAGCCCACGATCAGCAGGCAGCCGGCCGGCAGGCTCTCGGCGACCCGGTTGATGAGCAGGGGTTGGCCTACCGCCCGTCCCAGGAGCTCGCGCTGGGCCCGGTCGACCAGGCGTTCCACCGGGGCGGCCAGGCCCAGCTCCCGGGCCTTCTTGCTGGCGAGCTTCCCCAGGCCCCGCAGCAGGGCGCCCGGGGAGGGCGCGTGCGCGTCGCCCCGTGGCGAGAGGCCGGAGCTGCGGCCCCGGCGCCGGCGGCTGCCTGAGATCAGGCTGTCGAACTCGTCGTAGACTCGCACCACCGCCGGCCTCAACCCCTGCTGCATCATCTCGCGTACCGCATCGAGTGCGAGCTTGAGCGAGGGGAACTCAAACCCCCGGTAGAGCTGACGAGTGGGGCGAGGCTGCAGGCGCAGGGTGGCCTCGGTGATCAGCCCCAGGGTTCCCTCGCTGCCGACCATCAGTTCGGTGATCTGGGCCGGGTGGTCCTGGGCGGCCAGGCCCTCTTCCAGCCAGGGATGCGTGGGGCTGGCCGCGGTGTCGATGAGTCGGGCGCGGCCATCGACCACGCGCATCGACACGACCATATCTTCGATCTTGCCATAGAGGCTGGAGCACTGTCCGGCGGAGCGCGCCGCCAGATACCCGCCCACGCTGGAGCAGTAGAGCGAGGAGGGGAAGTGACCCAGGGTCAGGCCCCGGGCGTTGAGTTCCCGCTCCATATTCATGCCGATAAGCCCGGGTTGCGCCCGCATCAGCAGGGTCTGCGGATCGGCTTCCAGGAGCGCGTCCAGGCGTTTGAGATCGACCACGATCGCGTGCTCATCCAGCGCCACCGTGCCCCCGCACACCCCGCTGCCCGCGCCAAAGGGGATGATCGGGGTGCCGGTGGCGCGGGCCCAGGCCACCAGCTCCACGATTTCGGCCTCGTCTTTCGGCTGCACCACCGCCGAGGGCTGGTGCACCCCCAGCCGGCGCCCCCGGGTTAAAATGATACCCCGGGGCCAGCAGTCGTTGTCGTAGGCCAGGCGGTCCGGCAGGGCGGTGCGCACCCAGGGGCGGCCCACAATGGCCTCCAGATCGCGCCGCAGGGCCGGGGGGAGAGGAGACGCGGGGTGGACGCTCATGGTTCCTCGTCGGTGGGCTCGGTCGGAGGATGCTCCCGGGGAGTGGCGGCCTGGGGTCGGTCAGCGCTCCCCTGTGCCGCGGTGGCGGCGCGCTCGCTGGCGCCGCGAATGCTCGCGGTGATCAGGTGGTCGGCGGCGCGCTCCAGCTCCTGAAAGATGTCGGTGAGGCGGGCAATGAACGCTTCGCTGCGGGGTTTGTCGGTGGCGAAGAAGGCCAGGTCCACCAGGCTGGCAAGTGCGCGGGTGGTGAGCGCCTCCAGGCGTTCCAGCGCCTCCTGGCCCAGGGCCCGCGCCCGCGGATCGGCGGCCAGTTCGGTGGTCAGCTCGCTGAGTTCCTCCATCGTCGGCAGCGCCTCGCGGGCCGAGGGCAGCGCCTCGATCACCTCGCCGAGCGCACCGATCAGCTCGGCCAGGGGGGCATCGGGCCAGCGCCACTCCTCTTCGTGCATCGCCTGGGTGCTGAGCTGACGCAGCGCCCGCAGGCTCTGACGCCCGGCGCGCTGACCGGCCAGGATCGCCGGCAACCACACCAGCGCGCGCTGGCCGACCCGGGGCGCGCGCTCCACCAGGCTCATCAGTCCGTCGAGCCAGTCGCCCCCGGCGCTGGTCTCCCGGCCGGGCGCTTCGTCTTTGATCGAGTCGTCTGACACCTCACTCCTCCTGCGCGTGCCCCGGAGAAACGGGGCGCTGCGTCTGGCGGGCTCGCCATGATTTGAATGGGCTTAAGCATGGGGCAGCTTGCCACCGCTGACAAGGCTCCGCGCGGCGCTCTGTGGGCCGGGCAAACCTTTAATCGCGGCAGAGCGTGCCCAACGTGAACTGAAGGTAGTCGCCTTCGGGAAAGGCCGGCAACGTGGGGTGATCCACATCGGCGCCCCAGGTGCCCAGGACCACCAGTTCGGCCCGGGCGCGCTCGCTGGCCCGGGTGACGATCTCCAGAAAGCGCGCCCGATCGATGTGGCTGCTGCACGAGGCCAGCGCCAGGGTGGAGCCGGTGGGCATCACCTCGATGAGTTTCTGGAAGATGCGCGTGTAGGCCTCGGTGGCCCGGGGCACGTCGCTGTGGCGGTGGGCGAAGCTGGGCGGGTCGCAGACCGCCACCTCAAAGGGGGCCCGCTCCGGTTCAAACTGCTCCAGATATTCAAAGGCATCGCAGGCCTCAAAGCCGTGGGCCGAGGCCGGGATGTGGTTGCGCTCAAAGTTGCGGCGAGCGTCGGCGATGGCCGGCGCCGCCAGATCGACGGTGGTGGTGCGGGCGGCGCCGCGGGCGGCCGCTGCCAGCGAGAAGGCCCCGGTGTAGCCAAAGAGGTTCAGCAGTCGGCGCCCCACGCAGACCTCGGCCAGACGGGCGCGGTTGGCGCGTTGATCCAGAAAAAAGCCGGTCTTCTGACCCTGGAGGGGGTCGACCACGTAGGTGAGTCCCCCCTCGGCAAAGGTCGTCTCGGCGGGGGGCTCCTCGCTCTCCCACCACTCGGCGGCCGGCAGGGTGCCGCGGTGGAGGTTGGAGCGTTTGATGGCCCAGTGCTTGATCGGCAGGAGGCGGCTGATGGTCTGGCGCGCCGGTTTCAGCCAGCGCTCGGCGGCCAGCCCGTCGGGGCGCAACACCGCCACATCACCGTAGACATCGCAGACCAGCCCGGGCACCCGATCGCCCTCGCCATTGAGCAGGCGAAACCCCGTGGTGTCATGAGTCGGGAAGGGGCGGCGCTTAAATGCCTGGCGGATGCGACGGTCGAGCAGGCGGTGATCGAGTTCCACCTCGGGGTTGCGGGTCCACAGACGCACGCGGATCGGGGAGGTGGGGTCGAGGATGCCACGCCCCAGCCACTCTCCGTGGCGATCGTAGACATCGACCGCATCGCCCGGCTCGCCAGCCTGATGGCGCACGGCGTCCTCGAAGATCCAGGGGTGGCCGGCGCGGAGCACGTTCTCGATGGCCTGGGTCAGATCAACGCGGGGGTAGTAGCGCATGGTTCACTCGGGGGGCTGGAAGGGGCTCTCAAAAGAGGGGATGGCCGCGGCGGCTGCCCGGGCAGGCCCCGGGGGGGAGGCCGGCTTCAGGCGCTGCGGAGGATGCCCCAGGATGGCCCCGAGCGCCACCACCGAACCCGCAGGATCGCCGGCGTTGCCGGGAGCGGCGCTGCCCGAGGGCCCCGCCTCAAAGAACAGGGGCGCTCCCCCGCAGAGAGTGGTGCCCCCTGGTGGTCCGGCCCCTGGGCACCGCCGGGCCGAACTCAGTGCAGCGCTGGAGTCGGCAGGAAGGCCACGATCGCGTGTTGATCGGTGGTCACGTCCACAAAAAACTCTCCGATCACGTCGGGCACCCGGCACACGCGCCCCTGGTGCTCCACGCTCCCCAGCAGCATCGGCCAGAAGGGGCCCTCGTAGGCGGCGTTGGGGTCATCGGGCCCGCAGATGCGCAGCTCCACGCCGGGATGTTCCGCGCGCGCGCGGCGCGCGCTGATCTCCAGGCGGCTGGCCTGGGGCCAGCGCAGCAGGGCATTGGCTACCAGGTCGACCACCAGCTGCCCGACCCGTGAGGGATGGGCGCGCAGCACCGGCAGATCCTCCTCCAGATCCAGGTGCACCCGTGGGCCCGGGGCCAGCGCCTGGTTGAGCGTGCGCTTCTGACCTTCGATCAGTTCGGTGAGTTCGGTCTCGGTGGCCGGCAGCCCCTCCAGCGAGGTCAACAGCTGGAGGTTATCCACCAGCGCGATGCCCCGTCGGCAGGCCTTGAGCGCCCGCTCCAGATGCTGTTCCTGCTGCTCATCCTCAACCTGATGACGCACCAGATCCACGTAGCTCGCCGCCACCGTGAACACGTTGTTGAAGTCGTGCGCGATCGCCCCGGCCAGCCGGCTCTGCAGTGCCGCTCGGGTCAGAGGCTGAGGGGGGCTGAGCTCGCTGAGCATGGCCACAAAGCGCCGGGGCTCGTCCTCGCTTTCGGGCAGCTGGACCAGGCGCAGCCGGGTGGCCTTGAGCGGGACGCCCGAGGCATGCAGGTAGGTCAGCTGGCAATCGATAAAGTCCCGCTGCTCGCTGGTGGGGACGCCGGTGGCCTTCTCCAGGCTGCGGGCGCTCTCCGGGGTGAAGAGCTCCTCGGCCTTGGGCGATTCGCTCTTCAGTCCGAGCAGCTGCACCAGGGCCGGGTTACAGAGCCCGGGGCGCCCCGAGGCGTCGACCAGATGCATGGGCCAGGGGGCCCATTCAAAGAAGGCCTCAAAGGCCTCCGAGGAGCGGGGCAGAGTCGCTAGGTGGGGCTGACGCATGAGAGCCTCGCTTGAGCTCGCCATCGATGAAGCCACGCAGACCGGGCCAGAGAGCGGACCCGGTTAAACCTAATCACTCCGCCGGCGCCGGCGACGGGACGGCGGGCTCCGAGGCAGGGGCGAGCGTGTGACGGCGGCCCCGGTCGTCTTCGACCACCTCCAGGCGTACCTGGCCCTCGGGGCTCACCTCCCAGGTGGAGCTATGGAAGGTGCGCCCGCGCTCTACCTTGCCTTCGAGCTCGTGGTAGTCGTAGGCCTCCTGATGCATGCGGTACTTGTCGGCCCGCAGTTCCACGCGCACTGCCTCGTCCTGCGCCGGCCAGCTCAGGGCCATCTCATGTGATTGGCCGGGCATCAGGCGGTTGTCGCTCTTGATCTTGATCTCGGGCCACCACTCGAAGATGGCGCCGATGCGCATCTCTTGGCGCGCCAGCTCCTGGCCCCGGGCATCGAAGACCCGGGCGACCACATCGGCGTGACGCTCCGGATCGCCGGTGGGAAAGCGGTGGCCGGCCTGGCTGTTGGTGATCACCACCCGGGCCCGGGGGCAGGGACCCTCGGAGCAGGCCGGCGCCTGGGCCGGGAGCAGCTCCAGGGTGGCGCCGGAGCCAAAGATCTGGCGCAGCGGCGCGATCTCTTCCTCGTAGTCGGGCTTCTTGGGGATGAGCGAGCCCCCGAACCAGTGATGGCGCGTGGTGCGCTTGGGCACGTCGTAGCCGCGCACGATCTGGCGCTCGGTCTGGGGCATGTGGCAGTCCTGGCAGTGCTGCCCCTGGTCGGCGAACGCGCTGCCCTCCCACTCCTGGCCGGTGGTGAAGAAGCAGCCCAGGGTCTGCTCTGGGAAGAGCGCTTCGGCCTGGTGGCAGCGCACGCAGTTCTCTTCGCTCATCAGGTGATCGCCTTTGGCCACCGGGTGCGGCGCGGCCGGGGAGTCGCCGCGGGGCCCCAGCACCACCCCGTCGCGCACGTGGCAGGTGGCGCAGGTGATCGCGTCGAGCTGGAGTTCGGGATCAAAGACCGGGTTTTCCACGTAGATCGGCTTGGAGATGTCGTCGTTCTCCAGTCCCACCACCAGCTTCTCGAGCTGATTGACCAGGGGCGTATGGCAGTTGACGCAGAGCCAGCTCACATCGTGGGGCTCGGCATCCGGAGGATTATGCTCGCCACGTGACTTGGAGAGCTCCTCCATGAACTGGACATCATCAAGCCAGGCTCGCCGGTGGGTGGAGACCTGCCACTCCCGGTAGATCTCGGCGTGGCAGGCTCCGCAGGTCTCGGCGCGCAGATCCGGCAGGCCCTCCGGAATCGGGGTGTAAGGGTGGGGGCGCTCGTAGATGGGGCGGCTCTTGTAAAAGGCGTCCGCGGCGGCCAGGGCTTCCTCGGCCGAGAGCGTGTCGGGGACCTCGGGGGCCGGGGCACGCTCCGGCCCGAAGTAGAGCATCAGGGCCAGCGTGGCGAGCGCCAGAAGCAGGAGCAGGGCGCGCAGACCGGCTTTTCCTGAGAACATGTCGGACTCGGTGGGTTCGGTGGGGGAGGGAGGCCGGAAAGTCGGGCCCGGACGGGCGGCCTCTCAGCGCGACTTGCGCTCTAAATCTCGATGGCGCGTGGAAACATTCCAGCCCCGGTGGGTCAGACGCCGGGCGATCGTCTCGGCGATGGCCACCGAGCGGTGCTGGCCGCCGGTGCACCCGATGCCGATCGTCAGGTAACTCTTACCCTCACGCTCGTACATCGGCAGGGTGAACTCGGCCATCTGCTGAAAGAGGCCCAGAAAGGTCGAGGCCTCGCTCAACCCCAGCACGTAATGCTGCACGTCGGCATCCAGGCCGGTCTTCGGGCGCAGCTCTTCGACGAAGTAGGGATTGGGCAGAAAGCGCAGATCAAAGACCAGATCGCACTCGATGGGCAGCCCGTACTTAAACCCAAAGCTCAGCACCGAGATCGTAAAGGGCGGCGGGGCATCGGAGCTAAAACGCTTCTGAATCAGCGCCTTAAGGGTGTGTACGGTATGGCTGGAGGTGTCGATGACCACATCGGCGCGTGCGCGCAGATCGTCGAGAAAGCGCCGCTCCAGCGCGATGCCCTCGGGCACGCTGCGGGCCTCGGCCACCGGATGGCGCCGCCGGGTCTCGCTGAAGCGGCGCACGAGCACCTCGTCGGCGGCCTCCAGAAAGGCCACCTGCACGTCGATGCCCTCATCGCGCAGCTGCTTGATGGTGGCATTGGCCTGGTCCAGATGCACGTGATCGCGGGTGTCGACCACAAAGGCCAGCCGGCGCCACTCCTGGCGAGAGGGGCCGGACTGCGCCAGCTCCAGCACCTTGGGGAGCAGCGGAACCGGCAGGTTGTCGATGCAGAAATACCCCAGATCTTCGAGCGCGCGGATGGCCGTGGACTTACCCGAACCGCTCAGTCCGGTCACGATCACCACCCGTGGGGCGCCGAAGCTCGGGTCACTGCGCTCCTCGAGATCCTCAGTCATGGCCTGGCCCGGGTTCAAAAGGGGTTATTCTTTAAAAATTTCGACCATCACGCAGGTGGTGTTGTCGGTGCCGCCGTTGTTGTTGGCCGCTTCGATGAGCTTATCGATGCAGACCTCCAGGTTGTCGCGATTCTCCAGCATGATCGCGCGGATAGTCGCGTCGTTGATCATGCCGTTGAGACCATCGCTGCACAAAAGGTAGAGGTCTTTATGCCGGGGCTCTTCGCGGGCCACGTCGACCTGCACGGTCTCTTTCATGCCCAGCGCCCGCACGATGACGTTTTTATGCGGGAAGTTTTCGATCTCTTCTTCGGTGAGATCTTTCATCTTGATGTAATCGTTGAGCAGCGAGTGGTCTTCGGTGACCTGATGCAGCTCTTCGCCGCGCAACCGGTAGACCCGGCTGTCGCCAACATGGCCCACATAGATGGAGTCGCCGCAGATGCACAGCGCCACCACCGTAGTGCCCATGCCGTGGTGTTTGCTCGGGTCATTTTTGGCCGTCTCGAAGATGCGCAGGTTGGCCAGCTTGATGCTCGCGCCCAGGCGGTTTTCTTCGTAGCTGCGCCCCTTTTCCATTTTGTAGGGCCAGGTCAGATCTTCGTCTTTGCTGGTCTCAATGAAAAATTCGGCGATGGTGTCGACGGCCAGCTGCGAGGCGACCTCGCCACTGGCGTGACCGCCCATGCCGTCGGCAACGATGTAGAGATTTTCTTCGGGGACCAGACGCAGGTTGTCCTCGTTATGGCCCCGTTTCATCCCGACGTGGGTGTTTCCAGCGTATCGCAGTTTGATCGGCACGGTGTGTGACCCCGGTTGACGGCAGCGCGCTTATCAGGGGGCCCCGGGCGGGCCCTGGCGCGTGGCGCGGTAATAACGTCTTGTATCTTTCGGCAGGTGCCACTCCAGGAGCGAGCGGCCGATGAGCAGCGGGGGGAGGCGCACATAACGCGTCAGCCGTGTAAGCCGGGCCAGGGCGAAAGGGTGGGCGCCACCGAGCGCCGCCACATCATCGCTTAACCCCGACACAATACTGTTCAGAGGCCTATCGAGCAAGGCGTGTGCGGGCTCTCCCGCCGCGCAAGTAAGGCGCCCTTGACACCCCCTGTGCGGTGGCGCGTTGGCTTGTCGTGCGGGCCCAGGCGCAGGTACAACCGGCGAGCAGCCAGTCGCAGTGATTCCGGCCCCGGAGTGGTGATGAAGATTTTGTATGGTGTGGTGGGCGAAGGCATGGGACATGCCATTCGCAGCGCGGTGGTGCTCAAGTGGCTGTTGGACCAGGGGCACCAGGTGCAGGTGGTGGCCTCGGGGCGCGCCCATGCGTATCTGAAGTCTCGGGTGCCCCGGGTCGATCAGATCTGGGGGCTGACCATGGCGATGGAGCATAACCAGGTGCGTCGGCTGGCCACGGCCACCGATAACCTGCGGGGTGCGCTGGAGGGGTGGCCCTCCAATGTACGGCGCTACTTCGAGATGGTCGGCAGGTTTTCGCCCGATGTGGTCATCAGCGATTTCGAAACCTGGAGCTGGCTCTTTGCTAAGGTCCACCGCATCCCGCTGATCTGCATCGATAATATTCAGCTCATCAACCGCTGCTGGCATGACGATGCCATCATCGGCCAGGAGATGGATGAATTCCTGCTGGCAAAGTCCATCGTCAAAGCCAAATGCCCTCGGGCGGCGCATTACGTGATCACGAGTTTCTGTGAGCCGCCGGTGCGCAAGAAGCGCACCTCGCTGGTGCCGCCGATCCTGCGCCCCGAGATCCTCAACGCCACCCCCACCCACGGGGAGCACCTGCTGGTTTACCAGACCTCGCCGACTTTTTCGGACTTGCCCCGGCTGCTCGCCGGGTTGCAGCGTCCGGTCTACATCTACGGGTTGCGGCGAGAGATTCAGGAGGATCAGCGCCAGGGGAACCTGGTATTTCGGCCCTTCAGCGAGACGCAATTTGTCGAGGACCTGGCGAGCGCCGCCGGGGTGATCGCGTCGGCGGGCTTTACGCTGATGGGCGAGGCGCTGCATCTGCGAAAACCCTTTCTAGCCACGCCGGTGGGCGGGCAGTTCGAGCAGCTGCTCAACGCGCGCTATCTTCATGAGCTGGGCTACGGCACCTACAGCCGAAGCCTGGGGCCCAACGACCTGGTTGATTTCGTCGACGAGCTGCCGCGCTATCGCCAGGCGCTTCAGAGCTATGAGCCCCGTGATAACAGCGCGCTCTTTGCGCGCCTGGAGGAGCTCTTTGATCTGGCCGAGAGCGGCATCCTGCGCTCCCGGCGCGTACGCTGGCTGGGGTGGGGTGATGCTGCGAAGTGAGTGAGGCCTTGGGGAGCGTGCGGATCAGCGCTACGCGCGCGCCGCGGCGCTGACCTGCTCAAAGCTCAGGCTCTCCACACACTGATCTACGGCGCAGATGGCCGTGGGCGTGCTGCCGTTGGCGAAGAGCAGGGCCAGCACGTCAAGGTGACGCGTGGGAAGGCTCATGACTCGATGCCCGGTCGGGATCTGGAAAAGCGCCAGGGTGTGGTTGGCCAGCGCGGCGGCCAGCAGGTAGTTATCCGGGGAGAGCGCCATGGTGAGCACCGGCGCCTCGGTCTGCAGTCGGGCGATGGGGCTGCGCGGGGAGCTCAGCATGATGACTTCGACGCTGTGATCACGCCGGCTGATGGCGGCGCTCCCGCCGTGGGCGCCCATCGTGACGCTGCTCACGGCCTCACCGTTGCCGATGCGCGTCCACTCGCTGGCGCTGGCACGCCCGGGCTGGTGGAGGTACACCCGCCCGGAGGTCGACCCGGCGATCACGCTCTTTTCTTCGGGATGCACGGCCAGCGCGGAGATCGACGCGCGGCGCACGTCTTGAAAAAGCGTACGCGTGCGCCCCGTCTCCAGCGAGGTGCGGGTGATCGAGCCATCACGGTGGCCGGCAAACACCGCCTCACGGCTCAGCGCCAGTGCGCCGACCGATGAGGTTGTGGCCACGGTCAGGGGGCGAGCCTCGCGGTGGTCTTCCCCGACGTAGAGCACGTCGTAGGGCCCCTCCTCCAAGAGCACAAAGGCACCGGAGCTGGTCGCGCCGGCGATGACTTCGGTGGGCCCAACCCGTAGCCGGTGCAGGGCGCCGGCGGGCAACCCCGGCTCCGCGCTCTCCTTTTGGGGCTCGCGGGCGTAGCGCACCTGGGCCGGGATCGCCTGGAGGGCGTCGGAGTGGTGCGGAGTGGCCGTACGGGAGAACACCGGCGTCTGGACGGGCTCTCGCCGGGCGAAGGCCTGAATGGTCGTGGCGCTGGTGTGATCCTGGCGTCCGAAGCCCTGCAGATGGGCCTGGGAGGCATCAGAGGTTGCCGCGGCCTCGGAGCTTGTGGGCGCCGATGGCGCCGGGGCGCTCAGGCCTCCG
The DNA here is from genome assembly GCF_003260125.1 of Lujinxingia litoralis. Taxonomy (NCBI): domain Bacteria; class Deltaproteobacteria; order Bradymonadales; family Lujinxingiaceae; genus Lujinxingia; species Lujinxingia litoralis. The sequence goes on from NZ_QHKO01000011.1 coordinate 143,480, forward strand.
TAGAGAGGCGTCGCGTGGCGGGAGGCCGGTTGCAGCGCGGAGGACGTAACCTCGGAGGAGAGCTGCGCGTTGGCGAAGGTGTCGAGCTCGGCGATCACCTCCGAGAGATCTTCCGGTCGCTCGGAGGGCTCCTTGGCCAGCATACGTGCCACCAGGCGTTCCAGCTCCTCGGGGAAGAGGCGCTCGGGGAGCGCCTCGTTCAAGCGCGGGGGCTTCTGGCGCACGTGCATCCGAAGCACGCTGTAGACGTTGTTGGACACAAAGGGCGGTTGGCCCGTGAGCATAAAGAAGAGGATCGCGCCCAGGCTGTAGATATCGCTGCGCTGATCGACGGCCTTGGCCATGGCCTGCTCGGGGCTGGCGTAGAGGGGCGTACCGATGAACCCGTGCGTCATGCTGACCCCGGAGTCGTCGGTCAGACGCACGATGCCGAAATCCAGAATATGCATGAAGTCGTCGCCGGCCGGCAGGCGTTCGACCATCATGTTTTCGGGTTTGAGGTCGCGGTGGATCATCCCGGCCTGGTGAGCCTCGTAGAGGCCATTGGCGATCTGGCGCAGCAGCGCGCAGGAGCGCTGCACGCTGAGCGGTCCCTGGCGATGGACCAGCTCTTCCAGGGTTAGCCCCGAGATCAGATCCATGATCGCGGCCACGTAGGAGCCTTTCAGATCGAGGATCTCGTAGAAGGAGACGATGTGGGGATTGCGCAGCCGGCTCAGCGCTTCGACCTCGCGGTTGAGGCGCTCCATGATCTGGTCGGCCTGCCCCTTGTCGGTGGCGATGATCTTGATGGCAAAATGCCGGGAGATCGACAGGGATTCGGCCCGATAAACCGACGCCGAGGAGCCGCGACCCAGGGGCTTGGCCACCAGGTAGCGCCGATCGATCACGCGCCCGAGCCAGGGGTCATTGGCATCGTTTAAGGGAGGCCAGCCCGGCTGGGGGGCGCGCCGATCGCACTCCAGGCACAGCGGCTCGTCGGCAAAAACCACCGACAGACAGCCGGGGCAGTGATGCTGCGGACTCTTCTCCCGCAGTTTCTGCCTCCGCGCCTCGCGAAGTACGCGGATCTGCTGGCCGGTCCCGGCAGGCGGGTCCAGGTTCGTCATAATGCGCTCCCTGACAGCATCGGCAACATAGATACCGGGCGTTCAACACACATCCCCCTTTTACCTATGCCAAGCGTCGAAACCCTAGTGCGTTCTTTAAGAGATCGCAAAGGCTCTTTTTGTCAAAGCTTGTCAATCGGGGGGCGCGGGGCTGGCCACAAAAGAAGCCGCGCGACTCCCGGGAAGGGGGCCGCGCGGCTTCTTGAGCTGAGCTTGCGCCAAAAGATGTGGGCTGGCTTAGTTGCCGGTCATCTGGGCGTAGCGGGCCTCAACTTGAAGGCCGGCCAGGATGTTGAACCACTGCTCATCGTTCCAATCCACGAACACGCCGGAGGAGGCGCCGGGGCAGCCCGTCAGCACGTAGTGGGCGGGATCAACGATGCAACCGTCTGGGAGCGTCGGCATGCCCAGGGTGCCTTCCAGGCAGTACTGAGTGCTTTCCAGACGAGCCAGGTTGGCGCTGTCGTCGGCCGGCAGGCGCAGACGTACCTGCAGCCCGGTATCGCAGAAGTAGCCGACCCGGGGCTCGGTGTCAGCGGGATGCGGCGGATACGCCATGCAGGTGCCGGCCGCGCCGGTGTTGGGGTTCGACGGGCAGGCTGCCCCCGGTCCATCACAGGTGTAGATATCGTCGATGCACTTGCTTGCCGAGGGCTTAAAGAGCTCGGCAATATCTTCGAGCGCGCCGGTGAAGTCTCCGCAGATCAGGCCGGAGACCGGCGCATCGTCGGCGCCAGACTTGGGATAGGACTCTTTAAAGACCCTCATGAACTGGTCGTAGCGGTGTCCGGAGAAGGCTTCGCCGTTGACGCTGGCGCAGCTCCTCTCAATGAACTGTTCGGGATTTTCTGCAGGAGAGGTGCAGTTGTCTGCGGGGCGAGGGGAATCAAAGCGCTTGTAGTTGCCGTGAATCGAGGCGACGATCACGTCGAATTCCGGATCCACGCTGCTGAGCCCGCGGCTGGCGGCGATGTTGGCGAGCATCTCGTCGCGAAGCGTGTCGATGTTGAGCAGGGCACCATCTTCACCCAGGTTCTCCTGGTAGGTGCACTCACTGACCATGCACTGGGACCCGTAGTCCAGGCTACCATTGTGGCTGCAGTCGTTTTCATCCGAGATAAAAATCACACCGGTGCGGGCGTCGGGGCGCAGAAAGCCCGCGTTGGGAAACTCGGCCGGGTCGCCCTCAGGGCCCCCGGTTAGCTCGGGCGAAAGAGCCCGCGTCACCGCGGCAAGCCCTTGCTCAAAGCCATAGCCACGCACCCCTACAAGGCTCATGCAGCCGAAGTCGGCAGCCAGCCGTGCGGTTTCGATTTGCCCCTGGGCATCCCGATAGTCATCGGCTCGCAGCACTTTAGGGATCGCGCGGTAGGCCGAAGTCGGCGGGAAGAAATCAACATCAACAGGCGCATCGTCGCCACTAGAACAGCTCTCTTCCCACCGCTCATAGTCCACCGCGCAGCGAAGATCGGCGATGTTGGGGTTGAGCAGGTGCTCCCACTCCGAGGGGTTGGTGGTGCAGCTCACCGCTGTGGCAATGGAGTTCAGGATCGGCTGCATGTCGTTGTAGTCCGGAATCCCGTCTTCATCGAGTGCGTAGAAGCAGGAGTCGTCGTAGCCAGGCAGAGGCTGCGGTGTCGACTGCAGGTGTCCGGGGCGGGCGACCGGCTCTGTGCCGAAGTCAACCGAGCTGTCGACCATGTGTGTGGTCGTGACACCGATATGGAAGTCTGCGTTGGTGCTTTTCAGGATCTCGATGAAGTTGGCAAAGCCGTTGCGCAGCAGAGTCTGCTCCTGGCACATCGAGCCGGAGTTATCGATCATCCAGAGAATGTCGAACTTCTCATTTTCTCCAACCGTCTGTGGTTGGATGAACTCGATCGCGCTGGAGGATTGGGTCAACTGCACGGGGTATTCGTTGCAGGCAACAAGCCCGACGGCCGTGCACACGCCTAAAGTCGCGGTCAACAGGCGTCGGGCGCCTGGCACTTTCCTTCCCATGTCTCGCCTCATCTAAGTCGAAGAGCGCAAAGTGTCGCGCAGCTGTTTGAGGGGGGGCTGCTGGTTGAGCGCAAGGCTAGCGGACTCGCCCGGTGGTGTCTACAGGGCTGCGGCCCTCCTTCAGGGGAGCGTCGTCGGGTCTCGAGCGTTTTGCCCCGCCAGCGTGCCGGGTTTGCGGCGTTGTAATAATGCGTAACCGCCCTGCAGATGGCGCGACGAGCCACCTTAAAACACCGCCAAGAAACGAACGTGGCGGCCGGCCTCACCCCGCCTTCGTTGGAGAAGGGCGAGGGGAGGGGAGCCGCCACGAAGAGCGTGGAGCGCGTCCTTCCGGGGGAAGGGGGCGCTCAAGACCCTTACGACTTGTGGGTCGTGTAGGGCAGCAGCGCGATCTGGCGAGCGCGCAGGATGGCGCGGCGCAGGCGACGCTGGTTGCGCGCGTTCACGCCGGTGATGCGACGGGGAAGGATCTTGCCGGTCGTCGTCACAAAGAGCTTGAGCAGCTCCGGGTTCTTGTAGTCAAGACGCCAGGAGGGGTTCTGATCGAAGGGATCGATTTTGCGACGGCGGCGCCAGTTGATTTTTCCGTACTTGGACATAAGAGCTTCCTCATGAAGTCAGCCGGGAGCCCGGCCGAACATTACTTAATCTTGGCTTCCACGAACTCGACGTACTTGCGGACCTTCGGGTCAAACTTCTTGATGCGAAGTTTGTCCGGGGTGTTCCGCTTGTTTTTGGTCGTGGTGTAGAAGTAGCCGGTGCCGGCGGACGAAACGAGTCGGATCTTCTCTCGCATGACAAACTCTCCAGAAATATCGGGGCCCACACATCACGCCAGCGCGCAAAGGGGCCGGAAGTCGGCGTCTTAAAAATTTTGGCCCAGCGCGTGGGCGGAGGACTACATATCGGGCCTTCACCAAAAAGGCAAGCCTGTGGGCATAATTGCCCGCCGCCGCGATCGCGACCCGGCGCCACACACACTTTTGTGGCTCGCGCTGTGGCGATCGCGGCGCTGGCGCCCACCGCCGGCGCGCTTGCGCAGGGAGGCGGCCAGGTGCTAATCCCGCAGGGGCCCGGCGAGCGGGCAAAAGATCTATGGATACAGGGCGATCTGGATACCTATGAATGACCCAATGAAGATGCGGCTCTTCAGCGCGCTCACCGGTTGCGCGCTTCTGGTGACTGGCTGCGGGCAGCGCTACCAGGAGCCCTTGCCTCCGCGCGACGGACTCTATTACCCGGTGGGCCTGGAGTTGCACCCCGGGGGGCGCTTTCTCTACGTGGCCAATAGCAACTTCGATCTGAAGTACAGTGAAGAGCTCGGGGGCACGATCTCGGTGATCGACACGAGCACCTCCACGCTCCTTCCCGACGCGTCGCCTTACGTGCCTTCCTTCGCCGGGCATATTGAGCTCAACGAAGACGGTACCCGCGCCTACGTGACCAGCCGCCAGCAGAGCGAGGTGACGGTGCTGGATGTGGCTGCGCAGGGCCAGGCGCTCTTCTGCGAGGTGGGGGGAGAGGCACGCTCCAACAGCAGCGCGTGCGTGGTGCGCCGGGTGCCCGATGTACGCTCCGGGGCACCGGTCCCGCTGGATCCCTTCGGTCTGGCGGTGGGGCGAGTGAGTCGGGAGATCGGTGGAGAGACGGTGAGCTTTGATCTGGTACATCTCTCGCACCTGCGTGGTGATCAGGTCTCCTCGCTGAGCTTCCCCGAGGGCGAGCTCGAGGGGGCCTCCATGCGCAGCGCGGCGCTGCTCAACGGGGGCAACCAGACTCGCCTGCGCCCGGGCACCGAGGATGTGTATGTGGCCGGTCGCGGCACCAATGTGGTGGCGCTCTACCGCCCCTACGTCAGTGAGGAGGGCAAGGTCGAGGCCATCGTGCGCCGCGGCGACGTGGTGCTCTCACCGGCGGTGCAGAATGTTGACGCGCGCGGGCTCGACTTTAACGCTGCTGGCGATCGCCTCTACGTGGCTGCCCGACGTCCGAGCGCGCTTTACGTGATCGGCATCGACGAGAGCGACGGGCTGCGTCACGAGGTGATCGACACCATTCCGCTGGAGCGTCAGGCCTCCGGGGTGCGAGTCCATCAGGGCGCCGACGGGGTGGAGCGGGTGTATGTCCCCTCGTACCGCAACGGCGTGATTCAGGTCATCGACCCGCAGATCGGTGCGGTGGTTGACACCATCGAGGTGGGGCGAAGCCCGTACGACATGGTCGCCGAGCGCTGCGAGGCGCCCGGGCAACCCTGCCGCGCCTACGTCTCGCTCTTTGATCAGCGTGGCGAGCGCCCGGAGCGTTGCACCGAGAGCGATCGGAGCTGTGGCGCGGTGGCCGTGCTCGATCTCGATCCGGCCAGCCCGACCTTCCATCAGGTCATCGAACATATCTATTGAGCCGATCTCCCCGGGATCGCTCCGCGCCCCAGTATGGCGCGGGCCGAGTCAGCGGAGCAGCACAACATGTTGGTGCGTATGAAGAACGCGAAAAAGATCGCCATGTGGGCCGGGCTGGGGCTGTGTGCCCTGGCCAGCGCGGGGTGTGAGGAGCAGGTTCGCTCCTCACCACAGGGGCTCAACGGTCCGGTGGCCCTGGCCGTCGTCGACGGCCAGGTCTGTCTGCCGAGCGTCGATGGGGAGGACTTCTCGATCGCGTCGCGGCCGCTGCCCCGGTGCGAGGATATGGCCAACCCCCGGGGGTTCGGGCTGGTCGTCAATGAGATCAGCGGCAAGCTCGGGGTGGTGGCGCTGGCCAGCGATCCGCCACGTCTGGTCAACCTCGATACCCGGGTGCCCGGAGTGACCCAGATCGAGGTGGGCACCCGGCCGGTCGATGTGACGGTGAGTGGGCAGGGCACCGCAGCGCTGGTGGCCAACCAGGGCGATCGGAGCCTGACCGGCGTCGATCTCTGGACGCTGCGCCCGCTCTCGGAGCCCATCGCGCTGCCCGGCACCCCGCTGGCGCTGGAGAGTTTTGAAGACGCCGGCGCTCCGACTGTGGCGGCGCTCCTGGCCCAGCCCAACCTGCTGTGGGTGGCCCCCGGGCTCAGCTGCGAGCGCCCCGCCGACGCCGTGGATCGCCGCGATCACGAGCCGGTGGACTGCACCCGGGCCTCCGGTGAGGCGGTGGAGGTGGCGCTCCCGGGGCAGCCGGCCGATCTGAACATCGATCAGGAGGCCGGAATGGCCGCGGTGGTCTACCGCGACCGGGCCGATCTCTCCCTGATCGCGCTCACCGACGAGGCCCTGGGCGATCAGAGCTGCCTGGAGGGCGACGCCGCCCCCTGCGAGGTTGCCCGCATCGACTGGGGCGGGGAAGAGGGCTCGATCTGGGGGGCGAATCAGGTGGCCTTCGATCCCACCGGCGCCTTTATCTACGTGCTCGAGTCGGCGGAGCGGCAGGTGCTGGTCATCGATCGCCCCAATCGCACGCTCATCGACGCCCGTCAGGCCAGCGAGCCCGCCACGGTGGGCGCCACCGAGATCGGGGGCATCGCCCTGGTGCGTCAGCCCCTGGCCATGGTCCCGGTGCTGGAGCGTCGCGTACTTAACGAGGGGCCCACGGCCCTGGTGGCTCACCGCTACGGGCTGCAGGTCGCCTCGGATAACGGGAGCCTGTACCGGGTCGACGTGCTCGATGTGGAGTGCGCCTTTGAGGCGCCCCAGGGCCTCTTGAGCGACGCCGAGTTCCGGGGGGACCCCGAGCTCCGAGACGCCCACCCGGAGGCGCGCTGTCTGGAGCTGCCGGCCCTGCCGCTGGCCAGCGCCGAGGAAGCCGCCGATCTCAGCGATTCGGCGCTTCTGGCGCGTCGGGTGATCACCGCCGAGACGCACACCCTGGCGATCACCCCGATCTTTGCCCTGCGCGACGCCAACAGCGCCCAGGGCCGCCTGGTCGGGCGCGCGAGCTGTGAGCAGCCCGAGGCCCTGCGCGAGGCGATGAGCCAGGCCGCTGCCGGCTCCCAGATCACCCTGGGCTGTGGCTCTCCGCTCATCGATCAGCCGGTGGCTCTGGAGGTGCCCGACGACCTGCGCAACTACATCGATGCGCCCCGCGCCGATCTGCTGGAGCTGGCCCGCGCGCAGCTTAGCGTGGAGGAGGGGCAGGTGAACGCCGAGATCCAGCGCCAGGTCTTTGATGTGCGCCTGCGCAACGAGCGCTGGACCCTGACCTACGAAGGGGCGCTCCCGGCGGTGGGGTCTGCGGAGCGCGGGCTGATCGCGCGCGAGACCCCGGGACACTTCCTCTCCGGCGGCATCGACTACTGCGGCGCCGGGGTCGAGGTGGGGGATCGCCTCCGCATCCTCTCCTCGCCGGGCGACGGCGCGGGCTGCGCGGGATTTGCCGGTGATGAGGGCTTTTTGACCTACGAGATCACCGCGGTGGGGGCGACCTCGTTGACGATCGCCCCGCTGGCCGGTGCCGACACCGCGCAGTCTCTCCCCACCCGGGAGTGCTTCGATCAGGGCCTGCGCTACGAGGTACGCCCCGACGCGCAGTGGATCGCCGTGGGTGAGCAGAGCGGCTTTGCCTCGGTGTGGGAGCGCGATGGGGAGTCCTGCGTGCGCAAGGACGAGGCTGATCTGGGCCGGCTGCAAGGGCGGGTGGCCTCGGGCCAGGTCTGGGAGGGGCCTTATCTGACCTTGCGCATCCGCGAGGGTGAGGTGGGCGCGCGGGAGGGGCTGAGCTACACCTTCCGCGTCGACCGGGCGTTTAGCGTGGCGGGCCTCTCGCTGGGCACGGCGCTGCCGGCCGAGCTGGTGCTCATCGACGATGTCGGCGTCGGCTCCCAGCTGGCCCTGGTCGATACCGGCACCAGCACCGTGTACGTGGTGCCCCTGGATCGCGTGGGCGTGGGCAGCGCCGGAACCTTCGTGCGCTGAGCGCCACACGGAGCACCGCATGAGCACGCCCAGGCCGGCGTGGAGGAAGGGGGCATGATGCCCCCTTCTTTTTTGATCCGCTGTTACGGGAA
>NZ_QHKO01000012.1:0-126300 GCF_003260125.1 Lujinxingia litoralis
CCGGGGCACGGTGTGTTGGTGGCCGAGTGCCTGGCAAGGCGCCCCGGGGCCGCTCGCCAGGGGTTAGCCCTCTTCGTTGATCAGACGCAGGGCCTGACGAGCGGCCATGCGCACCTCGGTGGCGTCGTCTTCGATGGCCACCCGCTGCAGGAGGTTGCGGGCATCATCCAGGCGCACCTCCCCCAGGGTGGTCGCCGCGGCGCGGCGGATCTGGGGGTAGGGATCGTCCAGCGCGTGCATCAACGCGCGGTAGGCGCGATCGTCGTCCACAAAGCCAAACACGTCGACCAGGTAGAGGCGATCCTCGGCCGGAGCGCTGTGGTCTTCGAGGCGGTTGGCCAGTGTGTGCACGCGTTGCTCGTAGGTGTAGAGGAGCTCCGAGGCGCGCTCTTTGCGGCCCTGCTCCAGGTGGAGCTGCGCCAGCTCGGTGAGCAAAAAGATGTAGTCGGGCTGGCCTTCAAGCGCCTGTTCATAGGTGGCGATCGCCTCCTCGGGGCGATTCATGTCGGCCAGGGTCCTGGCGAGCACCAGAAGGACCTCGGGGAGCCCGGCGACGCGCTCGCGCAGATTGGTGTAGAGCGTAAGCGCCTGCTGCTGGCGGCCGGTCTCGGTGTAGATCTGTCCCAGGGCAATGGCCGCTGAGACGCTCTCCCCACTGACGGGCTCGGATTCGGCGATGGCCTTGAAGCGATCTTCGGCCTCGACCAGGCGCTCTTGGACAAAGGCCAGCTTGGCCTCCATCAGCGCTTCTTTTTGCTCGGGAGTGCCCCCGGGGAGCTGGCCGGAGGGGCGGGCCGGGGCCGGGGCGTCCGGGTTGGCGCTCGGGGCGTTGCCGTCGGCGGCCCCAGCGTTCGGGGCGCTCGGGGCGCTTGGGTCCGTCGGGGCTTCGGCGGCCTCAGCGGCGCTCGGAGCGGAGTCGCGGGCGGCGCCCCCCATGGTGATGGGCGGGGAGTCGTTGGCGGCGTCGGGCTTATCGCAGGCGCTCAGCAGGCCGGCCAGGGCCAGCGCCAGGAGGATCGGGGTAGGAGCGTTTGAACCCATCAGGTCGACTCTTCGGCGGGGGTCAGCGGAAGGCGGATTTCAAAGGTCGTGCCTTGTCCCGGTGCGCTCTCCACGTCGATGGAGCCACCGTGATCCGAGACGATTTTTTTGACGACCGCCAGGCCCAGCCCGGTGCCGTCGGCTTTGCCCTGGGTGACAAAGGACTCAAAGAGGTGATCGCGGATCTCGGGCGGGATGCCCGTGCCGGTGTCGCTGAAGCGCCACAGGGTGTGGTCGTCCTGGCGATCCACCGCGATGGTAAAACGTCCTCCCCGGGGCATGGCGTCGGCGGCGTTGCGGGCCAGGTTCAAAATCGCCCGCTTCATCTTGACCACATCCATGCGCACCTCGCCGCGGTACTTCAGGTCGATGACCAGCTCCACGCCGCGATCGCCCAGCTCGGTATCGAGGAGCTCGCGGGTCTCCTGGATGAAGGTGTTCACGAAGATCTTGCGCCAGAGGATCTTGGAGTCGCCCCGGGCAAATTTGAGGAGCTCCCGGGTCATCTGGTTGAGCTGCTGGATCTGGTGGAGGACCCGCTCGGCAAAATCCTCGCGCTCGGCGGCATCATCGGTGTCGGCCATCAGCTGCACGTAGCCGGAGATCACCGAGAAGGGGGTCTTAAAGTCGTGGAGGATCCCGGAGATCATCTGACCGATGGAGGCCAGGCGATGCTCCTTCTCCTGGGCCTCGCGGTGGCGGCGAGAGGCCACGGTGCCGGCGATCTGGGAGGCGATCAGGGTGATGATCTTGACGTCATCCTCGGTAAAGCCCAGGGAGCGGGGCTCATGAGGCAGCACCAGGTTAAAGACCTCCAGGGCGCCGATGCAGGTCTCGTCGTCGAAGAGGGGCACGGCGATGATGTTCTCAACGTGCAGCCCGTCGGCTTCGCTGGTCGGACCGGGCAGGTGCTGGCAGGCCTGGCTGTGGCAGACAAAGGGCTGGCCGCGGGCGATGACCGCCTGGCCGATGGTGTTCTCGTCGGTGACCGCCCGGGTGTAGAAGTCCCAGGCCCGGGAGTAGTCTTCGCTGCGGTCGATGAGCACGTGCACCCGGTGGTAGCCCTCCTCGCGCAGGGTCAGGGCGCAGGCCTTGCCGTTGACCAGCTCCAGGGTCTGCTGGGTGATGGTCTGGATCAGGCTCTCCAGATCGCTGTGTTGGCTGAGCTTGCTCTGGATGTTGTAGAGCAGATCGAGCTCGGCGAACTTGTGCTCCAGGCGCTCCTTGGTGCGCAAAAGCTGCTGATTTTTATCGACCAGCGAGTGGTAGAGCGCGCTGTTTTCCAGGGCGATCGAGATCTGGCCGCCGATGGCGCTGAGCAGGTTCTCGTCCTCCTCCGAGAAGTTGCCCTGGGTGCTGTTGAGCACCTGGACCACGGCGATGATCTGGCCATCGGTGTTGCGGATGGGCTGGCAGAGCATGGAGCGGGTCTGGAACCCGGAGCGCGAGTCGATGTCGGCGTGAAAGCGCGGATCGTTGTAGGCGTCGCGGATGTTGATGCTCTGACCGCTCTGGGCGACCCAGCCGGCGACGCCCTGGCCGGGCTCCAGCACGATCTGGGTGTTGGAGCCCTGGGCGATCTTGCCATGGAGGCGCCCGGAGGGCTGCTCGACCAGATAGAGGGTGGAGCGCTCGGCGCGCATCAACTCGGTGAGCTGCTCCAGGGTGATCTCGAGAAACTCGTTGCGATCCAGGGTCGCGCCCAGCGCGCTGCTGATCTGCAAGAGGGAGCTGTAGCGGCGCTGCTGCTGCTGGAGCTGGCAGCGAAAGGCCAGCAGGAGCTCGACCTTCTGATCGTCGCTGAGCTGGCGCAGGCTCTGATCGGTGAGGCGCCCGGGCTCGCGTAGCATCGGCGGCGAGTCAGGGGCCGTGGCCGGGATCGCCGCCAGCGCGCCGGTGATCTGGCGTACGCGGCGGGCGCGCAGCGGGGTGTGTAGGGTCTTCTCGGACATCGCGATCGCCTGCAGCACAAAAAGAGGGCGGTCAGCGCGGCAGGTCCACAGCGACCGGCCTGAGCATGGACCCGAGCCTAGCACAGCGCTGCGCCCGGTGCATGCTCAGGCCACAGGGCGCGGGGCGCCCGGCGCATAAAAAAACCGCCACCCCGAGTTGAGATCGGAGCGGCGGTTTTACTAGGAGCGCTGCAAAGAGGCCCCGGCTCGGTCAAACGACTGAGCTTCAGGCGACCACGTCTTTGAGCGTGAGGCCTTCGGACTTCAGGAAGGACAGCAGGCCCTTCTTGGTCACGCTGCGCAGGGCGCGGGCCGAGAGGCGCACGCGGACCCAGCGATCTTCTTCGGGGATGTAGATGCGCTTGTTCTGCAGGTTGGGCAGCTGGCGCATTTTGGTCTTGTTGTTGGCGTGCGAGACGCGGTTACCAACAAGCGGCTTCTTACCGGTGAGTTTGCATTTGCGAGCCATGGGATTCTCCTATCATTCAACGGTCAGACGCGACGTCGTGTCGTGACTTGAGTTTGACGTACCTATTTGGCCGGCACGCCCGGCAAGGGGGCGCGCTTCGGAGGCGGGAGACTGGCAGCGAGGTGGACCGATGTCAAGCCGATCGTCCAAAAAGGGGGGTAAACCCCACTGCGATCGCGCTTTTAGCGGCCTTTGGGCGCGCGGGCGCGCCTTGAAATGGTGGGGGGGCTCTTGTAGATTGCGGACGACCCAATCGCGGGCGGTGTGGCTTGAAATGCTCGCGAAACATCGACCTCCGGAGGCAATCGGTGAGCGACGGAAAGTTGTCGTCGAAGTTGCAAGACGAACAGGCGCAGACGGCACAGGGCGAGGGCGCAGAAGGGCTCTCGTTTCGGCTTGGCGGGCGGATTCGCGCGCCGCGCTCCAGTGGCCTGGATCTGCCGGCCTATCAACCCGAAGAGGATGAGGCGGTGGCCGCCGTCGCCAAGCGCTTTCGCAGCGGCCCGGGCTTTGGCGGGGCGGCGCTTAAAAACGCGCCCACGCTCGATGGCGATGATGCCGGGGCGGGCGACGTCGACGCTGGATTCTTACTGGATGCGCTGGAGGCCACCGCTGAGCCGGTGACGCTGGCGCCGCTGGAGGATCTGGGGGAGGTGTCGATCACCGGGCGCGATCTCAGCCAGAGCAGCGAGAATCTTCCCCTGGTCGAGGTGGAGCCGCTGGAGGAGAGCCGCCGGCCGGCGGTCTGCCCCTCCTGCCATGCGGAGAACCCGGCCTCGATGAAGTTCTGCGTGGAGTGTGGCGGGGCGCTGGCGGCTCCGCAGAAGGCGGGGGGCCAAAAGGTGAGTCTGCGCAGCCGGGTGGGCTCCGCACTGGTGGAGAAGCGCCGGGAGCCGCCGCCTGCCTCGGAGGCCGCGCGCCAGAAGAATCCCTGGCCGATCCAGTTGATCTCGATCAACGAGGATGGCAGCGACGGCACCGCGATCGCCCTGGAGTTTCTGGAGACCACGGTGGGGCGCGAGGGCGATCAGCGTTTTCCCACCGACGGCTTCTTAAGTCCGCGGCACGCCCGCTTTCACGTACTCGATGGCCAGCTCTTCATCGAAGATCTCTACAGCCTCAACGGCACCTTCATTAAGCTGCGGGACGAGACTCGGCTCACCGCCGGCGACACGATCTTGATGGGGCGCCAGGTGCTGCGCTTTGAGCGCTTCGAGCAGTCGATCACGCCCAAAACCAAGAGCAGTGACGGCACACGCTACATGGGGAGCCCGGCGCCCGGGGGCACGTTTAAGATCCTGCAGATCGGCATCGGCGGGATCATCCAGAACGTGTACTGCCTGCCCGAAGCCGGCGCCGTGCTCGGTCGGGAGAAGGGCGACATTGTGTTCCCGCACGACAAGTTCATGAGCGGGCGCCACGCCCAGATTTACGCCGGCGATGACAACCAGTGCTACCTGGTCGATCTGAACTCGTCGAACGGCACCTGGATCAAGATCTGGGAGAAGACCGCGCTGAAGCATCGCGACTATATTTTTATGGGGCAGCAACTCTTTCGCGTGCATCAGGAGCAGCAGGGCTAAGGAGCTCCTTGCCACGCTAAGTCCGCACAGGCCCTCCGGTAAAAGCCGGAGGGCTTTTTTTGCGCGGCGTCCGGGGGTTCATTCCCATGGGGTATCTGTGGTTGACATCATCGGGGCCTCATGGCACATCAACGCGCGGTGTGGATAACCTGCCGTGGAAGTTAAGGATTTTACACTTCGATAAGAATGTGTGCGCTATTCTTAATGACCCTTTGAACTGCATACGAACGAGTAGTGGAATGACGAAGTCGGAACTCATTGAGCTGGTCTCGCAACGTATCGATGTCCCCAAAAATCACGCCGAAGAGATTGTGAACGCGGTGTTCGACGCGATGAGCGACGCGCTGATGGAGGATGAGCGCATCGAAGTGCGGGGCTTTGGCAGCTTCTCCATCCGCAAGTACCGCGCCCGCAAGGGACGCAACCCGCGTACCGGAGATGAGGTGCAGGTGGCGGCCAAGAAGTCGGTTCATTTCAAGGTGGGAAAAGAGCTGCGTGAGCGTGTCGATACGCTGGAGGCCTGAGGGGCGTTGCAGACGTGAGTGGAGAGGGGTTCGGGGGAACCCCAAACACAAGAGCCGACCGCGCGTAACGCGGTCGGCTCTTGTGTTTGGAGAGGCCTACGGGGATGAGCGCCGGGCCTACTCCACGTCGAGGAATTTATGGATCTGGAGTCCCAGGCGGATCTGCTGGCCGCTCTCCAGGATCCAGTTGGCCAGCTCGTGGCTGTTGAGCTCGCCATGGACTGGCGAGAAGATCACGTGGGCGTGGTTCAGGACGTCGTGCTCTTCGAGGGTGGCGATCGCCCAGTCGAAGTCGGCGCGATCCTGGAGCACGATCTTCACCTCATCGCTGGCCTTAAGATGGGCGATGTTGGCGTAGAGGTTTTTGTCGACCTCGCCACTGCCCGGAGCCTTGAGATCCATGATCACATGCACCCGCGGGTCGATGGGGGAGATGTCCAGCGAGCCGGAGGTCTCAATGAGCACGGTGTAGCCCAGGTCGCAGAGCCGGGTCATCAGCGTGTGGACCGGGCGCTGGAGCAGGGGCTCACCACCGGTGATCTCGACGACCTTGCAGCCGATCTCATCGAGGCGAGCGATGATCGCGTCGATTTCGGTGCGCTCACCACCTTTGAAGGAGTAGGTGGTATCGCACCAGGTGCAACGCAGGTTGCAGCGGGAGAGGCGCACGAAGGTGCAGGGCAGGCCGGCAAAGCTGGATTCGCCCTGGATGCTAAAGAAGATCTCGGTCAGGCGCAGCCAGCTGCGCTCTTCGCGTTCGGGGCGGCCGCGTTCGATCGCGTGATCGGCGGCGCGCTCGGCGGGCGTGGTGGAAGCCATGAGAGGTACCTATGGAGACAGACGTGAGGGAGCTAGCCACCGTCTGTGGTGGCCAGGGCCTGGTAAACGCGATGCAGCGCAGGCGATCTTCCTCATACGTGCAATGAGGCGGGGGGAGACCCGGCCGACGGCCGGGCTCAGGAGCACTGACCCATAATACAGGCCCGGCCCTCGGTGCAATCGCTGTCGGTGGAGCAGGAGCCGGGAAGGACGCATTGCTGATTCTGGCAGACTTCGGGGAAGGAGCAATCCTGGTCGGCGTCGCACTCGGTCCCGCCCAGGCATACCCCGCTGATGCAGAGCTCATTGGCGGCGCAGTCGGCGTTGATGCGGCAGCTGGGAGCCGGGCTGGTGTCTTCGCACACCCCGAAGTTGCATTCGGTGCCCTGTGCGCAGTCGGTGTCGCGATCGCATTGCGCCGGAGGGAAGCTGAAGCAGGCCCCGGCGTAGCAGACCTGGCCCGTGGGGCACTGACTGTCGGCGGTGCAGCCCCCGGGGTTGTCGCAGACGAAGTTGATGCAGCTGGTCGGGCTGGGGCAGTCGGCATCGGAGCTGCAGGCCGGCTCCTGCACGCAGCGCTCGGCGACGCAGATCAGGCCGCTGGAGCACTCCTGGTCGCTCTGGCACCGGGTGGGCTGGCAGTAGCCGGCGTCGCAGCGCTGGTTGTCGGGGCAGTCGGCATCCGCTGAGCAGTTGGCGCTGACGCGGCAGATCCCGTCCTGGCAGGACGTCCCGGAGGGGCAGTCCACGTCGGCCTGGCAGCTGCGCACCAGACGGCAGGTGTCGCCGATGCACGTCTGACCCTGGGGGCAGTCGTTGCTGGAGGAGCAGGAGGTCGGCTCGATGCAACGACCGCTGAGGGTGTCGCAGCTGCGGCCGTCGGGGCATTCGGCGTCGGTGCGGCAGGGGGGCGCGGTGCGGCACTCCCCGGCGACACATTCCTGGCCGGGACCGCAGTCGGCGTGGATGGAGCACTCCGGGGGGAGATCGACGCAGACGCCCTGCTCACACTGCTGGTTGGGCGCGCACTGGTTGTCGTTGGAGCACTCGGAGATCAGCGGGCGGCAGTTGCCGCCGCGGCACTCAAAGCCCCCGGGGCAGTCGATATCGTCGGTGCACTGGGGCGCTGTCGGCACGCAGGCGCCGTTGTCGCAGACTCGCCCCGGGCCGCAGTCGCCATCGGCGGCGCACTGCGCCGCGACACAGGTTTCATCGATGCACCGGGCATCCGTGGGGCACTGATCGTCACGCACGCATTCGCGCACCTGCTGGCACTGGTAGTTGAGGCAGCGCTCGGTGGCCGCGCAGTCGCGGTCATTGGTGCATTCGGGGCGCGGCGCGCAGATGCCGAATTCGCAGATCTCCGAGGGGCGGCAGTCGCTGTCGCCGCTGCACTGGGGCGGAGGCAGCGGCAGGCAGACGCCGGCCACGCAGCTGGCACCGGGGAAGCAGTCGCCGTCGGACTGGCAGCCGCTCGGGTCGACGCAGACGTTGTTGATGCACTGCAGGTTGGGCAGCGGGCAGTCCTGATCGCCGGTGCAGGCCAGGGGCGGGATGCAGCGCTGGGCAACGCACTGCCAGGCCGGCGGGCATTGAGCTTCATTCTGGCAGCGGCTGGCCACGCAATTGCCCAGGTCGCAACGCTCACCGGTTTCACAGTCGTTATCCGCGCTGCACTCGGGGCGCGGCTGGCAGAAGAAGCCGTTGCAGATGGTGCCGCCGGGGCATTCGCTGTCGACGGTGCACTGACGGATGTCCACGCAGCGATCGTCGAGGCAGGTGAACCCGTCGGGGCAGTCGTTGGCGCTGGAGCACTCCACCGCCGGCTGGCATTGACGCGTCAGCGCTTCACATTCCTGACCCGGGGGGCAGTCGGCGTCGCGACGGCACTGCTCCGGCGTGGTGCAGAAGTTGTTCTCGCAGATCTCGTCCACGCGGCAGTCGGCATCGGACTGGCAATCGCCCTGGGGCAAACACTGACCGTTCTGGCAGAACTCATCGGCGCGGCAGTCGGCATCGGAGTGGCATTGATTCGGGTTGATGCAGGCGCCCTGCTCACAGATCTCGCCAGGGGCGCACTCATCATCGACGGTGCAGGCGTCGACGGGCACGCAGTCGCCACGTTCGCAGACGTGGCCCGGCGAACAGGTGACCGCCTGGCAGGGGTCGGTGAACTCACAGCGGAAGTCGATGCATTGCTCGTCGCGGCGGCAGTCGGTATCGGCGCGGCAATCCCCGATGAAGTAGCAGTCGCCGCTCAGGCAGATCTCGGCCTGGCCGCAGTCGCTGTCCACCTGACAGCCCTGGGTGGTGACACATTGGCCGGCGCGGCAGATCTCGGTGGGCAGGCAGTCCTGATCGCTCTGGCACTGGGGACCACCGAAGCATTGCCCGTCGATGCAGCTCTGTCCCAGTCCGCAGTCAAAGTCGTCGATGCACTCCGGGGGGCGCGGCAGGCACTGGCCGTTGGTGCAGACCTCGCCGGCGGCGCAGTCGCGGTTGATCTGGCACTGATCCTGGGTGGGCTGGCAGATGCCCTCCTGGCAGGACTGGCCCTGCGGGCACTGATCATCGAACTGGCAGGATGTGAACACGCAGGAGCCTGCGATGCACTGGCCTCCCGGGCCACATTGGGCGTCGCGCTCGCACTGGGGCGCGACACACTGGGCATCCTGGCAGACCTGTCCAAAGGCGCATTCGTCGTCGCGAAGGCACTCGCCATCGAAGACGCAGAAGCGATCGAGGCAGGCGAAATGCTCCGGGCATTGGTCGTCGTTCTGGCATTCGCCGTCGATGGGTACGCACATCTGATCGAGGCAGATGGCCTCTGAGCCACAGTCGTCATCGAAGAAGCATTCCGGGGGGAGCACCTGGCAGATGCCGTCGAGGCAGCTGGCCTGACCGGGGCAGTCTTCGTCAATGAAGCACTCCTGGGCCGGGACGCAGACGTTGGCTTCGCAGCGCCCGTCGGCCGGGCAGTCGTTGTCGTTGAAGCACTCCAGCTGGGGGTGGACGCAGATCTGATCCATGCAGAACTGGTCGCCTTCGCAATCCTCGTCGGACTGGCATGCGGGGACATCCTCGCACTGACAGGTGTCGCTGCAGCTCAGCTCCACGGGGCAGTCGCTATCGTCGCTACATTCGCAGGTCTGGGTGCAGACGCCATCGACGCAGAGCTCGCCGGCGTCGCACTCGTCGTTCTCCTGGCAGGCGGGCAGGCAGCTGCCCTCCAGGCAGATTTCGCCGGTGTTGCAGTCGGTGTCCACCGCGCACTGGGGCCCGGGCGGCTGGCAGGCGCCTTCGATGCAGAGGTTGCCTTCGGGGCAGTCCTCATCGCGTTCGCAGGCCGGAATCGGCGCGCAGAAGCGGCCCAGGCAGGTGGCATTCTCCGGGCAGTCGGCCTCGCTCTGGCAGCGCAGGGGCTCGGAGCACACCGAGCCCAGGCATTGCGAGCCCGCCGGGCACTCGCCATCGTCCACGCAGCGATCCATAAGAACGGTACGGCCGCAGCCGGCTAACCCCAGCGAGCCAAGCAGGGTCAGGGTCATCACCAGGCGTACAAACATGCGTAGAGAAAACGAGGAGGCAGCCATATTAAGTCCGCAGGTCATGCGTGATCCGATCACCGGTGGTGCCCTCGCTTAAAGCGAGCGTCAACGCGTGCCGGCGCGCGTGTATCTAAGGGGACGCAGATGTAACACAGCGTTAGCAGCACAGCAAATTCACCGGTGTCAGGGGCGCCGAAAGGGCATTGCCAGCGCCGCGCGATTCTATTAGACCTTTGCCAGCCGTGCGGTTTGCCGCGGAGAGCACGCTCCGCGGCAGCCGATCAATGATGTTACGTGACGAGCACGCCGGCGCACCGATGATGCGGTGGCGCCTCCCCGGATAAGAGCGTAGAGCCCGGCGACGTCCACAGACTCAGGTAAGCCCAGGTTATGGCTAAAGAAATTACGCAGGGATTGATTGGTGGCTTTGTGATGGTCGTGATCGTCGCATTCCTGGGCTCCCAGGTAGGCTTCGGTTGCTCGCACTACGAGCCCAGCGGGGCCGGTGGTGAGCAGGGCGCGGAGGCCCCGGCGGAAGCGGCCCCGGCCGAGGAAGCTCCGGCGGAAGAAGCGGCTCCGGCCGAGGAAGCTCCGGCTGAAGAAGCGGCCCCGGCCGAATAAGCAGCTAAATCCTGAGAGGGGACTGTGCGCGGCGATTCACTGTGCGGCCAGCCCCTCGGCAACCAGCGCGTAGGTTGCTTCCAGCAGGCGATCGCGGTCGGGCTCGTAGCCCACCGCGTAGGCGGCCTGAACGCCGTCGACCAGCGACTTGAGCGCGATGGCCGTGGCCCGGGTATCGATCGGGCGCAGGTGCCCGCGCTCGACCGCGTCTTCCAGGATCGCGGAGAGCCGATCGATGTAGGACTCCTGCAATTCCAGGAGCATCTGCCGGATCGCGTCGTCGCGCAGGGCCATCTCGGCGGCGATCAACATAAAGCGGGGCATGGATGCGTCGGCGGCGAAGGCTTCGATGAAGTGATCGCCCAGGCGAGCCAGTTGGGCCAGGAGATCGCTCTCCTGAGTCATGACATCGTCCATAAAGCCGGTCGAGCGGTCGAACTCTGCCTGCACCAGGGCGCGAAAGATCTCGCGCTTTGACGGAAAGTGAAAATACACTCCGCCTTTGGAGAGGCTGGCCGCGCGGGCGATATCGTCCATTTTGGTGGCGAAATAACCCCGTTCCAAAAAGCAGCTTCGGGCCGCCGCCAGGATCTGGTCGGCGCGTTCATCGGGGCTCTTGTGTTTGGTCACGCTCAGGCTCCTTGACGCAGGTCACCGCGAGCGGAGACGCCCGCGATCGCGCTCCCTTGTATGCGGGGCGGGCCGCAGGGCGCAACCACCATATGTGCAGACCTAAGGCGCCGTCTCGGAGGGGGCCGGGCGCCCCGCGGGAGAGTGGACTGGAAGGGCGAAACCCGGCTAGCCTGCCACTTTGACTCTGTGTTAGGCTCAAAAGGTCTAGACGACACGATCTTACAATCCACACGTCTGTCACCGATGGCGCCCACCGGCGCATCGCGTATGGCGCAACGCTCAACTCAGAAGGGGTTTTCGTGAGTCAGCGGACCGAGGCGTCGACCTGCTACGGTTATATCGGGGACCACTCCGGGCCCGCGCTCAGAGGCCACGTACTTTTCGTTGAGATTGCGAGGCAGCGAACCCTCCCTGTGCGCGTAGGCATCTGCAGTGGCTGAGAGCAACCGCGAGTGGACGAAGTTCGGGCGCTACGCCCTCCTGCAGAAGATCGGGGCCGGGGGCATGGCCGAGATTTTTCGCGCCAAGACCTTTGGGGCCGCGGGCTTTGAGAAAGAGTTCGCCATCAAGTTGATCTTGCCCTCGCTGGTCGACGATACCGAATTTGTCGACATGTTCATCAACGAGGCCAAGATCGCGGTGAGCCTGTACCACGCCAATGTGGTGCAGGTGTTTGATCTGGGGGAGATCGACCACCAGTACTACATCGCCATGGAGTTTGTGCATGGCAAAGATCTGCTCGATGTGCTCGCGCGCTGCGCGGAGCTCAACATCAAGATCCCGCTTAATCTCGTGCTCTTTATCGTCATGGAGATGCTCAAAGGGCTGGATTTTGCCCACCGAGCCAAAGATCCCTATGGCGACGATCTCAACATCATCCATCGCGATGTCAGCCCCTCCAATATCCTGATCAGCTACGCCGGCGATGTGAAAGTCGGTGATTTCGGGGTGGCTAAGGCGGCGATTCAACGCACGCTCACCGAGAGCGGTACGCTCAAGGGTAAGGTCGGCTACATGAGCCCCGAGCAGGTGATGGGCGAGGAGATCGACTCGCGCAGTGACATCTTCTCGGCGTGCATTGTGTTTGTGGAGGCGCTGAGCATGAATCGCCTCTTTGTGGGCAGCTCCGATCTTGATGTGATGCTCAAGGTGCGGGACGCCAACATCGATGCGAGTCTCAAGAAGATGGGGCCCCTGCCCGCGGATCTGGTGAAGATCATTCGCACCGGGTTGGCCAGACATCGCGAAGATCGCTACCAGAGCGCCGGTGAGTTCTATCAGGCGTTGATGGATTTTTGTTTTCACCACGGCATCAAAGTTAGCGGGAACGATCTTTCTAACCTGATGCGTCGGCTCTTCGCGCGAGAGATCGAAGAGGAGAAGAGCCAGCGCCGGAGTGAGCCGGGGGGGCCGGCGGCCCGACGTCCTCTTCCGAAGCCCCGGGGGGCTGTGGCCAGGGAGCCGGCTGGCGCCCGGGCGGACTCGGAGGTCGAGGCCAATGTAGCGTCGCGCTCGGTGGAGAGCGCGCAGCTTCTGGCCATGGGAGAGACCGCGGCGGTGCACGAGCCCCGGGAGAGTAATACCGGGCGGATGCCTGCCGGGGAGCTGGCCGGGCAGATCGCCCGTACTCGTGAGTCGGAAGACGAGGGCGACGAGCGCCGATATCGCTATCGGGATGGGAGCGGGCTGGTGTTCGGGCCGATGGGGCCTCAGACCCTGGTGGATCTTTTGCGGGTGCGTCGCCCGCGGGCCGAAGATCGGGTCTCGGTCGGGGAGGGGCCCTGGGTTCAACTCGATGAGATCAGCGGTATTGAGGTACCGGCGGGGCGCGCGAGTGGTCGTCGGGCCCGACCGGTGGCCGTGGAGGCTGCGCATGATGCGGTGGTCGCGGGCGCGGACACCGATGTGGTGCGCGATGTGCGTCGGGCCGTCGGGCAGATGGAAGAGGAAAGCGCGGCGTCTGGCGATACCGAGGTGGTGGTCGAGACGCGGGAGGCGCGGAGCGTCCCGGGCCTGGCGGTCGCGCCGGTGGAGCCCCCAGGGGTCACGGAGGCCGAGCTTGGCGGTCAGTCCTCGCCGGTCTCGCAGTCGCTGCCTTCTATGGTTGTGGCGACGAGTGCGGGGGCGTTGGGCTCGACCTTCCAGGAACTCAAAAATCTCTACGCAAGCTATGAGGGGGATCTGGCCGAGGTCTCGTTTGCCCGCATTCTGGGGCGTCTGCACCGCGCCGGAGAGACCGGGCGCCTTTTTGTGAGCAACGGCCAGGTGGAGAAGTCGATCTTCATTCGCGATGGGGAGCCGATCTACGTCGATTCCAACCGGCAAGAGGAGTTGTTGGGACACTTCTTGCGAACGCGCGACCTCATCACCGAAGCCGAGCTTCAGGAGGGGTTGGCCCGTCTTAACGAGTGGGGCGGTCGACTGGGGGATGCGCTGGTGGCCGTGGGGGCGATTCCGGCGCACGCGATCTTCACTCATCTTTCGAGTCAGATGCGCGAGAAGCTCCTGGATATCTTCACCTGGACCGAGGGCTACTACGGCTACTACGAGAATCAGGAGCCCGATACCCAGGGCTACTCGCTGGGGCTGGACACCTACGAGATGATTGTCGAGGGCAGCCGCGAGCGGGTGGCGCTTGCGCGGATACAAGAGCTCTATAGCAATCGCAATTTCGTGAGCATTTACCCGAACGAGCCCGCGCCCTTTAGTGTGGATCGGCTGCGGCTGCGAGCTCGGGAGTTACGGGTGCTCAATCAGCTGAGCCCGGGCGATCATCTGCGGGCGCTGCTGGCGAAGTTCGGTCCGGAGCAGCACGAGATGGTCTATCGCACGGTGTACCTGCTGCATCAGGTGGAGATTCTGTTGTTCGAAGTGACCGAGCGCGTGGAGCTGCCTCCGGTGGACTGATATGGTGGCCGGTTCGGAGCCGCGCCGGGTTGGCCGGCCTTCTTGAGAAAACGTATGGAAATCAGGGGATTAGGCGGATCGTCGGAGGCGGCGCTTCACGCGCTCCAGGACCACATCGAGCTCCGGCGGGTTGAAGAGCCATCCGCTGAGGGCCAGGGCGCCGAAGAAGGCGGTGCCCATGGCGATGAGAAGCACGACCAGCCCCATCAGTCCTAGATCGGCCGGGGCGTGGCCGGCCAAATAAAACACCCCGTAGGCGGCACCGGCCGCCCAGGCTCCGTGGAGTGCACCGCGGAGGGTGCCCCGGGCGATGGGCATCAGCGGCAGCCGGCCCACGCGCAGGCGGTAGTACCCCAGGGTCACCAGGGCATTGAGCGTCATCCCCAGCGAAGTCGCCGCGGCCAGCCCCCGGACCCCGAACTCGGCGCCCAGCAGGGCGTAGAAGGGGGCGGCCAACGCCACCGTGACCGAGCCGAGAATCATGGGGGTGAGTGTGTTTTTACGCGCGTAAAATCCGCGTACCGCCAGGGTTTGTACCGCCCAGGACCACAGGCCGCCGGCGAAGACGATCAGGAGGCCGGCCATGGTATCGGCATCGCTGGCCTGGAAGTGTCCGTGGCGGAAGATCGCGTGGACCAGGGGGTAGGCGGCCACCATCAGCCCGGCCGCCCCCACCATCGCCAGAAAGCCCACGCGTTGGAGGCTGCGCGCGAGCATCCGTCCCATCTCCTCTTCTTTGCCCTCGTGGAAGAGGCGAGTGAGGAAGGGGAGCGCGGCCTGGCCGGCGGCCTGGCCGATGATGGCGAAGATGACCATCATCAGCTTGCGGGCGTTGGCCAGCCAGGTGATGGCGCCATCTCCCTGGAGCGAGCCGAAGTACTTTAAGAACCACTCATCGACGGTGACCAGGCTGACGCCCACCATCAAGGGGAGTGTCAGCAGCAGGAAGGCCCGGAAGTCAGCATCGAAGGGGGCAAAGCGCGGGGTGAATTTTACCTCGTGCCTGGCCGCCCACATGGGGACGGCCAGGGGGCCCAGCAGGGCGCCCACGACCACGCCGATGGCGAATCCCTTGATGCCAAACCAGGGATCGAGGAGCACGCCGCCCAGGATGATGCAGAGGTTGTAGATCAGCGGGGCAATGGCGCTGGGCCAGAAGATCTCGCGGACAAAGAGCGAGCCCTGCAGCAGTCCGCCGATGTAAAAGGCCATCGGCGCTAGCAGCACGATACGGGTCATGCTCACCGCCAGCTCGAGCTGCTCGGGATCGTTAAATCCGGGATTGAGCACCGGTACGATCTGCGGGGCGAGCACGTAGCCCAGGGCGATGAACACCGCCAGCACCGAGCCCATGGTGGTGGCGATGGTCGAGAAGAGTCGCCAGGCCCCCTCCTCGTCTTGAGAGGCGACATAGGAGGAGAAGAGCGGTATGAAGGTGATTGAGAGGGTGCCACCGGCCAGCACGTAGTTCATCATATCCGGCATGGTGAAGGCGGCCTGATAGGCGTCGGTGGTGGCGCTGGCTCCGTGGTTGTAGACGATGACCGCTTCGCGCAGAAACCCCAGGATGCGGCTCAACAGGGTGCTGACCGCCAGGATGATGGCGGCGATGCCCATGCGGCGGCCGATCGAAGGGGCGGGTTTTTGAGCTTTGTCGGGGGCGTCGGTTGCCATGGTGCCAGGTGCTCGCGCGAAGGTATGAATCAGATCCTCTTCCCCGGGTGCTTGTATCGCGATCGGGGGCGGAGGCGAAGTTTTTCGGTGGGCCCTGCTGACGAGGGCCGCGCCCACAGCGGAGGATGAAGGCGATGGAGATCCGGGTCAACGGCAAGGCGCATACCCTGAAAGAGGCGCGTCCCTGGTCAGTTGAAGAGCTGCTCTCGGAGCTGGGCATTGAGGCGATTCGCGGGGTGGCGGTGGCGGTGGGCGACCAGGTTGTTCCGCGCAGCGCCTGGTCGGAGCCGAGGATTGAGGCCGGTACCAGCGTGGAGATCATTCGCGCCACCCAGGGTGGTTAACCCCGAAGTTCGAGCCGAGGAGTAAGATGATGAGCGACCCGAAGCCGTCGACCTGGAAGGTCGGCCCCTATGAATTTACCAGCCGACTTCTGGTAGGAACGGCCCGTTACGCCAACTACCAGGTGATGCTCGACGCGTTGGAGGCCAGCGGCACTGAGCTGGTGACGGTGGGCATTCGCCGGCTCGATATCGAGGCCTCGCGGGAGGCGGGGATCCTGGAGATTCTGACCGAGCGCTACACGCTGCTGCCCAATACCGCCGGTTGCTACACCGCGCGCGACGCTGTGCTCACCGCGCAGCTGGCACGTGAGGCGCTGGAGACCGACCTGATCAAGTTGGAGGTGATCGCCGACGATCAGACCCTGCTTCCGGACAGCGAGGAGCTGCTTAAGGCGGCACGCACGCTGGTGGCCGATGGCTTTGTGGTGATGGCCTACACCAACGACGATCCGGTTCTAGCCCGCAAACTTCAGGATATCGGGTGCGCTGCGGTCATGCCGCTGGGCTCGCCGATCGGCAGCGGGATGGGGATTCGGAACCCCTATAATTTCCAGATCATCCGCGAGTTTATGGAGGTGCCGATGCTGGTGGATGCCGGGATTGGCACGGCTTCGGATGCCGCGTTGGCGATGGAGCTGGGCTGTGACGGGGTGCTTCTGAACACGGCGATCAGTGGGGCGGAGAAGCCAGTGGTCATGGCACGGGCCTTTCGCGATGCGGTGCGTGCGGGGCGCTGGGCGCGGGAGGCCGGGCGGATTCCCCGGCGTTTTTACGCCCAGGCGTCCACGCCCCTGGAGGGCGCGGTGGGCTCCGAGTCGTCGAGTTAAGGTATGGATGGCGGGGAACTCTCGCGTCTGTACCTGATCGCCGATGCAGGCTTCTGCGTGGCCCGAGGACGGTCTCTGAGGTCGGTGGTGCATGCGGCGGTGGGGGCAGGCGTGCGTCGGGTGTCGCTGCGGGTCAAAGGCGACTGGTCGCCTCAGCGAAGCGAGGCGTTGTGGGCCGATGCGGCGCGGGCCGCCGAGGTGGCTCAGGCGGCCGGTGCGCAGGTGCTGGTTCATGCCGAGGTGGCGCGTGGTCGGGCGCTCCACGTTTCCGGGGTGCACCTGGGGGCGGCGCAGGTCGCGTGGGTGCAGGAGGCTCGCCAGCGTCTGGAGGGGGAGGGGCTGGTGGGGGTGTCTTGCCATAATCAGCGTGAGGCGCAGCGCGCGCAGCAGCGCGGCGCCGATTTTGTGACGCTGAGCCCGGTGTTTGAGAGCGTGTCCAAGCCGGGCTACGGCGGGCGGCTCACGCTGGAGCACTGGGGAGAGCTCGCACGTGGGTTGAGCGTGCCGGCGTACGCGCTGGGCGGCGTGGGGCCCCGGGAGGTCCGCGCCTGTCTGGATGCGGGGTTTTACGGGGTGGCCGTCGTCGGCGGGATCTGCGGGGCCGCCGACGTGGCGCAGGCTGCCCGGCGTTATCTCGAAGCGCTCTGTTCCGAGGGGGACGCCGGAGGTTCGGGGCGGCTTCCCAGGGTTTGAGAGACGCTTAAGAAGGCCACGTAGAAGAATCCAAACTGAAAGAGCATCAGAAAGGGCAGGCTTCCGAAGGGGTGGCGAGGGTCGGCAAGCACCTCGTAGATGGCGTAGCTAAACCAGATGCCCAGGGCGAACTCGATGGCCGGCATGGCGTTGAGACCTCCCCGATACAGTCGAGAACTCCAGGATTCGCCGGCGCGTTGGATGGCGTACTTCGGCGTGCGGACAAAGGGGGTCTTGTGGCCCAGAAGAACCTCGATGACCCCTTTGGCGTTATTGACCGAGACGCCAATACCTAAGGCGAGTACGGCCGGCATCAGCCTTAAGATCTCCCACCGTGGGCGCCCCAGCTCGCGCTGGGAGACCCAGTAGAAGTAGCAGACGGAGAACGTGGCGCTTAAAAAGATCGGGAGGTCGAAGAGGAGCACCTCGTACCAGCCCTGTTGCACGCGGACGAGCGTGGCCAGAGGCATGATCAAGGCCAGGATCACCATCAAGAGGTAGGCCAGGTTGCCGGTGAGGTGATGGATGGCCTCAAGTTTGACGGCCCGGGGCTGTGGAGAGCGCAGCACCCGGGGAAGCACCTTAAAGGCTGTCTGAAGCGCACCCTTGGACCAGCGGTGCTGCTGACTTTTGAAGGCATTCATCTCCACCGGGAGTTCGCTCATGACGGTGACGTCGCGCAAGAATCGAAAGCGCCATCCGGCGAGCTGCGCTCGGTAGGAGAGGTCGAGATCTTCGGTCAGGGTGTGGTGTTCCCATCCACCGGCATCTTCGATGGCCTGACGGCGCCAGATGCCGGCGGTGCCGTTGAAGTTAAAGAAGCGCCCGGAGCGGTTGCGGGCGGTGTGCTCCAGCACGAAGTGTCCGTCCAGAAGCACGGCTTGAGCACGCGTGAGCAGGCTGTAGTCGCGGTTGATGTAGTCCCAGCGAGCCTGCACCATGCCGATATCGGGTTCGGTGAAGTGATCGATGGTCTGGCGCAGAAACTCCGGCTGAGGAATGAAGTCGGCGTCCAGGACGGCGACGAGCTCGCCGCGGGCCTGTTCGAGGCCGGCCTGCAGGGCGCCGGCTTTGAATCCCTGTCGGTCTGTGCGGTGCAGCAGGGAGATGTTGATGCCCCGGTCGCGCCAGTGGGCCACCCGGTCGCGGATCAGCGCGGTGGTATCGTCGGTGGAATCGTCCAGGACCTGGATTTCGAGGCGATCGCGCGGGTAGTCGAGTTGGCAGGTCGCGTCGATGAGGCGCTCAATGACGTAGCGCTCGTTGAACGAGGGGAGCTGCACGGTGACGACCGGGAGGGTCTCCGGTGTGAAACGAGCCGCGGGCTCGGGGTCCGGACCGCTGGCGTACTTGCGGTAGAGGTGCACGATGGCGTAACGATGCGATCCATAAAAGGAGAGCATCAGCAGCACCGCGAAGTAGGTCAGCAGAATAGCGAGCTGCCAGAGGTTGTAGTCCTGAAAGTGTGACATGGTGGGGCCAGATGGCAGGGCGATCGCGTCGGGGAGGAAGTCGGGGAGGGATCTGTGGTAAAGATGTGCCGGTGAGGGCCGGCGCGCGAGCGCAACAACAAGAGTGACTTAGCAGACCTGGACGGGATTGTGCCAGAGCAGAACCCATCGGCGGCCGCTGTCGCCCAACATGTGAATGAGGCTGTAGAGCCGCGCCCCTGGCGCGGGCTCTGGAAGAGTTTGCGCCCGCATCAGTGGGTCAAAAATGCCTTTGTTTTGGCGCCGCTCTTTTTTGCCAAGGCGTATACCGACCCGCTTCTTGCCGGGAAGGCCCTGGCCGCGGCGCTGCTCTATTCACTGGCGGCGGGCACGGTCTATGTGCTCAACGACCTGATGGATGTGGAGCGGGACCGGGAGCACCCGATCAAGCGTCATCGACCCATTGCTTCCGGGGAGTTGCCGGAGGCCACGGCCTGGCGGGCACTGGTGGTCATTGGTGGGAGCGCGTCGATCGCGTCGTACCTGCTCTCGCCATTGTTTGCAGCGGTGGTGGGCACCTATCTGGTGATGAACCTGGCGTACTCGATCAGGCTTAAGCACTACGCCTTTGTTGATGTAGCCATCATCGCCACCGGCTTTGTGCTGCGGGTCCTCGCCGGAGCGGCGGCCGTCTCGGTGATGGTTTCGGAGTGGTTGATCGCCTGCACCTTTTTGCTGGCGCTATACCTGGGGCTGGGCAAGCGCCGCCATGAACTGGCGCTATACCTCAGTGGCACGGTGGAGCGTACGCGTCGGGTGCTGGATAGCTATCGCCTGGAGAATGTCGACTTCGGCATGCTGGTGACCTCGGGTCTGACCACGGCGGCGTACACCATTTATACATTGACGGCGTCGCTCCCGGACCAGCCCCTGCGCACGGTGAGCACCCCCTTTGCGAGCATATGGCTTCCGGTGACCATTCCGATGGTGGTTGTGGGGCTGGCGCGCTTCTTTCAGATCGTGCGCCGCGATGATGCCCGCAGTCCCACGGAGATGATGCTTCGTGACAAGCCCTTTGTGCTCAACATTGCGCTGTGGGGTGTGGTGATGCTGGTGTTGAGCGTGCTCTGAAGTCGGGGGATGGGGGGCCGGGTCGAGCGCGGAGATTCGCCGTGCTCGCCAGGGGCAGAGAGTAGACGCCGCCGGCTAAGATGCCAGAGCAGGTAGCGGGATGGGGGGGCGGGATTTAAGGAGTGCATTCCATAAAAAAAGCCTCCACCGACGAGGATGGAGGCTTTAACGAGCTTTATTGACGCCACGAGAGCACCGTTTCCGGTGAGCCTGACGCCTGGCTCAAGAGGCTGGTCTTACTTGTCGTTGACCAGGTCCTTGAGGTGCGGCGCCGGCTTGAAGCCCACCGAGTAGGAGGCGGGGATCTCAATGGTCTTGCCGGTGCGCGGGTTGCGACCTTCGCGCGCCTTGCGGTGCTTGACGGAGAAGGTGCCGAAGTTGGGGTAGGAGAAGCGCTCTTCTTCTTTGACGGTCATGGAGACGGTTTCGAAGAGGATGTCGATGATCTCACCGGTGTCCTTCTTGGTGAGTTCAATGCCTTTTTCGGCGGCGACGGCGTTAACGGCGTTGATCAGATCGGACTTCGTCATGGTGATCCCCTTAAAACAGAAATTAAGGTGAGAACGTGGCTAAAACCATTCCAACCCAGGTTCAACCAACGCAGTATCAGGGAGTCGGCTGAGTGAGTATCCATGGACTTCGGACTGCGAATCGTGGCCGAGGATAGGGGTGGCCAGATCGCGTGTCAATTCTTATTTACGCGCTATCCGGCAATTTGCAAGGCGCTTTTAGCGCGAAAACTCGGGCGAAGGGGCACTTCGGCCAGCTCAGGTTGTAGCGAAACGATCGAGGTTCAAGAGCTGGCGAGCCTGCTGTGGAGTGGCCAGCGGGCGACCAGCGCTGGCAGCTAATTCGGCGACGCGTTCGACGAGTTCGTAGGAGCCTTTGGCGAGTACGCCACGTGCCAAATAGATGTTGTCTTCGAGGCCCACGCGCACGTGCCCGCCCATG
Source organism: Lujinxingia litoralis (assembly GCF_003260125.1). NCBI lineage: Bacteria > Deltaproteobacteria > Bradymonadales > Lujinxingiaceae > Lujinxingia > Lujinxingia litoralis. Next base: position 21,148 of record NZ_QHKO01000012.1, read on the forward strand.
TCAATGGCGAGCTCGGCCAGGGGAAGTTGGTGTCGGCCGATACCGGCCACCGACCAGGTGGCGTCGTCGGGGAGCATGTCGACCAGGAAGCGCAGATTTTCGGGGCGCGCGCCCATGGCGCCGGGGACTCCCAGCACGAAGTCGAAGTGCAGAGGGGCAGTGACCACGCCTTCTTTGAGCAGGTTGAGGGCGGTGTCGACCATGCCGGTGTCGAAGACTTCGATTTCGGGGACGATGCCCAGTTCGCGTTGGCGGGAGGCGATCTGGCGGATCATTGGCAACGAGTTCATGAAGACGTCATCGCCGAAGTTGACCGTGCCCGTGGTCAGGGTGGCCATGTCCGGGCGAAGCTCCAGACCTTCGATGCGCTCGTCGACGCTCATCCAGACGGCTCCACCGGTGGAGAACTGGATCAGGGTGTCGGTGCGTTGGCGAGTTTCGTTGAGAATCTGCTCAAAGGTGTCACGGTCCTGAGTGGGGGTGCCGTCGTCGAGGCGACCGTGTACATGCACCATGGCCGCGCCGGCCTGACGGCAGCGGGCGGCCTCTTCGGCGATCTCCACCGGGGTGTAGGGCACATGTGGGGTGTGCTCACGCATGACCTCGGCGCCGACCACGGCGGCGGTGATGATCAGGGGCTTGGCCTGGCTCATTGGAGGCTCCTTGGGATGAGGTGTTAAGCGCGCTGACGTTCGACGGGGACCACGCAAGTACCGCTGGCTCGACAGACGATGATGGGCTCGTCCAGGACTTCGGCTTCGGCCGGATTGTCCGGGTTGCCGGTGAGTCGAATGACTTTTTTGGCGACAAACTCCATCTTGCGGCTGGAGCGCCCGACGTGGGTGATGGTGCCGGTGGCCTCGATGTAGTCGCCGGCCTGCACCGGTGCCAGAAACTCCACCGAGTCGTAGGCGCGGAAGAGGCCTTCATCACCATCGTGGCGAATCAGGAGTTCGGTGGCCACATCGCCAAAGAGTTTGAGCATCATGGCGCCGTCAACCAGGTCGCCGGCGTAGTGGACCTGTTCCATGCCAATGCGCATGCGAATCATCGCTTCGGGGGCATTCATCGGGGGGGCTCCGCTATCGAAGGGGCTATTCAGTGGGTTGCAGCAAGAAAAGAATCGGGCGCCCTCCCCAAAGGAGAGGGCGCCCGAATCATGGCCAGCGAGCCTGTCAAAGGCAAGCGTGCTCAGGCATGTTAGCGGATCGTCACCGGGATAAATTGATCCATGGTAAAGACCGTTGAATTTGCCTGGGAATTCCAGGAGATGCCGCCCACGTACCAGAACGTGCCCATTGAGGGCAGGCGCTTATCGAGCTTCTCGTAAACCAGTTGCTGGCTGATGTAGAAGCGGACCGTGGCCAGGGAAGCGCCGTTGCCATAGTCGTTATAGTAGTGCACGCCTACCGCGTAGTTCAGTCCGTCGACCGGGCCATTGTGGTTGATGTTTTCGGGAGCGACGCCCCAGAGGTCGTCGATATCCAGTGATGCCCCCCAGGATGTTGCGTGTCGGGCAGCCCACCAGACGGCATTGCCGGTGCGATCTCCCCAGCTGCCGTTTGGATGCATATAGTGAAGGTCGAGATCTGTACCACGGACGTTTTTGACGGGATTGGGTACGTTGGGGATGGTCCAGGTCAGCTGAATGTGGATGTCATCATCGGGCACCGCGGTTACGCGCACGATGGCCGATTCGCAGGAGGCCATGCCGAACTCGTCGTAGACGACCAGCTCAAATTCGTACTCACCGGCAAGATCGAGCCAGAAGGTGGGCTGGGCACTGGCCGAGTTGGGTTGAAGCTGGGCCAGCGAGCCGACCGGGCGGGTGATGACACTCCATTCATAGGTGAGGTTGGTGCCATCGGGATCTTCGGAGTCGGTGGCGTTTAACTGAATGGTCTCCAGGGGGCTGGCGCTGAGCTCGGGCTGGAAGCGGTTGGAGCCCTGGATGGCGGCGGTAGCCACGGCGGTGGGGCAGATCGAGTCGGTACCCTGACCGGCAAGCGGAATATTGAGCACGCCCTTGGCCGGATCGTTGGAAGTGATGCGCAGCTCGCCGCTGTTGGTGACCACATCATCCGGGGTGTAGGTGAGCACGAAGTTGGCGGACTCCCGGGCAAGCAGGGTCAGCGGCAACTCAGGCATGCTTTCCGGACGAAGGCTAAAGGTGCCCTGACCGTCGTTGCTCAGCTCGATCTCGTTGACGATGAGTTCGGAGCCCGGGGAGCAGTTGCTTACGGTGATGGTGCGATTGGAGGCGCGGTCGATGGTTGCGACGTTGAAGTCAATGCCGTCTTCGTCGGTCACGCTGATGCAGGCCGAACCGCTGTTGCCGGAGAGATCGATGCGAAACTCTTCGCGAGCCGGATCGTTGCTGTAGATGGTGATTTCGCCGGTTGTGGGGTCGTCGGTGACGGGCTCAAACCATACGCGCATCTCGAAGGACTCGTCAGGAGCGAGTTCGGAGGGGAAGGTGCTGGTATCCTGCTCTGGAGGAGGCAAGACGCCTTCGCTGTCGCGGGGGCCGGGGAAGCTGATTGAGAATTCCGTGTTGCCGCCGGCCAGGATGTCGTCGATGCGCAGGGGAGCCTGACCGATGTTAGAGATCTGAGTCAGAGTCCAGTCTTGGCTGCCCGCGGGCACTCGTGGGAAGGACAGGCGCTGCTGGGTGAAGAGCTCCGGCTGAAGCGACTGGGTGGTGATATTGACATTGACGACGCCGCTGGTGCCCGCGTCCATGACGTTGGTCTTAAGGCGAAGCACACCACCGTAGCTGATGGTCTGTTCGGGGCGGTAAATAAGTTCGAAGGAATAGGACTCGCTGGCGGGAATCTCCAACACGCCCTCGGGCCAGTCTGCCCCGGGATGGAAGGCCTCGGCCGAAGCGTTGCCGCTGTCCAGGAGCTCGATTTCGGAGATGCGCAGGGTGCCATCACCGTTATTGGAGATGGTGATGAACTCGCTGATCTCTTCGCCCAGGGAGATCTGTTGGAAGGAGATCGGATTGGGCGTGAGTTCAAAGCCTGCAGATTCGCTGCTGGCGATGTCTTCATCGCCACAGGCGCTGGCGAGGAGGGCAAAGAGCAGGGTCATTGCAAGCAGCAGCACATGTTTGCCGTCGCGCAGATAGGATGGGGAGGATCGGGTCATGGGGGGGCATCCTTCGTTCGTGGTGATGCGGCGTCTCCGCCAGCAAAAGTGCGCCGGTGCTTTAACATTCCAAGAGCGCCGGAGCATATCGCAGCCAGTCAAGCCTGAGTCAGAGACGAAACTATAGGCGGAGCCTGAGCTTACGTCAATAATTCGGTGGGGGTTCGGAGTCACCGCACCCGGGGCGTTGGTAACGCGGGGGGGGAGGTTGCTTGGGTGGGGGCTGCTCAGAGCACGCGAGGCCGAAGCACATGTGCTTCGGCCTCGGACTGGTTACCCGGAGGTCATACGCGCCGGTTCGAACAGCGCTTATGTCGGATTTAGAGCGAAGGGTAGCCGTCGGTCAGCTGGTCGACGACCGTAATCCCGTAGTCGGGGACGGAGACTTCGGCGATGTACCAGAACTCGCTCCGGTTGTTCATGCGGCGGTAGAACTCCTGGGCCAGCGAGCCCCCCAGGTAGACACGAACGTCAACGTCGACAGGGTTGTCGCCAGCGGATGTGCTCGGGTAGTAGTACGCGCCAAAGGCATACGTTCCCGCGGCCGCATCATCATGATTGAGGTTTTCCGGACCGCCACAGCAGGTGTCATCAATGTCGAGCGATACGGTGCTGCCATCGTTCCAGGAAGGTCTTTTGTTGGCAAAGTACACGTCCCAGGGGGAGCTGTTCCATTGATCTGCGTGGTTCAGGTTGACGTAGTGCAAGTCAATATCTGTGCGGGCTCCGACAGGACTATTCCAAGAAGACTCCACCCAGATGTCGCCACCTGGGATGACGTCAATGAAGAACTCGGAGGGTTCACAGGAGGCCAGGCCGGCGCCGTCGTACACGGTCAACTCAACCACATAACGCCCGGCGTAAGGCAACCACAGGGTGGGGCTCTCGGTGGTGATGCTGGGGGAGAGCTGGGTCTGTGCGCTGAGTGGCTTGTCGCGAAGGGCCCACTCGTAGGTGACCTGGGTGCCGTCGGGATCGTTGGAGAGGCTGCCGTCAAACTCGATCGTGGCCAGCGGGCTGGCGATCAGGCCTTCCTGGGCGGTGAACCAGCGGGAGGTGCCGTCGACGCGGGCGCGGGCGATGGCTTCGGGGCAGGTCAGCAGTGAGCCTTGTCCGATGACGTTGGCGTAGGCGTAGCGGCGAGCCGCGTCGTTGCTGCTGATCTTTAGTACGCCTTCGTCCAGGCGTTCTTCGATGGGGTTGTAGGTGAGCACGAAGTTAACGCTCTCACGGGGGCCAAGGATGGCGACGTCGCCGTCGGCGAGTCCGCCAGGGAGGGTGGACTCGACAATACCGAAGACTCCACCGGCGTCGTCCTCAAATTCCATGGAGCCGATGGCCAGTTCGGCGATGCTGCTGCAGTTGGTCAGAGCGACGGTGCGGCGAGCGACCCGGTCGATGGAGGCCTGGCCGAAGTTGATTTCTTCGCTCTCCAGCTCCAGGCAGGGGGCGTCGCTGTTGGCCGAGATCAGGACTTTGGTGCGCGGTGTAGCCGGGTCGTTGCTTTCGATCGTGATTTCGGCGGTGCGGAACTCGGAGCTGGTCGGGAGGAAGATCACGCGGACCATGGCCGACTCCCCGGGTTGCAGTACCTGGGGAGCGACATCGGAGTCGTCTTCACGGGGGGCGGCGGCGAGTCCTTCTTCAATTTCTTCCGGCGTGAGCGCGCGGGGGAATTTCATGGAGAAGTCGGAATGGCCGTCGAGCGAGATGGAGTCGATTTCGAGCGGAGCATAGCCGATGTTGGTGATCTCGGTGACGCGCCAGTCTTCGCTGCCCTCGGGGGTGCGGGCAAAAGTCACGATTTCGGGGGTGAAGATCTGAGGTTCGGGGGCGGCGGCGGTGAGCGGCACTGAGAAGACTTCCGAGGCCGGGTCATTGGAGCGCATGAAAAGCTCGCTGCTGGCCGGGGCAATCTGCGTCGGGGCATACTCGACGTAGATCTCAGCGAACTCATTGGGCTCCAGGTTCAACGCGGCGGGGGTGTCATCGGCCAGGCTGAAGACCGAGGACTGCTCGCCGAGGATTTCAAAACTGTGGACAGTAAGCGCGCCTTCACCGGTGTTGGTGATCGTGATCATCTCGGCGATGGAGTCTCCCAGGGCGACCTGCTCGAAGTTGAGGCTGGTCGGAGAGACCGTCAGCGTTCCGGTGTTAATGGTGTCGAAATTGCCGTCACCGGGATCGTCGGAGCAGGCGATGAGACCCAGGGCAAAAAAGACGCTTAGGAGCAGCGCGATGCCGGAGGGACGACGAGTAAGTGAGAATGTCTCGATCATGTTAGAAACCGTCGGAAATCGTGGGCCAGTGGAACGTGAGCACCGGTAAGCGAGCAGGGGATCGGGAACCGAAGTTCGTGACAAAGGGCGATCACTGGCGCGCTCACAATTGGCTCAGGGTAGCGAAGAGTGACAGAGGCGTCAAAAGATACGTGAATAATGCTGTGAGGGCGTGCTATCTGGTGGCCACAATGAGGGCTGAAGGCGTGATGTATGGGAGCGTAACTGGAGGTTGGAGATCTCGCGGAAGATCGGATTGAATAAAGCAAATTCGGGCCCCGTCGATGTAGGTGTCGATGATGTAAGGTCGTGTCCCGTGTGAGCAACCTGGCCAGCCGGCCACCCGCCAAAAGCGAAGAGGAGAGAGAAGATGAACGCCGATGCGATGTGGAGAATGTTAGCGACGCTGGTGGTTGCGGCGCTGACTTTGCCGGGGTGTTTGATTGTCTCGGAGACGGACTATCACGACGATGACTGCCAGGTGGACTGCTACGATTACGAGATGGTGCAGACCTACTGCGACGCCTGGGAGTGCTGGGACGAGTACTGGGTGGAGACCACCTGCACGACGACCTGTGATGAGACGTATTATCCGGATGACCCCTACACCGACCCGTGGGAGTCGGCGGAGTGCTACAGCGATGTGGAGTGCGATCGGGGTCAGATCTGCGTGAGTAATCGCTGTGTGGCCGGGGATACCGAGTTGAGTGGTGACTCGGGACTCTGTCAGGCGTGTGAGTCGGCGGCGGACTGTGTGGAGGAGGGGGCGTTGTGCATCCGCCTCAATTATGATCAGGCGACGAACACCGGTGAAAAGGTGTGCGGGCGAGGCTGCGAGTACAATCACGAATGCCCTGCGGGCTTCTCGTGCGTGAACATTAGCGGCGAGACTGGCGTTTCTGCGCAGTGCCTGCCGGACATCGGGCTTGATGGGCTGCGGACCTGTAATCCGTCGCCGGAGTTGGAGTGTGTGCGGGCCAACGATTGCGAGCTGGGCGAGAGCTGTGTGAACAACACCTGCGTCGGACCGGAGACGGCGGAGTGTGGCACCAACAATCCCTGCCCCAGTGGTCAGGAGTGCCGTAATCTGCGCTGTGTGGCGGTGAATCAGCCCGAGTGCGTGGATCGCAATGACTGCTCGGCCAGCGAGATTTGCATCGATGGGGAGTGCGTGTCCCAGAACAACAGCTGCATCTTCAATGAAGAGTGCGACTCCGATGCGCGCTGTGTTGACGGGCAGTGTGTGGCGACGTGCTCGGCAAATGATGATTGCGGCGGTAACGAGCGCTGCCGTCAGGGGCTCTGCGAAGTTGTGGAGTGTCGCCGCAGTGGTGATTGCGCGGCGGGCAACATCTGCGTGGAGGCCAGCTGTGAGCCGGCCTGTCAGAGCAATGCGGAGTGTGGAGATGGGTTCATTTGCTCGAGTCTGAACTACTGCGTCAAAGATCCCAACGTGGAGTGCCGGGCAACCGCCGAGTGTGCTCGCAGTGAGATCTGTGTCGACGGCAGCTGCGAGACGCCGTGCAGCTGCAACCAGAACTGTGACAGTGGTGAAGTGTGCAACCTCAACAGTGGCATGTGTGAAGATCCCTCGAGTAGCATCGGTGAGTGCGACGATGATTGCGATTGCCCCAGTGGGTTGAGCTGCTCGGCCAGCGGTCAGTGTGTGTGAGGTGGTTCTTTTCAAGGCTGCGGGCTGGCTGAAGGCAGCCCGAACCTCGCGCGAATTGAGATTGCGATAGAGACGAAAAAGGCCCCCGGAAGCTCAGCTTCCGGGGGCCTTTTTTGCAAGGTCAGCGGCGATGCGTTCGGGGCTATTCCGAAGCCGCGCGAGCCGACGGAGGGGTATAGGGAACCAGCTCAAAGACCTCGGAGCGCACGCAGGGGGTATCTTCTCCCAGCTCGTCGGCCAGCGCTGGCGCACATTCCAGATCGCCTTCCATCGCGATGAGCGCCTCGTAGTGCTGACGAGTGTGGTGGAGCCGAGGGCCATCAAGGCGCAACTCCGAGTCCACGCGGCCGACCTTGCACCAACTCTCAATCTCCCCTTCGGTGGCCGGGGACGCGTAGGTATAGGCGCCCCGGGCCAGGGCCTGGTCGTCCCGCCAGATCAGGCGATCTTCAGGGCGTACCTGGGGGGCGCACGCCTCAAACGAGGTGCAATCGGCGATCTCAATGGCCTGGAGTTCGCCTTCGGCGCGCCGCACTTCCAGCCCCACCAGGGGGCTGTGGGCCGGCTTCGGGGCGCAGCCCTGCTCGTCCACCAGGTAGGCGTCGAGCGTCCATCGACCCAGCGCGTCTTCGAGCGTGGGTTTGGGGGCCGGCCCCGAGGCGGTGGGAATTTTGCAGCCGCAGGCCAGCGCCAGGGCAAGCCCCAGCGTGACTGGCGAGACGAGCGAAGGGGTCATGGTACATCCACAGTCTGGGTGGTTTGGAGTTGGCCGGAGTTGCCGAAGGCGTCGGTGACGCTCAGGTCGAGTTCGACGTCGCCGTCGGTGATGGGGGGCGTGATGCGCAGCTGGGCCCGGGTGACTGGCACGTCGCTGCGGCCCTCTACTGTCTCAAGGGTAGTCTCTACAGAGTCAATGCTCACCGTGCGGGTGTTGCCGTTCTGGGTTACCTGGCCCGAGAGCTGGTCGAAGTGCTCTTCCAGCGGGATCGGGAGACCGGTGGCGACCGCGGGGTGGTGCATGCGGTAGGAGCCCTGGAGGGCGGCGATGTCGTTGGTGGGGCCGTTGGTCAAGAGTCTATCGGCGGAAGGGTAGCTGAGGCGAACCTCCATGGTGGTGCCGTCGAGCATCTGCACCTGGTCGATGTTGAGCGCGGTCGAAGGCACCAGCTCAAAGGTGTCGGTGGTGCTGCTGTAGGGGGTGCGTTCGCCGGTATCCGGGTGAAGGTAGTGACCTTCGATGCGGAAGCGATAGGTGCCCGGTTCAAAGTCGTGGGTTTCTTCCCAGTAGGCGCCCCATTCCCAGGCGCCGTCGTCGCCATTGCGTACGCGGGTCATGAACACGGGCTCGCGGTTATCGTAGACCGCGCGGCTGGGGCGGATCACCGGGGCAAAGGCGTCGTTTTCGTCGGCGCGCTCCAGGATGATGCGGGGGGCCTGCGGCATTTCTGCGCCGGGGTCTCCGCCGCGCCAGGTGATGTCGATCGCCTGGCGGCGTTCGACCTGCGTCGGAGGCTGGTTGAGGATCGTGCCCACGTCCTGCGGATCGCTGGGGTCGATGGGGAAGTCCGGTTGGCCGGTGGGCTTGAACTCGTCGGGAAGCGGCGTCGGGACCGCCACGCTGACCTCTTCACCACGCATGATGCCCACGGCTTCCACCGCGCGCTCGACCAGGTAGTCTCCGAAGCGGAAGCCCCAGGGGCCCATCTGGGCCTCATAGCCGCCTTGAAGGTAGCTGAAGGTGTAGTCGGGATAGTCGTCGAGATCGCCCTCCAGGGAATGACCCGGGAAGGGGGGCTTTTCGCCACGGACGTTGGTCGGGGTCAGGTAGAGCAGGTGATCCTGAGCATAGCCCCAGGTAAAGGACTTGAAGGGATCGATGTCCCAGGCGTCACGCAGCGCCCGCTGGATATCCCAGCCCAGTTCCATGGCCAGCTCTCCGGGCATGGTGACGATGGTCAGGTCATTGAGCTGCAGCGCGGTGAGCTGGCTCTTTCCGAAGAGGGTGACCGGTCGGTGGAAGGCGATCTGATGGATGCCCTGGCAGCCGAATTCTCCCGGGACGGCGTGGGTGGTCGGATCGTTATCTTCGGGCAGCGCGCATTGAAACCCGCCCATGTAGAAAGTGTCGTCGATGGTGCTGATGCCGTCCTGACTAAACTCGCCGGGAGCGTAGTTCAGGTCGTCGTATTGAATGGAGAAGCGCTGGGTATGGCCCTTGAAGTTCCACTCGGTGGTGGTTTCCATCTGGGTCAGGGGCTCAAAGACGCGATCGACGATGTGGGCGCCTAAACGCTCAAAGATCTGGGGTCCGCGGTGTCCGAAGCTATCGCCCCGGGGCGACATCGTGCCGCCGTTTTGATTGAAGTACATCACCGGCACGAAGCGGTCGTACTCCTGGCCCAGGGCCTGTTCCAGGCCCCGTTCAATGCCCAGCGGGGCGTCGCCGGTGAGGTAGTCCCCGGAGTTGTGGGTGCCGTGGGTGCCAAAGCTCAGGAGGACTCCGCGGGGGTTGCCCTCCAGGTCGTCGACGCGCAGCATCAGCACGCGGTTATCGTCAAACGCCGGCGTGGCACCCCAGCGGTCGCTGGAGATGACGTCGTCGACATCGAAGCTTTCGACGACTTCCCAGCCCATGCGGGCCGGGGCCAGGTCGTCGAGTGCGGCCAGCGCGGCTTCGGAGACCGAATCGGTGAGCCAGTCGAAGACCTGCTGGTGGAACTCATCGGTGCCGAGCGCGCCCAGTGGGAGGGCGGCTTCGTCGCCGGCGGGCAGGTGCCAGTGGCGTCCGGGGCCGGAGTGGGTATGGGTGCCGCTGATTACCAGGCTGGAGCGCCAGTCCCGACCGGTCTCCTCCTGGAGCCGGCGAGCGACGGCTTCGTGCAGCGCACCGGAGGGGAAGATGATGGGCAGGCGCAAGAGGATCAGCTGGCGGGTTCCGTCGTCGAGTGCCAGGCCGCGGGCGTAGAGGCCGTGCATCTGACCGCGGCTGGGTTTGATCGACTCCACGTAGCGTCCGGCGTTAAACGCAGCCCGCGAGCCATATCCGCCCATGGAGAGGCCGATGGGGAAGTTCATCAGCACGTTGGAGACGCCGGCCTGCAGGGGCGCCGCCTCGTCACCGCCGGGGTGTTCGCCAGTGAGCTCTCCGCCAAAGGGGAGGCACTCGCCGTTGTTGGTGCAGACGTTGCCTTCGGGACAGTGGGTGTCGAGCGCGCAGTGGACCACGCAGCTGCGGTCGATGCAGGTGACGCGACGGGCCAGGTCTTCGTCGATCTCTTTGAAAGCGTCCACGCATACCGCCCACTGCTGGCGCGTGCCACAGGAGGGGGAGGGCACGCAGTGACCGGCCTCGGTGTCGCAGTAGGTGCCGTGAGCACATTCGGACTGGAACTGGCAGCTCTGCGGGCCCGTGTCGGTGTCTTGTTCACCACCGTCGGCATCCTCGCCGCCGGCATCGGGGGTATCGGCGGGGCCGGCGGGTTCCGAGCAGGCCGTCAGACTTAAGAGCGCCACCAGAAGCGCACCAAAAAGAGATAAGCGTTGAGATCGCACTGGAAACTCCGGGCATCGAGCGGAGAACACCGCTGAGAAAAGGACCTGGGAAAAGTGGGCAAATCCTATCGGGTTGCGGCCTGGCAAACAACGCCGGGTTGCCAGGGAGTACTTTTTAAAGGCTCGATGCGTTTTTTGGATTGACAGCTTCTGCGCGTCTGCTTATACACCTTCAAGCTCGCTGAGGGGGAAACCCCGAGACGGCAAGCGGAAGTGGCGGAATTGGTAGACGCGCTGGACTAAGGATCCAGTGGGCGTAAAAGCCCGTGGGGGTTCGACTCCCCCCTTCCGCATCATCGAAACCCCTTAACCAACAAAAGGTTAAGGGGTTTTTTCGTCTCTGTACCCTGGCAAGGTGCTCTGTTGCGCGGTGGGACGAGTGGTCCCTGTTAGGGGGCGAGCGGCGCTATTCGGGAGGTGGGGGCTTCTTCTGTACAAGAGGACCTCTTTTTCTTGCCTGCGATAAGCGTGTTACGGGGCAGTGCGTTTGTTGGCCGGGGGCGGTGCGGGGAAAGATCACGGGTGGAACACACACGCCAGGAGAGCGATCGGATGTCACACGTCAAAGGTCTTATGCATCTGCTGCTGTTTGTGGTGGGTTGGAGCGTCGGCCTGGGGCTGAACCGGGGGCTGGTTTGGGCACAGTCATCTACGCCATCGGACCCGGGAGGGGGGACGCACGCTCCCTTGCCGGCGTACGAGGCGGTGCTTGCGGATGTGCTCTCGTTGGATCTTTTGGAGATCGCATTGTGGCGCGTGGGAGCGGCCTGTCTGGTACTGATGGCGGGCATTCTCATGCGCACCACCCTTCTGGATCGCCTGCTGCGGCCGCTGGAAAAACTTGCCGCGCGGACGAAGAACGATGTTGATGATCGTCTGATTCAGGCGATTCGCCGGCCCCTGGGGTGGCTTATCAATCTGATCGCGATCTACGTCGCGGTGCTCATAGTGCAGGTGCCTCAGGCGCTCCATCAGGTGGTGGTGCTGGTGCTGCAGACGTTGGGCACGGGCTTTGTGGCCTGGATGGTCTTCAACGTGGTTGACGCGGTGGGGGCCTATCTGGAGGGGCTAGCCCGGCGCAGTGATACGGCGGTCGATGATCATCTGGTGCCCCTGGTCAAGCGGGTCATGCGTCTGCTGGTGATCGTGGTGATGGTGATCACGATCATTCAGCAGTGGGGCTACGATGTGACGAGTCTCATCGCCGGGCTGGGACTGGGCGGGCTGGCCTTTGCGCTGGCCGCGCAATCGACGCTCTCAAACTGGTTTGGCTCGGTGATGATTTTAACCGATCGTCCCTTCAAAATCGGGGATCTGGTGCAGTCGGAGCACGGCTGTGGTGTGGTCACCGAGATCGGGCTTCGCTCCACGAAGTTGATGACTTTTGAGCGTTCGATCATCACGGTGCCCAACTCCGATCTGGCCACCACGGCGGTGGAGAATCTCAATAAGGACGAGGTTCTGGCGATTTCGACGACGTTGACGATGACCTATGGGACCTCCCGGGCGACGCTGGAGCGGATCATCGATCAGGTGCGGAGGCTGTTGGCCCGGGCCGAGGGCATCGACAACGCTCGTTATCTGGTGAGTTTTTCGGGGTTTGGGGCCAGTTCGCTCGATATTGATGTGCAGTGCTACGCGCAGACGCGTGATCGCTACGAGTGGTATGCGATCCGCGAGCGGATCTTCTTTCAGATCATGGACATCGTTGAGGAGGCCGGAGGGTCCTTTGCCTTTCCCAGCCAGTCGCTCTATCTGGAGACACCGGTGCGTCTGCAGCGAATGGGAGCACGCGTGGGCGCGGGCGAAGACGTAAGGGGGTTGAGTTCGGAGGGGTTGGGTTGATTGGGTAATGGGTTGAAAATAAAGGGGAAGTCCTTGTTGGGTTTCTTGCCGTAGGGGGGGGCGGTCTTATTACTTCGAGTGCGCCAGGGAGGCGTCGGAGGCGAGTGGGGAGGCCTTCGAGAGCAGAGCAATCCAACGGATGTAAGGAGAAGGTATGGACCGCTTTGGGACGACAGAGTTTCGCGAGCTGGTGGGTGTGCACGAAGCCCCGGCGATCTCGATCTACATGCCCGTGGAGCGCCGGGAGATGACGGGGAAGGTCAACCGTTTGAAGTTGCGCGGGCATATCGACGAGGTGGAAGGGCGGCTCAGAGCGGCAGATCTACTCAACGAGGAGGAGCGTCGCAGGTTGTTGGAGTCGTTGTACGCGATGGCCGAGGAGCGGGACTTCTGGAACCACAGCGGTGAAGGGGTGGCGATTTTTGCGTCTCCCAGCTTTCAAAAGGTTTATCGGCTGCCCCGCAGCTTTGAGGACGAGGTGGTGGTCGGTGATAACTTTCACACCCGTCCCTTGCTGGGGATGTTGGCGATGCCGGAGAGCTACTGGGTGCTGGCCGTCGGGGAGGAAGAGGTCAATCTCTGGGAGGGTAGCGCCTCGGGTGCGCGGCCGGTGGAGGTGGAGAACCTGCCGCATAGCCTGCGCGATGCGCTGATGCTGGAGGAAGAGAAGGGGCAGGACGGCATGAAGTTGCGTTCGGCCCAGGGGCCCCGGGGACGCGGCGGGGGCTTTATGTCGCCGATGGTGCATGGTCATGGGGGCGGTCGGGAGCAGCATAAGGCCTACCTCAAGCAGTATTTCTCACAGGTCGCTGAGGCGATTGCCGAGTATCTGGGCGACGCCCGCGGACCGCTGATTTTGGCGGCGGTCGACTACTGTCATCCGCTCTTTCATGAGGCCGCCCGTCATAGCGGACTTACCCAGCTGGTGAACGAGGGGATCGAGGGCAACGTGCATTACTGGAGCGATGCCGAGATTCATCAGCGAGCCTGGCCGATGGTGGAGGCGCAGGCCTCGGAGAGGGTGGATCGGGCGCTGGCGCTCTGGGAGCGAAACTTCGGCAAAGGGGCCGTGGAGATCGATCTGGCGCAGATCGCCCGCATGGTAGTGGAGGGGCGGGTGCATATGCTGCTCCTTGATGAGGAGGCGCATCTTTTGGGGGACTTCGATCGTGAGCTCGGTCAGGTGCACGAGGTCAATGGCGATTCCGATGAGGTGGATCAGGCCATGGCCAAAGACGTGTACGACGAGTTAGCCGAAGCGGTCATTGAGATGGGTGGGGAGGTTGTGGTGCTGCCCCGGGAGCGCATGCCCAGCCAGACCGGGCTGGGGGCGATCTTAAGGGGCGGGGATACCCCGATACCACCGCGGGCCTGAGAGGACGCGCGGCTGTACACGAGCTTGAGAGTGCCGGGAATGGAGTGCGCCGCCGACGACCGTCGGGGGCGCTTTTTTTGGCGGGTTGGGCTGCCGGAGCTTTGTCGGTGGGACTGTTAGGGGCTATGGTGAAACGCTGATTGAAGATGGAATCTGGATGAAGGCTGGCAGCCCAGTGAGCGTCTCCGTATGACCACGCAGCCCACCGATAAAACGCCCCCGAAGAGGCGAGCCTCGACGCGTCCGATCGACGCGCCGCAGCTGCTGGTGGGGCGTGTGCTTGATGGGCGCTACCGTCTGGATCGGGTGCTCAACGCCGGAGGCATGGGCATTATCTTTGAGGCCTGCCAGCTCAGCGTGAACCGCACTGTAGCGGTGAAGGTGCTCAAGCCCACACTCACTCGGGATCCCTCGCTGGTGGAGCGTTTTCAGCTTGAGGTGGAGTTGGTGGCCAGTATGGCGCACCCCCACGTGGTGCAACTTATCGACAGTGGCACCGACGCCGGGGGGCTGACCTACCTGGTGATGGAGTACGTCGACGGGGTGACGTTTCGCCAGGCGTTGCGGCGCGGGCATTTGCGGCTGGCCGATATTTTGGAGGTCTTCGCCCAGGTCTGTGAGGCGCTTATTGAGGCTCACGGTCAGCAGATCATTCATCGCGATTTGAAGTTCGATAACATCATGCTCTCGCGGCATCGTGACGGACAGATCCACGTGAAGCTGCTGGATTTCGGGGTGGCCAAGTTGCTCTCGCGTAAACGGGAGCTGACCCAGGGAGGGCAGGTTGCCGGGACGCCGGGGATCATTGCGCCGGAGCTGGTGGATGGAAAGCCGCCTTCGGCGCGCAGCGACTTATACAGCCTGGGGGTGCTCCTCTTTACAGCGCTGGCAGGGGAGGCGCCTTTTCGGGGGGAGAATGACCTGGCGTTGATGCGGGCACATAAGACAGAGCCGCTGCCGAATCTGCGACTGCGGGTGGGGCAGGCCGTCCCCGAAGAGGTCATTGAGTTGACCTTTGAGCTGCTGGAAAAAGAAGTGGAGCGTCGTCCGCGCGACGCCGCCCAGGTGCGGGATCGGCTGCGCCGGATGCGCGATGCGCAGCGTGGTCGGGATCCGGATGCGGCGATCTACATTCCCCCGCAGGGCGACGCGCTGGAAGAGACCGGTGAGCGCAGTCCGCTGCCGCTGCATCTCTTTGAGTTGGAGGCTGAAGGCGGCGAGCGACCCGTGCGCCGGGAGGGATGGATTCGCTTTATCTTCCCTCAGCCGCTGGTGGCTCCGATGACGGTGGTCACGATGATGAGCCTGATCTTGATCCTGCTCATCGTGACCCTGATGTACATGCTCTACCAGCAGTTTGGTCCGCCGCCGGGGTGAGCTGCCGGCGGCCAAGCGATCACCAGCGGCGGGGGGGGGCGCACGCTTTGCGAAGGTCCGGGGCGATGTGTAGGTTTGGCGCGTTGAGATAGAGCGCGTTGCCTGCGCGCGTCTGCCCCTGTGACCGCCCTCGCCATGGCGAGGGGCCTGAAGGAGTGAAGCGATGAGCGAGTCGATCGAGCCGAGCTTTGAAATTCCGCAACCCAATGCCCGTGGTCGCCAGGCGCTTCAGGGCTTTGGTGAGGCGATGCGCCACAACGCCTTTGAGGGCGACGGGCATTTTCGGCGAGTGATCAGGCGCTACGCCAGGCCGGAGCGTCGCCCGGCGTTGGAGGCCGCGCTGGCTGCGTTTGGTCAGGTGGTGTTGGGGCCGCTGGATGAGGTGGTGCGCAAGAATAACGAGCCGGGCAACCTTCCGCAGCTCCAGCGCTACACCGGTTTTGGGGAGCGTATCGAGGCCATCGATCATCACCCGAGCTATCATGAGGCCGGGCGCATGATTTATGGCTCCGGGGTGATGGCGGCCTACGCCGAGCATCCGAACACCCTGGGGGCGCTGAGTCGCTTTTACCTCTCGAGCCTCAATGGGGAGGCCGGGCATAATTGTCCGCTGGCCTGTACCGCCGGGGTGATCCGGGTACTGCAGGAGCTGGGCAGCGAGGAGCTCAAAGCGAGGTATCTGCCGGGGTTTCTCGACGCCGAGTATGACAACCACCTGGAGGGCGCCCAGTTTCTGACCGAGGTTCAGGGCGGGAGTGATGTGGGGGCCAATGCGACCCGGGCGTTGCGGGCCGAAGACGGGAGTTTTCGGATCTACGGGGAGAAGTGGTTCTGCTCAAATATCGATGCGGACGTCTTTCTGATGACGGCGCGGGTCGAGGAGCTGGGGCAGGAGGGCACCCGTGGGCTGGGGCTCTTTTTGGTGCCGCGCCTTCTGGAAGACGGCTCGGTCAACGAGTTCTACGTGCGTCGTCTCAAGGATAAGCTGGGCACGCGCTCGATGGCCTCGGGGGAGTGCGACTTTCGCGGGGCACAGGCGTTTCATATGGGGGAGCTCGGCCAGGGCTTCAAGCATATGATGAACCTGGTGATCAACACCTCGCGTCTCTACAACGCGGTGGGGTGTTGCGGGGTGATGCGTCGGGCTTACCTCAGCGCCCGGCTCTACGCGGAGCACCGCGAGGCCTTTGGGCAGCCGATTCTCAACTACCCGCTGGTGCAGGAGACGCTGGGCGATATGCGCGCGGAGTTGGAGGCGATGGTTTCGGCGAATTTTCATCTCTGCGCGCTTCAGGATCGGCTGGATGAGGGGGAGGCCAGCGAGCAGGAGGCGGCGTTTTTGCGCATGGCCATCAACATCAACAAGTCGCGTACGGCGATCTCGGCCCGCCAGGCCTGCGTGCAGGGCATTGAGGTGCTGGGCGGCAATGGCGCCATCGAGAGTTTTTCGGTGCTGCCGCGTTTGTTGCGCGATGCGATCGTCTACGAGAACTGGGAGGGGACGCATAACACCCTTTACATGCAGGTGCTGCGCGACATGCACCGCTACCGGGTGCACGCGGGCTTTTTTGCGTACTTAAGCGGGCTGCTCGATCAGGTGCAGGGCGCCGAGTATGAGCGGGCCGAGGAGTTGTCGCGGGCGTTGGGCGAGCTTTCGGCACAGGTCGACCGGGTGTTGAGTCTGAATCAGGCCAGCGCCAGTCTGGCGATGCGAGAGCTGGTCGATCAGCTGGCCACGCTGTTTTACGGCGTGGTGAGGGTCTGGGAGCGCGATGGCGGCGCGCTCGACGGGGAAGATGAAGCCGTGGATCGAGCCTCGGTGGAGCATTTTTTGGATCGCGGGGTGCGCGAACCGCGCGGTGTGGATGAATCGGGTTACCTCAGGCGTTTACAGACACTGGCGATGCGCCGCTGAGGGCGCAAATTTTACGCCACTTACGGGTGGCGCGCCGCGTCATAAACGATCGTTGCCAGCGCCTCTGCCGGTTACTAGGTTGGCCGCCGGTAGTTCACGTAACCCTGAAATGAGTGAGATTATGAGCGAGACGAAGCAGCCCTGGAATGAGTCGATGCCTGAGGCGCAATTCAACTTCATGCGTGAGGTCCTCGCTGCGCCGAGCCCGATCGGGCTGGAGGCGGCAATGAGCTACGGAGTGCTCAAGCCGCGGTTCGACGAAGTGAAGTTGGAGGGCTGGGCGGTACATCAGTTCCGCGGCAACGCGGGCCTGGTGCTCGATACCCATCCGGGGGAAGACGAGCGCCTGACGGTGATGATCATCGGCCACGCCGATAAGATCCGCATGCAGGTGCGCAGCATTTCCGACGATGGCAAGATCTGGATTAACAGCGACTCCTTTTTGCCGCTGACCCTGATCGGTAACGAAGTCATTCTGTTCAGCGAAGATCCCGAGAAGCCGGGAAGCTACCGCGAGCTTCGCGGCGGGACCATTGAGGCGCTGGGAGCGATTCACTTCGCGGACAGCTCGGTGCGCACCGGCGACAAGGGCTTGAAGCCCGAGCAGCTCTACCTGGAGCTGGGGCTTCATGGCGAGGATCGCAAGAAGCAGGTTGAGAAGCTGGGGATTCGCGCCGGCGATCCGATCCTGCTCGACCGTCCGATTCGTCGTGGGTTCGGGCCCGACAGCTTCACCGGCGCGTACCTGGACAACGGGCTGGGCTGTTTTGTGAGCGCGGAGTGTGCTCGCATTCTGGCGGAAGAGGGCGGGCTGAAGAACGTGCGCGTGCTCTTTGCCATCGCCACCCACGAGGAGATCGGTCGCTTTGGCAGCCGGGTGCTCGCTGGCGAGTTGAAGCCTGATGTGGTCATTGGCGTGGATGTGAACCACGACCTGGAGGCGGCGCCGGGTGTGGGCGACAAGCGCTTCACCCCGCTGAAGATGGGCAAGGGTTACACGTTGAGCGTGGGCGCGGTGGCCAGCGAGTTTCTCAACCGTCTCTTTGAAGAGACGGCGCTGGCCAACGAGATTCCCGTGCAGCGGGATGTGTGTGGTCGCGACACCGGAACCGACGCGATGGCGGCGGTGCTGGCGAGCGTGGATGCGGCGGCGACCTCGATCGGTTTCCCGATTCGCAACATGCACACGGTATCGGAGCTGGGACATACCGGCGATGTGCTGGCCTCGATCTACGGGTTGGTGCGCACACTTCAGCACATGGACCAGGCCAACGATGGCAAGGGATTGACGGCGGATGATTTCCGCAACGGTCACCCGCGCCTGGATCAGGTTGAGACGCTCAGTCACCGCGGCGCCTGAGTCACGGTGATGTTTGAGGCGCCCCTGTGGGGCGCCTGAAGAGCCAGCGGCGGGACGTCCCGTCGCTGGCTTTTTTTGAGGGTATGGCAGCCAGGTTGCGTCAGTCGATGCCGAGGCGATGGTGAGTGAGACTTCCGAGCGTGAGATGGACCCGTTGGTAAAGCCCTGGTGGAAGGTCGGGCGACTGGCCGTGGTGGGGGTGGCCAAGAACTGTGGCAAAACGACCACGTTAAACGCGATGATTGCGCGGCGTCGGCCGGAGCCGCTGGGGCTGGTGTCGGTGGGCATTGATGGGGAGCAGGCCGACGTGCTTCTGGGCACCGAAAAGCCGGCTATCGCGGTGGATGAAGGGCACTGGGTGGTGAGTGCCGAGCAGGCGCTGGGGCGATCGACGGTGCCGCTGGAGTATGTTGCGCCGCTGGGGGTGAGTTCGCCGATGGGGCCGGTGATGGTGGCCCGGGCGCTGGGGCCTGGCGAGGTGATTCTGGCCGGGCTTCGCCACCGGGGGGATGTGGTGAAGGCGCTGGAGGCGTTGCTGGCCCGGGGGGCCGGGCCGGTGTTGGTGGATGGGGCCTACGGGCGGGTGGTGGGCGCGCATCCGGAGGTGGCGCCGGCGATCGTGATGTCGACCGGGGCCGTGGTGGGGAGCGTGGAGGATGTGATTCGGCGTACTCACGACGTGGTCGATCGTCTCACGTTGCCGGTGGTCGAGAGTGAGATGTGGCGGGAGGCGCTGGCGGCAGCCAGACGCGATAAGCGGGCCTACCTTGTGGAAGACGACGGGGAGCTTCGCGAGCTGCCCCACGCCTCGGGTCTGCTGGGGCTGAGTCAGGGGCGCCGGCTCTGGCAGAAGTCCACGGCCGGGGTGGTGGTGCCGGGGCTGGTGAGTGATCGGGTGATCGAGGAGTTGTTGGCGGTGGGAGGGCCGCGCACACGCACGCTGGTGGTGGGTGATGGTACAGCGCTGCACCCCGGTGGCCGGTTGTGGCGGCGCTTCAGGCGGAGCTGGGAGGTGCGTGTGGGGCATTCCTCGCGCCTGCTGGCGATCAGTTTCAATCCGACGTCCATCACCGGCGCGCGGCTGGACGAGGGGGCGCTTCGCGAAGCGCTGGAGGCCCGGTGGCCCGACGTGCCCGTGTTTAATCCTGTTGACCCGGGGGATGAGGCGCGCATCATTCAGGGGACTTAAGCAATGATAACCGGGGGGGCGTGGGGATGTTGCACGCGCTCACTGCGTGGCGAGGGGGCGAGTATGAGACGTTGGCTGCCGTGGGCTCTGGTGCTGATCACGATGACAGGATTGGGCTGCAATGGTGACGACTCGCCAGAGGATCGCGATGCTGGCCCAACGGATACGGAGCGTCCTGATGGGGAGGAGCCCGATGGCGATGTGCCCGATGGGGAGGAGCCCGATGGCGATGTGCCCGGGGACGAGCTTCGGTTGAGCGTCGAAGCGGTCGACGACCCGGTCTTCATCGATGGCGAGGAGGGGGAGGTTACGCTGAACTTTAGCTGTGCGCCGGCCGGGTGCACGACCACTTGTCAGCTCAACGAGTTGGACGCGGAGGCCTGCGCGCAGAGCTACACGGTGCGGGTCAATGAGGGCCGCCACGATGTGGCGATTCGCGCGAGCTATCAGGGCGAGGAGGTCGAAGAGCGGGTGAGTTTCCGGGTGGTGGGGGCGTTTGAGTTGAGCGTGAGTGCGCCGCCGGCCGGGGATGTGTTTGTGGTGGACCAGGGGCAGGTGAGCGCGACGTGTGAGGGGCGTCCGGAATGTGTGCTGAGTTGCGAGATCTGCACCGAGGGCAGTTGTCAAGCGCTGGAGGGGTGCGAGACGGGAGCGTCTCTGGTGCTGAATGCGGAGGAGACGGAGCTGGTGGTGCGCGCCTGTGTGGATGTGGATGGGGAGGATTTCTGCCAGGAAGAGCGCCGGGATTACGTGTTGGTGGCGCCGCGTTGGGAGCAGCTCTCGCTTGGCGAGACGCACGGATGCGCAGTTCTGGCCGATGACACGCTGTGGTGCTGGGGGAACAACGGCGACCGGCAGCTGGGGAGCGCGTCGCCGGAGCGCTCGATTTTCCCCCTGCAGGTTCCCGGAGCGTGGGCCTCGGTGAGCGCGGGGCGCGCGCATACCTGCGCGTTGAAACCGGAGGGCACGTTGTGGTGCTGGGGCCAGCAGCGCTTTGGTCGTCTGGGGAACGGAGAGGTCGGGGCGGGGACCCTTGTGGAGCCCGTGCAGGTCACTCAGGAGAGCGACTGGGATGAGGTCAGCTCCGGTGATGCCCATACCTGCGGGAGACGCGGTACTGAGATCTACTGCTGGGGCTACAATCCGGGAGGGCGTCTGGGCGTGGGGTTGACCAGTGGGACGGTTCCAGATCCGACGCTGGTTGTTGGCGGTCATTCCTGGAAGCAGGTGAGCTCGGGGCATGAGCACATCTGCGGACTGACCGAGGACGATCAGGCCTATTGTTGGGGGCGCGGAGATGACGGGCGGCTGGGCAATGGAGCGCTGGGCAATCTGGATGTGCCTACCGCTGTGATTCAGCCCGAGGGGGCGACCTTTGTCCGGCTGGAGGGCGGGTTTCAGCATACCTGCGCGGTGATGGAGACATCTCGTGGTCGTCGAGTCTTCTGCTGGGGTACCGGCTCGACCGGTCGCCTGGGCACCGGAGCCTCCGGACCGGACCTGGTGCTGGCGCCGGAGGAGGTAGGCGGGGATGTGCCTCTGGTGTCCGTGAGCAGCGGCAATGTCCATAGTTGTGGACTCAATTCCGATGGGGAGGCCTGGTGCTGGGGGTACAACGATCACGGCCAACTCGGGGTTGTGCAGACCGGTAATGAGCTTGTGCCGGTGGAGGTCGATGTGGACGAGACCTTCTTGCAGATCGAAGCCGGAAAAATTCATACCTGCGCCATCACGACAGCCGGCGTGATCTTGTGCTGGGGAGAGAATGGCGACAGTGAGCTAGGTCGGGAGATCGAGGGGAGTGAGACCCATATCCCGGGACCGCTTAGCTGGCCCTACGGGCTCGAAGCTCTTTGAGAAAGGCCGGTGGATGCTGTGCAGGTGCGCCTCTTGCCGGGATCCCGAGAAGTTCGCGCTTGGCCCTTCATTATTCGTCGGGCTCTGCCTAAGATGCCGGAGACAAACCCCGAGGATCGAAGTGTGAGCGCTGTGCCCCACCGGGAGCCTGGCGCGGGCGTGAGGAGCAGGTGTGAAACAGAGTGCGGTGGTCCAGGCGGCGGGCGCAGATCTGAAGGTAGCCGAGCGCCGGGTCCGGCGCGTGGCTGTGGAGGTGCTCGAAGGGTACCTTCCCGCGCTGATCGGTGCGCTCGCTGAAAAGGGCCTGGGGGCTGAGGAGCAGGCCAGATGTGTGGAGCGCCTGGTGGCGGCTTTTGAAGGGGGGAGAATCGCCGAGACCCTGGAGGAGCAAGGACGTCCGGTGCTTGCTCTGCTCCACAAAGAGCGGGCCGGGATTAGGGTCAACGCGTCGCTTCTCTCGACGCTTGCTGACGACGCGCTGACCGAGGCCTTCGCTCCCATACTGGCCGATGCGCTGGGGCTCTCGCCAACGCTGGTCAGCCTGATAGTGAGGCTGCGTGACGACAAGGAGGTGCGTGCCCTGGCCGGTCAGGCGGCCCGCCACGCCTCCGCTCCGCCTGTCTCTCCAACGCGAATCCCGGGGCTGGTGAGCTGGCGTCTGGACCGTTTTGAGGCCCGCCACGCTGCGCTGATCTCCGCGCTTGGTGCCGAACTGGAGCCGCCGGAGCAGGTCTTGCGCGAGCCGCTGCGGCGAGCGCTGGCCTCGGAGGTGCGGTGGCCGGAGTGGTTTGATGTGAGCGAGGTGCCCTATCTGGTCGACGCCGTGGATCGCGCTGCCACGGCACTGCGGAGCACGCCCTGGGCCGGCCACGCCTCCGCGCTTACCGAGGTGATCTGGGACTGCGGTGGGGTGTCGCCTCAAAGCGCGCTGCGGCAGGCCGCGCACACGCTGCGAAACATCAACGGCGTCAACCACCGCGGCGCGCTGCCCGTGATCGCCTGTGGGCTTGCCGAAGGCCATGCGCCGCTGGTTGGGAGACTGGGAGCCTGGCCTGATTTCGCCGAGCTTGCCCGCGCCTGGGAGGAGCTTCGACGTCAGGAGGCTTGTGTGCTCGGGAGCTGGCGCGGAGCCACGGAGCTCTCCGAGGAGTTCGGCGTGTACGATGCCCCCGGGGTAAGCATCGGGCTTAGCGAGCCGGTGAACCTCCCCTGGTCCATGCCTCTTCTTTGCTGGTCGACCCGGGAGCGGGATGCCCTGCGTGATCTCCTGCGTGGGATGGCGCGCGCACTCGAAAGCAACGCCTCGGCGGTGCGGGCCGGTAGGCTGCGCGCGCCGGCCTGGGATTCCGCTGCCCCGCTGGGCAATGGCGAGCGGGTTCGCTGGCGAGTGGGTCTGCCGCGCCGCGTACCCGCACCGCCGGTCGACTTCGAACACGCGCTCGATCGGGCCTTTGCCTCGGCGCGGGCCTCGATGAACGCGCGTTTCGAGCGGCTGAATGATGACGAGCGCCAGCGCGCGATCGCGCTGGCTCAGGGGGCCTACAGCGGTTACCTCACGCGGACCCGCAGCGTTTGGCGTCGGCGTCTGTCGCCGGTGCGTGGCATGAAATCTTCTCAGGCGTTTGATGCGTTGATCTCGGAGCTGGCTCGCGCACTCGGTTTGCCGCTTTTGATCGACGTGTTTGATAGCCCGGCTCCCAATGCGTCGCTCGCCGCGATGCCCGCCTTCTGTGCCATCACGGCTTGGAATGACGAAGGGGATTTCGCCCCGCTATGGCTACCGGCCGACGTGATGGGAGAGTCCTTTGGAAATGCTCCGATTCGAGCTCGCGTCGTGCATTGGGCCGAGGGGAGAGCCCGCTGGATGGGCGATCACGTGTTGCAGGGCCAGGAGCTGCGTCAGCTCCCCGGCGATCGTCTCATGGGCTCGCTCTACGAGGGCACGCTGATGATGACGCTGCACCGGCGCGACGCAACCTGACCGGAACGCCCGCACGATCGGGCTGGAGGAGCCTTATGAGCACGCCATGGGATGTGATCGAAGAGGTCGGCGGCGCCGAGCGGATGGAGGCCATGATGCGCGCCTTCTACGATCGGCTCTTTGACGATCTGATGATCGGCTTTTTCTTTATGAAGAGCGACAAAGAGGCGCTGATTGCCTCCCAGATCGCGTTTGTCCATGCGCACCTGGGGAGCAGGCAGGGCGATTATGCGGGGCCTCCGATTCGGCGAGCTCATCAGCAGATGCCGATTCTGGTCGGGCATTTTGATCGCCGCCACCAGATCTTGCGGGAGGTGCTCGACGCGTTCAGCGTGCCGGAGCATGTGAAAGAGGCCTGGCTGGGTCTTGATCGGGCCATGCGCGACATGGTGATCCGCCAGGGCGATCAGGCGCGCGAGGAGCTCGGCTACGCGAAGTTTCGGCCGGACCGTTAGATCGTCCTGAACGCCGGGGGCATACAGACGTCTCGTAAAACAAAAAAGCCCCCCGCTTGCGTCAGTTCGCGAGCGGGGGGCGATGTGTACGCCCGGGCCCGGGCGTACACGTGAAACGTCGAGGTCGGCTCAGAGGTTGAGCGTGCGCCCGTCCACATCAAGCGCGGCTTCTTTGATAACCTCGGCCAGGGTGGGGTGGGCGTGGGTCGAGCGCGCGATATCTTCGGCGCTGGAACCAAACTCCACGGCCACCGCCAGCTCGGCGATCAGATCGCCGGCGCGCGGGCCGATGATATGGGCGCCCAGAATGCGGTCGGTCTCGGCGTCGGCCAGGATCTTGACGAACCCTTCGGTGTCGTTGAGCGCGCGGGCGCGGCCGTTGGCCTTAAAGGGGAACTTGCCGGTTTTATACTTGATGCCGGCTTCCTTGAGCGCCTGCTCTGTCTTGCCCACCGAGGCCACCTCGGGATGGGTGTACACCACGTCGGGGATAGCGTCGTAGTTGACGTGGCCGGCGATGCCCTTGATGCGTTCCACACAGGTCACGCCCTCGTGCTCGGCCAGGTGGGCGAGCATCGGCCCGGGGATCACATCACCGATGGCGTAGACGCCTTTGATCGACGTCTCGTAGTGCTTGTTGACCTCGATGAACCCGCGCGCGGTCGTCTCCAGCCCGATGTTCTCCAGGCCCAATCCCTCGGTGTAGGGCTTGCGGCCCACGCCCACCAGGAGACGGTCGCAGTCGATGGTTTTGGTCTCACCATCCTGCTCGTAGGTCACGGTGACCTTGCCCTTGTTGACGCTGGCGCCGGTCACCGCGGCGTTGAGCGCAAACTCAATGCCCTGCTTCTTGAAGACGCGCTGAGCCTGGCGGGTGACATCTTTGTCGGCGCGGCCGCCGAAGATCTCGCCGAGGTATTCGATCACGGTGACTTTGGCGCCGAGGCGGCGCCACACCGAACCCAGCTCCAGGCCGATGACGCCGGCGCCGATGACCACCAGGTGCTCGGGCACTTCCTGGAAGTTGAGCGCGCCGGTGGAGTCGACGATGTGCTCCTTGTCGATCTCCACGCCCGGCAGGCTGATGGGCTTGGAACCGGTGGCGATCAGGATGCGTTCGGTCTGCAGCGTTTCGACCGAACCGTCGTCCTTTTTCACATCGACACGTTTGGTGTCCACGATGGAGCCGTGGCCGTGAAAGGTGTCGATGTTGTTCTTTTTGAAGAGCCCGGCCACGCCGCCGACCAGGCTGGAGACGACCTCATCTTTGCGTGCCAGCATCTTCTTGAGGTCAAAGCTCACGTCGCCGACCGTAATACCGTGGTCGCCGAAGTGCTCCCGGGCTTCTTCGTAGCGCTCGCTCGATTCGAGCAGCGCTTTTGACGGAATGCAGCCCACGTTGAGGCAGGTGCCACCGAAGGTGGGGTAGCGCTCCACCACGGCGACCTTCATGTCGAGCTGAGCGGCGCGAATCGCAGCGATGTAGCCGCCAGGTCCAGAACCGATGACAACGAGATCGTACATAACAACAGCCTTTGTTCAGGGGCGTTGAAGTGTGTGGCGGGCCGGCGATGGAGGTTGCCGGGGCCCCGATCGACGAAGAGGCCGAGGCGCGTGGCCCCGACCTCTCGCTGAGCAGCCTCGTGGGAGGCCCGCCCTGGGATCAGACTTCGAGCAGCATGCGCTCGGGATTCTCCAGGCATTCCTTGATGCGCACCAGGAAGCTGACGGCCTCGCGACCATCAATGATGCGGTGGTCGTAGGAGAGTGCCAGGTACATCACCGGGCGAATCTCAACCTTGCCGTTTACCGCCACCGGGCGCTCCACGATGTTGTGCATGCCCAGGATGCCCGACTGCGGCGGGTTGAGGATGGGCGTGGAGAGCATCGAACCGTAGATGCCGCCGTTGGAGATGGTGAACGTGCCACCTTGCAGCTCGGGCAGGGTCAGCTTGTTGTTGACGGCCTTGTCGACCAGCTTGCCCAGCTCCTGCTCGGTCTGAGCGAAGCTGTACTGGTCGGCGTTCTTAAGCACGGGCACCACCAGACCACGTCCGCCACCGACGGCCACGCCGATGTTGTAGTAGTTCTTGTAGACGATGTCGGTGCCATCGATCTCGGCGTTGACCGAGGGGAAGGCCTTCAGGGCTTCGATGGACGCTTTGATGAAGAAGCTCATGAAGCCCAGCTTAAAGCCGTACTTCTTGACGAAGCGATCCTGGTACTGCTTGCGCAGCGCCATGATCGCCGTCATGTCGACCTCGTTGAAGGTCGTGAGCATCGCGGCGTTGTGCTGAGCTTCGACCAGGCGGCGGGCCACGGTCTGGCGCAGCTTGCTCATGGCAACACGCTCTTCGAGCGCGCCCTGGTCGACGGTCGGGCGCGGCGCTTCGGCGCTAGCCGCGGCGGGCTTGCTCTTCTTGGCGGCGCCGCTCTTCACGTGCTCGAGCACATCGCCCTTGGTCACACGACCGCCGGGGCCGGTGCCGCGGATGTCGGCCAGCTCCAGGTTGTTCTCTTCGACCAGACGTCGGACGGCCGGGCCGACCTTGTCGTGGGCGTCACCGCCCTGGTCTTCGCCCTGGTCCGCGGCAGCAGGCTGCTTGGGCGCCGCTTCGCTCGTGGCACCGCCGGCGTCGCCGCCTTTGGATTCACCGGGCTCAATGTCGGCGATGATGTCGCCGGGGTTCACGGAGTCGTCGATCGCGAAGCGCAGCTTCTTGATCGTGCCCGAGACCGGAGCGGGCACCTCAACGGTGATTTTGTCGGTCTCAAGCTCGGCAATGATCTCGTCTTCCTCAACGAAATCGCCCTCTTTTTTCAACCATTCAGCGATGATCGCCTCGGTGACAGACTCACCAAGGGTGGGGACCTCAACGGGTACGCTCATGTAAGGCCTCGTAGGCGTGCAACGTAGTTACTTAAAAGGTCAGGGGCTTAACATCACATCGTGTAGGTCGCGCGGGCCGTGAAACCCGCACGCTGCCCTACCGGGGGTATCAGAGATAGGCGTCGAATCCAAGCCCGCGTGGCCCGGAACGCCACCTGTTCAGTCCAGCTTTTTGGCAAAGGCCTGCGAGACCAGTGAGCGCTGTTCGAGCTCGTGGCTCTCGTAGGCACCTGTGGCCGGGCTCGCGCTGGCGATGCGACCGACGTAGGCGGGCAGGGGGTTGGCGCCGAAGATCTCGATGAGGCGCGGGAAGATATAGTGCCAGGCGCCCATGTTTTTAGGTTCTTCCTGAACCCAGACCAGCTCGCTGGCGTTTTTGAAGGGAGCGACCGCTTCTTTGAGAAGCTTGCCATCAAGCGGATAGAGCTGCTCGACGCGCACGATGGCCACATCGTCGATGCCCTGCTCGGCGGCGTGGTCGCAGAGATCGTAGTAGACCTTGCCCGAGCAGAGCAGCACGCGGCGCACCTTGTCGGCTTTGATCTCCGGACGGGACTCCTTGAGGATCGGCTGGAAGCCGGCCTGGGTGAAGTCTTCCATGGGGCTGACCGCGTCTTTGTGGCGCAGCAGGCTCTTGGGGCTCATGACGATCAGCGGCTTGCGGGCGCTGTGGAGCACCTGGCGGCGCAGCGCGTGGAAGTACTGCGCGGGCGTCGTCAGGTTGCAGACGTACATGTTGTCGCCGGCGCAGAGCTGGAGGAAACGCTCGGGGCGAGCCGAGGAGTGCTCCGGGCCCTGGCCCTCGTAGCCGTGGGGAAGGAGCATGGTCAGGCCGCTGAGGCGCTTCCACTTATCTTCGCCGGAGTTGATGAACTGGTCGATGATGACCTGTGCGCCGTTGACGAAGTCGCCGAACTGCGCCTCCCAGAGCACCAGGGCGTCAGGGGAGTCCAGGCTAAAGCCATACTCAAAGCCCAGCACCGCGTTCTCGGAGAGGGTGGAGTTGTAGATCTCCAGCGATCCCTGATCTTCGCCTAAGTGTCGCAGCGGCCAGTAGCCCTCGCCGGTCTTGGTATCAAAGAGTGCGGCGTGGCGATGGCTGAAGGTGCCGCGGATCACGTCCTGGCCGCTCATGCGGATGCGCGTGCCCTGGACGAGCAGCGATGCGAAGGCCAGCGCTTCGCCCATGCCCCAGTCGGCCGGGCTCTCGCCGGTGGCGACCTTTTCGCGTCCCTTAAGGAAGCGGCGCAGAGTGCGGTGGACGTTGTGGCTCTCGGGGACGTCGACCAGCTTGTGCGCGAGCTCTTTGAAGAGCTCTTCGCTGATGGGGGCGTTGTTGCCGTCGCCGGACTTCAGCGGTCCGCCGTGGTAAGGGGTCCACACCCCGTCGAGGGTGCTGATGGATTTGGGCAGCGGCGTCTTGCGGATCTCTTTGAAGACCTCGCCATAGGCGTCCATCTGCGTGTTCCAGACCTTGTCGGTCTGCGCGGGCGTCATGATCTGGCGGGAGATCAGGCTGTCGACGTACTTCTCACGCACCGGCTTGGCGGCGTCGATGGAGCCGTACATCTCCGGCTGGGTGAAGCGGGGCTCGTCGCCTTCGTTGTGGCCGTAGCGTCGGTAGCAGACCAGGTCGACGATGACGTCTTCGCCGAAGCGCTGGCGGTAGCGCATCGCGAGCTTCATCACCCGCACACAGGCTTCGGGATCGTCGCCGTTGACGTGGAAGATCGGGACTTCGAGCATCTTGGCCACGTCGGTGGCGTAGGTCGTGGAGCGGCTGTCTTCGGGGTTGGTGGTGAACCCGATCTGGTTGTTGATCACCACGTGAATGGTGCCGCCGACGTTGTAGCCCTTGACCCGTGCCAGGTTCAGCGACTCGGTGACGATGCCCTGCCCGCTGAAGGCGGCGTCGCCGTGGAGTTGGAGGGGGAGGAGCTTCTGGCGAGCGCCTTCGGTGCCCAGGCGATCCTGCTTGGCGCGGACTCGACCCAGGACCACCGGGTTGACGAACTCCAGGTGGCTGGGGTTGAAGCAGAGCGAGAGGTGCACCGAGGCGCCGCTGCGGGTGGTGCGGTCGCTGGAGAAGCCCATGTGGTACTTGACGTCGCTGCTGCCGATGTAGTCTTCGGGCGTCTGGACCTTCTCAAACTCGGAGAACATCGCCTCGGCGGGCTTGTTCATGATGTTGTGCAGCACGTTGAGGCGACCGCGGTGGGCCATGCCGACCACGACCTCTTCGACTCCGAGCCCGGCGGCTTCCTCGAGCATGAAGTCGAGCATCGGGATCAGCGACTCCCCGCCGGAGAGCGAGAAGCGCTTGGCGCCGACGTACTTTTTGTGCAGGAAGGTCTCAAACGCGTCGGCTTCGACCAACGAGTCGAGGATGTGGGGGCCGTCCTCGGTTGGGTTGAGTTCAGCGTAGTCGTTGCGCTCGATCTGATCGCGCAGCCAGGTACGCGACTGGCTTCCCGGCATGTTCTGGTATTCGACGGCGATGTGGCCGCAGTAGATGTCACGCAGGCGCTGCAGCAGCTCACCCAGGGTGACTTCCCGGGAGCCAAAGAGAGGCTCGTAGTGGACCCGGGCTTTGAGATCGCCCGAGGTAAACCCGTAGAGCGAGGGCTCCAGCTCCGGCGGGGAGGTGTGGCGCGGGCGATCCAGCGGGTCGATCCCGGCGATCAGGTGTCCGTGCAGACGGAAGGCCCGGACGATCGCCTCGACCCGGGCGGCAAAGCCCTCGGTACGCCCCGGCGCGCGCACCGTGATGCCCTCAAGTTTATCCACCCAGACCGCGTCGCCGCCCGGGGCCTGCCCGGGGATGTAAGCCGGCTCGAAGATCGAGCGGGGCTTGAAGTGCGGCGCGCCCCCGTTAAGCGGTGCCTGCGGGCCGAAGTACTCCTCGAAGATCGGCTCCCAGCTGGTGTCCACGGAGCCCGGATCCTCGAGGTACTGACGGTAGAGGTCCTCAATGAAGGCCAGGTTCTCCCCGGTGAATTGAGTGTCAGCCAGGGACTGGGGCGAATGGGATGCTTGCTCGGTTGATTCTTTCACGGTCATCAACTTCTGGAGGACATTGGGTGCAAGAGGGGCGTCCGGGTCGTGTCCTATAACGACCCGGTCGCAGCGCTATTTCGCGAGGTGCGCATCTTCAGGGCCGACAGGCCCCGCACACGCGGAGATTGAGGAGGGAATGGCGAGAGCCCAACAAGGCACGGCCTCAGAAGGGTCGGGACAGGCCCACCGCAGGAAACTACGGAGTTGGAGTGTGGAATGCACATCAGAGTCTGGGCATCATCGCGTTAAAAAAAAACGCCCCGGGGGCGCCTGTGCCTTACAATAACGATGGGGCTCGGCGGGTCAAGAAAGAACGGGTGTGCGGCCGGTGGTGGGCCCTGCGCGCTCGCCCGAAGACGCCTTCCTTGACACTCTTGAAAACCCCATGTTAAAGCCGCGACGGTTTTCCCGCAAAACCGCCCAGGCGGCCTAAATTAAAGCGGGAAGCGCAATTTTCTGCTGACTTAGAAGGCGCCACGATGTTCGACATTCTTTCCCCCACGAGCCCGCTGCTGATCGCAGCCGTCGCGATCGACATTGACGGCACGATCTTCGTGCAGATGGGTGCATTTCTGCTGGTGTTTGTGATTCTCAACTTCGTGCTGATCAAGCCCTACCTCAAGACGCTTGAGGCGCGCGAAGACAGCGTGGAGGGCTCCACCGAAGAGGCCGGAGAGATGGATGCGCAGGCCGCCGTGCTGCGCGCCAGCTACGATGACAAGCTCTCCGCGGCGCGTCGCGACGCGCAGGATGTGCGCGAGTCGTTGCGCAACCAGGGACTGGCCGAGCAGGACGATATCCTGGAAGAGGTCCGCGCGGAGCTTCATGCCAAGCTGGACGAGGAGCGCGCCCAGATCGATGCGCGCGTGGAGTCGGCCCGGGCCGAGATCAACGATCGCGCGCAGGCGCTGGCCGACGCGATGGTTCAGAAGGTGCTCCCGCAGGCGTAACCGGATGGGGCGCCTGAGAGCTTTAATTCCAGGCGCCGCCCCCTTTAAGCGAGTTAGGACAGATAATGGCTTCGAAACTTCTTCGTGCGGCGGGCTCCCGGCGGGCGATCTTTGTGCAGGTGCTCGTCGCTCTGCTTGTGGTGAGCGCGCCGGCGTTTGCGGCGTCGGCTGATGGCCACGGCTTCCCCTGGGGGGCCTGGGTCACGGGCATGATCAATCTGGCGATCTTCCTGGGGATCATCATCAAGTTCGGCGGTCCGGCGATTCGCGATTTCTTCGCCAGCCGTCGTGAGAGCTTCTTGGCGGAGATGAACGCCGCCAAGCTGGCCCGCGAAGAGGCCGAGGCCCGGCTGGCCGAGCTCAACGCCCGGCTGGAGGCGCTGGAGCGCGACCGGCAGTCGATGCTCGATGAGTACCACGCCCAGGGTGAGCGCGAGAAACAGCGCCTGATCGACGCGGCCAAGAAGAGCGTGGAAAAGATGCGCGTCGACGCCGAGCAGACCATTGCTCAAGAGGTCAAGCGGGCGGTGGCCATGCTCGAAGAGCAGGCCGTCAACACCGCGCTGGACATGGCTCAGCGCGTGGCGCGCGAGCGCGTGGATGCCGGCGTGCAGGGCAAGCTGGTCGAGAGCTACGTCGCCGAGCTGGGCAACACGGCCAACACGGCCAAGAACTGAATGGTTTTCGAGCGCGCGCGGCCCGCAAAGCGGCCGCGGCGCTCACTGAGGAGTAGAGATGGCAAAGGTACCTGTAGCCCGGCGCTACGCCCGGGCGCTGCTCGAGCTGGCCACCGAAGCCGGAAAGGTCGATGTGCTGAACACCTCGCTGAGCTGGCTCGGCGAGGCGTTTGCGCAGAGTGAAGAGCTGCGCCAGGCGCTGCTTAACCCCGGAGTCACGCTCGCGGAGCGCCGCCGGGTGATCGAGGCTCTGGCCGCAGCGCGGGGCTGGGACGGTCTGATGCGCAACTTCGTGATGCTGCTGCTCGATCGCGATCGTCTGCGTTATATCGAGGCGATCGCCGAGGACTTCAGCGCCGGCGTCGACATGCAGGCCGGACGGGTTCGCGCACGGGTGACCAGCGCCTCGCCGCTGGACGAGGGCCAGATCGCCGAGATCAAGGCCGCGCTCGCCAGAAAAACCGGCAAAGAGGTGCTGGTGGAAACCTCGGTCGATGAGTCTCTCATCGGCGGGGTGGTCGCCCGAGTGGGCGGTTCCATCTATGACGGTTCGGTGCGTACCCGGCTCAAGCGGATGCGCGAAGCGATTCTCAACGAAGTCTAATTACGGATCACCGAGGGCGCCGTTGCCCCGTAGCCCCTTGTGCCTGGCCCCGAGAGGTCAGCAGGGTTGGCGGGATATGAGCGACCCCCGAGCTTAAGGGTAAGTTAAGATGGACATTAACATCGCAGAGATCAGCTCCATCATTAAGAAGCAGATCGAGAACTACGACTCGCGCATGGAGACCAGCGAGACCGGTACGGTCATCTCGATTGGTGACGGTATCGCGCGCGTTTACGGTCTGGAGTCGGCGATGGCCGGCGAATTGTTGGAGTTCCCGGGCGAAGTCTACGGGATGGTCCTCAACCTGGAAGAGGACAACGTCGGTGTGGCGCTCCTCGGTAGTGACCGCGGCATCGTCGAAGGCGATGAGGTCAAGCTCACCGGTCGCATCGTGGACGTTCCGGTGGGTCCGGCGCTGGAAGGCCGCGTGGTCAACGCGCTGGGGATGCCCATCGACGGCAAGGGCCCGATCGACTCGGAGCTGCGCAGCCGTATTGAAGTCAAGGCGCCGGGCATCATCCCGCGGCAGAGCGTCGGCGAGCCGATGCAGACCGGGCTTAAAGCCATCGACTCGATGGTGCCGATCGGCCGTGGCCAGCGTGAGCTGATCATTGGTGACCGCCAGACCGGTAAGACCGCGGTGGCCATCGACACGATCATCAACCAGAAAGACACCGGCGTAAAATGCATCTACGTCGCCATCGGTCAGAAGGAGTCGACCGTTGCGCAGACCGTGGAGAAGCTCAAGCGCTTCGGGGCGATGGAGTACACCACGGTGGTCTCGGCAACCGCCTCGCAGGCCGCGCCGCTGCAGTACCTGGCTCCCTACGCCGGTGTGGCCATGGGCGAGTACTACCGCGACAACGGTCAGCACGCGCTGATCGTGTACGATGACCTCTCCAAGCAGGCCGTCGCGTACCGCGAGCTCTCGCTGCTGCTTCGTCGTCCGCCCGGACGTGAAGCCTACCCCGGGGACGTGTTCTACATTCACAGCCGTCTGCTGGAACGCGCCGCCAAGATGAGCGACGCCGAAGGTGGTGGTAGCCTCACCGCGCTGCCGATCATTGAGACGCAGGCCGGCGACGTCTCGGCGTACATCCCGACCAACGTCATCTCGATCACCGACGGTCAGATCTTCCTGGAGACCGACCTCTTCCACAGTGGCGTGCGCCCGGCGATTAACGTCGGTATCTCGGTGAGCCGCGTTGGTGGTGCCGCGCAGATCCCGGCGATGAAGAACGTCGCCGGTACCATCCGCGTGGACCTGGCGCAGTACCGTGAGCTGGAAGCGTTCAGCCAGTTTGCCTCGGACCTCGACAAGACCACCCAGGCCCAGCTGGCCAAGGGGGCGCGTCTGGTGGAGATCCTCAAGCAGACCCAGTACTCCCCGCTGGAGGTGGCCCGCCAGGTGCTGATCATCTTCGCGGCCAACGAGGGGCTGTTGACCTCGCTGGACCTGAGCGATCTCAAGGCCTACGAAGACGGACTCTACAGCTTTGCGGAGAGCAAGGACGCGTCCATCTGGGAGGCGATCCGCGGCGACAAGAAGTTCGGGAAGAAGGCGGGCACCGACGCCCAGAGCGAGACGACGGCCCGCGCGCTGGCGATCCTCGAAGAGTACACCGAGAACTTCAAAGCCAAACATCAAGAGGCCGCCGCCGAGTAAGGCCGCAGCTACCCTGGCTTGAAGTTACGGGGTGGCCTGCCCTCGCCCGAAGAAGGACGGGGACAGGTCGCCCTCACTACCACCTGAGAAGACGTCGACATGCCAAATCTCAAGGACATCCGCAAGCGGATCGGGTCGGTTAAAAACACCCAGAAGATCACGCGAGCGATGAAGATGGTCGCAGCCGCCAAGCTGCGCCGCGCGCAGGAGCGTATGGAGGCCTCGCGGCCCTATGCGGTCAAGATGGGCGAGGTGATCGAGAGCCTGGCCTCGCGCGTGGATTCGGAGACCCACCCGCTTTTAGCGCAGCGCGAGCTGCGGGAGAGAGCGCTGGTGATCGTGGTCTCCAGTAACCGCGGTCTGTGCGGGGGCTTCAATACCAACCTCTTTCGGCGCGTCGATCGCTTCCTCAAGGAGCTGACCACCGCCGGGGAAGAGGTTGATGTGGTCACCGTGGGTCGCAAGTCTGCCAGCCATTACGGTCGCAGCGACTACACGATCGTCGAGAGCTACGATGAGGTGATCGGAGCGATCGATTACGCCAGCGCCAAAGAGATCGCCCAGCAGGCGATGAACACCTACCTCAACGGCGACTACCAGGCGGTGTACATCTGCTACAACCGCTTCGTCTCGGCGATCGCGGTGGATCAGACGATTCACACGCTGCTGCCCTTTGCGGTGGAAGGGGAGGCCGAAGACGCCTTTGCCAGCGCCGAGTACATCTATGAGCCCGACGTCGACACGCTGCTCGGCCGGCTGTTGCCCGGGCATATCGAGGTGCAGGTGCTCCAGGCGCTGCTCGAGAGTGAGGCCAGTGAGCAGGCCTCGCGGATGACGGCGATGGATAATGCGACCAACAACGCCACCGACATGATCGCGTCGTTGACCCTGCAGTACAACCGCGCACGTCAGGCCTACATCACCAAAGAGATCGTCGAGATCGTCAGCGGTGCCGAGTCGCTCAACAGCTAACGCCCCGGCGGGGCGAACACTCATAAGCAATCCGATTTTTTCAGGAGTTTCGATATGGCGGCAGAACCGGTGAACACGCAAGAGGGCCAGCAGGCCACCAAGAATGGGACCATCACCCAGGTCCTGGGTCCGGTTGTGGACGTGGCCTTTGCCACCGACGCGGTGCCCGATCTGATGACGGCGCTGGCGGTGTCCAACCCGGGCATCTCCGATGAGGCGGACAACCTGGTGCTGGAGGTCGCGCTTCACCTGGGTGAGGGGATGGTGCGTACCATCGCCATGGACACCACCGATGGTCTGGTGCGTGGGATGGAGGTGCGCAGCACCGGGGCGCCGATCAACGTGCCGGTAGGGCGCGAGGTGCTCGGTCGTATCCTCAACGTGACCGGTAAGCCGATCGACAGCGTCAGCGTGCTGCGTCTGAACGACGGCAAGGTCGTGCGCGGGATCATCTCGGAGGAAGGCGACACCTCGTACACGGTGAAGGTGCGCGACGCCAAGGATGTGCACAACATCCAGGACGTGACCGTCTCCAAGACCAACGTCAAAGAGATCGTGGGCCTGGAAGCGACGCAGACGCTGCCGATCCACCGTCCGGCGCCGGCGTTCGAGGAGCAGTCGACGGCCAGCGAGATGTTCGAGACCGGGATCAAGGTTGTCGACCTGCTCGCTCCCTACTCCCGCGGTGGTAAGGTCGGTCTCTTCGGCGGCGCCGGCGTGGGTAAGACGGTTCTGATTCAGGAACTGATCAATAACGTGGCGCTGGCCCACGGTGGTTTCTCGGTCTTCGGCGGCGTCGGGGAGCGTACCCGTGAGGGGAACGACCTGTACTTCGAAATGATGGAGTCGGGGATCATGGGCGCCAACGGCACCTGGGAAGACTCCAAGGTTGCGCTGGTGTTCGGTCAGATGAACGAGCCGCCCGGAGCGCGTGCCCGCGTGGCGCTTTCGGCGCTGACGATCGCCGAGTACTTCCGCGACTCCGAAGGGCAGGACGTGCTCCTGTTCATCGACAACATCTTCCGCTTCACCCAGGCCGGCTCGGAGGTCTCCGCGCTGCTCGGTCGTATCCCGTCGGCGGTCGGTTACCAGCCGACGCTTTCCACCGAGATGGGGGCGCTCCAGGAGCGCATCACCTCGACGACCAAGGGCTCGATTACCTCGGTTCAGGCTGTGTACGTGCCCGCCGATGACCTTACGGACCCGGCGCCGGCCACGGCCTTTGCCCACCTTGATGCGACCACGGTTCTCTCGCGTCAGCTGGCCTCTCTGGGGATTTACCCGGCGGTTGACCCGCTGGACTCCACCAGCCAGATCCTCACCCCGGAGATCGTGGGTGATGAGCACTACCAGGTGGCGCGTAAGGTGCAGTCGGTGCTCCAGCGTTATAAGGAGCTCCAGGACATCATTGCGATTCTCGGCATGGACGAGCTGGCCGAGGAAGACAAGCTGGTGGTGGCGCGTGCCCGCAAGATCCAGCGCTTCCTCTCGCAGCCCTTCCACGTCGCCGAGCAGTTCACCGGCATGAAGGGCAAGTACGTTAAGCTCGAAGACACGATCGCCGGGTTCAAGGCGCTGGTGAATGGCGAGGTCGACGATCTGCCCGAGCAGGCCTTCTACCTGGTGGGTACGCTCGATGACGCCCGTGAGGCCGCCGAACGTCTGGCCGCCGAGGCCTGAGCCACCCCGGCCGCGCGTAGCTCGCGCGGCGTAGAGTCTGGCGAG
Source organism: Lujinxingia litoralis (assembly GCF_003260125.1). Classification (NCBI taxonomy): domain Bacteria; class Deltaproteobacteria; order Bradymonadales; family Lujinxingiaceae; genus Lujinxingia; species Lujinxingia litoralis. The sequence goes on from NZ_QHKO01000012.1 coordinate 57,699, forward strand.
ATGAAGGGTCGCCGCCTTGAGGCGGCGACCCGCTCGCAATGGAAAGGAAGAAGAGATGGCCGAGACGCTGCATTTGGAAGTTGTGACGCCCGAGAAGGCGGTCTTCAGCGAGCCCGTCGATGACGTGGTTCTGCCCGGATTTTTGGGCCAGATGGACATTCTGCCGGGCCACCTGCCGATGCTCTCGGTGCTGGCGGTCGGCGAGATGATCGTGACCCGGGAAGGAACCTCCCGCCACTTCTTTGTGGAGAAGGGGTATGTGGAGATCTTCGATGATCGGGTGACCGTGCTCACCGAAGGGTGCAGTGGCGTGAACGAGATCGACGTGGAGCATGCCCGTCGGGATCTGGAGCGCTACGAGACCCGGATGGCCGAGCTGGAAGAGCGCTCCAAGACCGAGCTGATCAGCGAAGATGTGTTCGAACAGCATCGCCAGGCGCTCAAGCGTGAGCGCATGAAGCTGGCCTTTGCCAAAGAAGGCAAGATCGTCGAGTAAGGCGAGCTGCACAGCTGTGGTCCCGGGCTTTGATCCGGTTAAGAGAGCCGATTTCCGTGAGGGAGTCGGCTTTTTTGATGCTCGAAGGCTTACAAAGCGGTGCTGAGTGGTGGATCTGGGTGACCAGAGTCGCAGGTAAGGGGTCTGAGCTGTGGATCTGGGAGGCAAAGCAGGGGAGGTAAGGGGTCTGAGCTGTGGATCTGGGTGGCGAGAGTCGCAGGTAAGGGGTCTGAGTCGTGGATCTGGGAGGCAAAGCAGGGGAGGTAAGGGGGCTGAGTGGTGGATCTGGGAGGCAAAGCCGGGGAGGTAAGGGGTCTGAGTGGTGGATCTGGGTGGCGAGAGTCGCAGGTAAGGGGTCTGAGCTGTGGATCTGGGTGGCGAGAGTCGCAGGTAAGGGGTCTGAGTTGTGGATCTGGGTGGCAAAGCCGGGGAGGTAAGGGGTCTGAGTTGTGGATCTGGGTGGCAAAGCAGGGGAGGTAAGGGGCCTGAGTGGCAGAGCTGTTCTGTGAAGCGTGGGAGGTCGTTGGGCGAAATCGTGGATTCTTTAGGTTGAGAAAGGATGCCTGGTGAGCGGAGCTCTTGAGCAAAGGAGACCTGGTCGCTACGGTAGGTCATCCTTTGAGTGTATCTGCGGTTTACCCCGTTGTAGGGATTCGGGGCGAGGCGGTCGAAGGCCCGGGTTGATGATAGGTGCCGGGGTTTTGTCGGCGTTTGGTGGTCTGAGAGGGCGTTGTGGACGCCCGGAGCTTGAGGAGGGTTCAATGGGGTTTGACCTGTGGAAACGTGAATTTTTGCATGTCTGGCGGGCGAGCCGCACGACGGTGATACTGCATCACGCCGTAGCATCGATTCCCATATTTCTGGTGCTAGTGCTCTTGAAGCTGTCGCCGCTGGCGGGGGTCTTGGTGCTGCTTCCCCTGTGTTTTGGGGCGGTGATCTGGTGGGCCCATGTGCAGGTGGCCGCGTACATGCTGGCGGGAGGCGTGGCGGAGGAGTCGGTAGGGGTGCGCGGCCCGCTGGAGCTGATGAAGGGGCGCTGGGGCGCGGTGTTTCTGGGGTACTTGCTCTACGTGGCGCTCTACATGGTGGGCAGCACCTTTGTGTTGCCGGGGCTGGCGATCGCGGTTGTGCTGGCGCCTTACCTGCTCTTTATTGTGCTGGAGAAGCAGGGGCCGGTGGAGGCGCTGGAGACCAATGTGCGTCTGGCCGGTCCTCATCTCGGGGGGCTGGCGCTGTTTTGGCTGGCGCTCTTCGGGGTGATGCTGGTCGGTACGATGGTGGTCGGGTTGCTTGCGGGGGGGCTGATCGTGATGGCCGCCGCGATGGAGAGCGAGATGGTTGTCCCGCTGCTGATCGGCGTCGCGGCGTTTGGTTTGCTGATCATGATGCTTGTCTCGATGTCGGTGCATGTGGCTGCGGCGGTGGCCAGCTACCGGGTGCTTCGTGGCGAGACGTTGGACGCGGCCGCGGGAGCGGGGAGCGGCGGGGAAGCCTGGGCCGCGGGTATTGAGAGCCCGGCGGTGCCGGGCGCCCCCGAGGCCGGCCCCGGTCAGGATACGCCGACGAGTTGGTAAGAGGCGCGTAGGCACAAAAAAAGCCGGCCCCTCAGGGGCCGGCTTTTTTGTGCGCGGGGCTTAGTCGCCGCCGCAGTAGAAGAGCTGCCCCTGGCAGCCTTCGAGGGTGAGGCAGATCGGGTAGCCCGAGCAGCGTTCTTGAGGCATCTCGGTGGTGCCCTCGGGGCATTGAGGTGTCTCGGTGCAACGCTCGGTGAGCTGGCAGGCCAGGATTTCCCCGCAGACGTCGATGTCGTGGCAGTCGGGGATCTCGGGGGTGCAGGCGTCGAGGCGCTCGTAGCCCTCGGGGCAGCTGGCCGGGGTGGTGCAGCCCTGACGCGGGGCGCAGCTTATGGTCTCGTTGCAGAGCTCAAGGGTCTGGCATTCGGGATGCTCGGTGGTGCAGGCGTCGAGCTCTTCGTAGCCTTCGGGGCAGACGAGCTCTTCGTCACAGGGCTCCTCTTCGGGGATGGGGGCGCAGCTGAGGTACCCCTCGCAGGTGAGCACCTGGTCGCAGGGGCGTTCCTCGCCGCAGAGTTCGGGATCGATGGCCTCGTAGTCCGGGGGGCAGGCGGTGGGCAGGCCCTCGCAGCGTCGGCAGCGGAAGGTTTCGTCGCAGTGGCGGACTTCGGCGCAGTCCGGATCGAAGTCGCTGCAGCTGGCGTCGCCGACCTGGCCCTCGGGGCAGGCGGGAGGCGTGTCGCATTGAGCCAGGGGGTCGAGGCAGAGCTGGCTGTGACCACAGACGGTGACCCGGGTGCAGAAACGCTCCTCGGGGCAGGTGCTGATCTCCTCGGAGGAGGGCGGGCAGGAGGGGAGTTCCTCGCAGACGTCGGAGTCGCTGTCGAATTCTCCGGCGTCGGGTTCGCTCAGGATGGGGACGCAGGCCAGGATGCTGCCGTCGCAGCTCTCCACGTACTGGCACTCGGGCTGGTCCTGGCACTCCGTGACCAGGTAGGAGCCCCGTGGGCAGGCGGGCTCACAGACGGTGAAGCCGCCTTGGTAGCTGTCGTCAGCGGAACAGCTCGCCAGCAGTAGCACGCTGAAGAGCGCGCCGAGCAGGGGAAGGAGCAGGCGACGATGTGCGGGGGAGGGGAGGATCATGGTGGGCTCCGGGGAGCGGCGCGCGGAGTTGCGCGGCGAGCACCTTGTATGCCTAGCAAAAGCCAGAGGGGCCTTCAATGAAGGGGGGGCTCGCCAGCGTGTTCGGGGCGCTGGCGAGCCCGGGGGGGTTAGTTGGCGTCGCCCGGGAAGGTGACGTCGACCCAGACCAGGTGGTGATCGCTGACGTGGATCAGATCGGAGTAGTCTTCGGTGGAGGCCGGCCAGAACACGCCGGCGCCTTCGACCTGGAGGGTGGACGAGGGCAGGGCGTAATCCAGGCGCAGGTTGCCCACGTTGGGGTTGAAGCGCGCGGTATCAAAGCGGTGCTCGCCCTGGTGTTCATTGTTGGCGCCCTGGCGGGCTTCGGCCGAGGCGACGGCGCCGGTGCTTTCGGGCTGGGGGTCGTGGGTGAGCTCGTCGGCCAGGAGGAGATCGACGGCGTCGAGGCCGCTTCCGTCGACGGGGTCGTCGTTGAGGTCGCCCACGATCACAAAGTGCGCGCCGGTGGGGAGTCCGCCGGTGGTGCCCTGGTCATCGTAGATGTAGTCGGCGTGCTGCGGGCGGATGTAGTCGTGCCAGAAGCGGATCTCGTCGGCGTTGCGGCGCTTGTTGCGTCCCTCCGGGCCGTCGAAGGCCGGGGGCGTGGGGTGGCTGGCCAGCAGGTGCAGGGTGTGGCCTTCGACCTCGATGGGCAGGTCGATGTGGTTTTTGGAGGAGAGGCGCATCACGGCCAGGGCGTCTTCGCCGTAGAAGTCTTGGGGGATGCGGTTCTCGGGCATGTCGGCCCACAGGAAGGTCTGGAAGGAGCGCATGTTTTCCAGATCCAGGGGGTATTTGGAGAGCACCGCAAAGGCGTACTGGCCGGGGAAGGTGCCAAAGCCAAAGGCGTCGTTGCCCCAGGCCTGGGTGCCCGGGGTGTCGGCGATCTGGCCGTTGCCATCGAGGTCGACGCCGGAGGCCAGGCCGGTGTTGGAGACGACCTGGTAGCGGTAGGGGTAGCTGATGGCCTGGCCGTCGTTGGCCTGGTCGACTTCCAGGAAGTTTTCGACGAAGAGATCGATGGCGCGCTGCTCCTCGTCGTAGTCGAATTCGTTGAGGAGGAGCACGTCGGGGCGCACCAGCTGGATGACGTTGGCGATGTTCTGGGGGTGTTCGTCGTCGGGGTCCTGCAGGGTTTCGATGAGCCCGCCGGCTTGGCTGCGGAAGAGAGAGGTGTTGAAGGTGGCCACGCGCAGGCTCAGGGTGGGCTCGTCGGCGTCGGGCTGAGCGTCGACATCGGCGTTGACGTCGGCGTCGCTGCCGGTGTCGCTGAGGTGGTCGGTGTCCGGGGAGGTCGATGGCGAGCTGCAGGCGCAAAGGGCCATGGCAAGCGCCGGAACAAGGTGGCGAGGGGACATGGAGGGCTCCGATGGGAGGGGGGGGAGGGGATGTGTCGCGACGCTCCTAACACAGCCTGCAGGCAAAGTCAGGCCAGGAGGAACGAGGCCGGTGTTTTGGCGGGCGTGGGGCCAGGGGGGAAGTGTCGTAGAGAGGGGGAGGGGGCGTGGCGAGCCGCCGGATTGAGCCGGGTACGGGCGCGTGCTAGGGTGCGCGGCATGATGTGGAGCCTGCGTCAGGAAGCGCCAGGTGGCGCGCAAATCAGATGATGATGATGGGAAGGGTTTAAGGAGATCTATGCGAGCGATGCGATGGTGTGTGGTGGTGATGTTGGCGCTGGGGACGGTGGCCTGTAAGAAGTCGCAGCCGGAGACGGAGGTCGAAGCCGAGGGTGAAGCCGCTGAAGCGAGCACAGAGACGCCAGCCGAAGCGACGGCGGATGGCGAGGCGAGCCCGGAGGCCTCGGAGGAGAGTGCCGCCCCGGCGGAAGTGGCGCCTCCGGAGAATCTCAAGGCGGCCGGTGAGCGTCTGGAGGGCGGTCATGACCCGGATGTGCCGGTGAGCGCCGAGGAGTTTCAGCCGAAGCTCATCAGCTCGATCTGCCTGGCGTACGACTCCTGCGGGAACATGGAGCTGAAGAGCGCGGTGGCCGGCACCTTCTTTATGGCGGGGATGGGGATGGCGTCTCAGGATCCGGAAGCGCTCCAGCGTTTTCAGGGGTTGATGGCGCGCATTGAGGAGGAGAATCTCGCGATGCCCGCGCGTCGTGACTGCGAGGAGCTATTCGAGATTGTGACGGCGTCGACCGGGGTGGATGGCGAGTCGCTGAGCGCCTCGATCAAGGCCGGGCGGGTGAGCTACGACGCCGAGGTGGCCGGTGTGTGCATGGGGCGGCTGGGGACGCAGTCGGAGATCTGCGGGGAGTACGTCCCGATGGGCGAGGAGCCCGATATGCAGCGGCTTCAGGCGATGATGATGACGGCCGGTCCGGTGCTGCAGACGCTCTACGAGCCTTGCCAGAAGATGTTCACCGGCAAGGTTGAGAACGGGGGCACGTGTGAGCACGATTACGAGTGCGCGGAGGAGCGCATGGTGTGCATGGGTGAACCTGGCAAGCAGACCTGTCAGCCGGTGCCGCAGATGCAGCCGGGGATGATGCCCGGTGGGGCTCCGGCGCCCGGTGGGGCTCCGGCGCCGCAGGCGCCGCAGGCGCCCTGAGCCTGGCCGAGGGCGCCCGTGATGCGGGCGCCCTTTTTAGTGGGGCAAACGACGTGTTGGCAGGCCTGTTTCACCCGAGGAGGATGTGATGGACACCTTTGATGTTCGCGATATGGCGCTCGCGCTGCCCGAAGTCAGCGAGGATTTCCCCTTTGACGCCACGACGCTGGCGATGCGGGTGATGGGCAAGATCTTTTTGCTGATGGACCTGGAGAAGGTGCCGGCCAGCGTCAACCTCAAGTGTGAGCCGGAGCGGGCCCTGGAGTTGCGCGCGCGTTTTGAGGCGGTGACGCCCGGCTACCATATGAATAAGCGTCACTGGAACACGATCATGCTCGCCGGCGACGTGCGCCCGGAGCTGATGCGGGAGCTGGTGGAGCACTCCTATGATCGGGTGGTCGCCGGGCTAAAGAAGGCGGAGCGTGAGCATATTGCCCGGTTGCGCCAGGCGCAGGGGTGAGATGGTGGGGAGTAGGCAAGGCGGCGTCGCGGTGGGCAGGGCGGGCGTGAGGCGAAGCGTCTGGCGAATGGGGTGGGCGCTGGCGGCGCTGCTGGTGCTGAGCGTCGGGATGCCTGAGGCGCAGGCGCAGGGGGCGCCGGCGGTGAGTGTGCCCGGGGAGTTTGGTCGGGTCGACGGGGATCAGCAGGCGGTGATGCGGGGCGGGTTCGAGGTGGCGCCCTACGTGGGGAGCTACGATGCCCGGGGGCATTTTGTGACCCTGGGAGACACCCGGGCGGCGGACCTGGTGTTGCGCCTGGGCGGGGGCCTTAGGGTGGGCGTGGAGGCGCTGCAGGTGCACGCCGAGGCCGCGCTACCGCTGGCGTATCGCGCGTTGGCCGGGGAGCAGGTGGCCCCGTGGGTCGGGCCGATCGAGGGGCTTGTGGGGGTGCGCTGGACCCTGCTCGACGATCTGCGGCTGGGGCTGGACTCCGCGTTGCGCGCCAGCTGGGTGCCCACGGTGGAGCTCTACGCCCGGCTGGGCGTGCCGGTGTGGCGTGGGCAGCGGGGAGTTGCGGTGGGCGGGGGCGCGGCGCTCCTGGAAGCCGGAGCGTGGGAGCCCGGCGGGGGCGCGCGTCTGGCCAAGTACATCAGCTATCGCGATGTGGTCTCGTGGAGCCTGGAGGGGGCGTTTGCGCTGGCGCGCAGCACCGAGGGCGGGGCGGGCGTGCGGGGCGGGGCGTCGCTGAGGAGCGTGGTTACGTGGACCCGGGTACATTCGATGACGCTCTCTTACGGTGCGCTCGGGGAGGTGGCGCTGCGCGGGGCGGTCTACCAGGATGAGCAAACGCAGGCAGCGACAGGCCCGGCCCTGGCGGTGAGGGTGGGGGGCTTTGTGAGCTACGCGTTGGCCTACCCTTACTGGGAGATCTCCGCGCAGCTGAGCAGTGATTGGGTGGGGCCGCGCGGGGCCTACAACCTGCCCTATGTGGGGCCGCGGGTGGGCGTGAGCCTGCAACGCGCCTTTTTTTGAGGGTGGGGGGCCGCGCGGGGGGCTGACGTTGGCGATGTTAGCGTGGGTGATCAGCTTTGCAGCGTAAAGAACTCCGAACCCGACGCGGGAGGTCCTGGGATGCGTTCATCCACCGAACATCTTGTCGGCCAACTTCGCCAGGCGCTGCCGAGCACCTTTGAGCTGCAAGCGCTGGATGATGTGATCGCCGTTGATTACGTGCACGCGCGCGGTAGGTTAGCGGCGGTTGTGGCAAGTGACCTGAAGCTTGAGCTGACGTTGAGCGTGGAGTTCCCCGAGCATCCCGGGCTGGCGGGGGAGGCGCTGCGGGAGGCCGGTCGCGCCGCGCTGCGGGAGGAGTTGGATCGCTACGGTGAGCGCGGCTACCGCCAGGTGGACTCCGAGCAGCTGCCCTCCCGATCGATGCGGCCTGGTACCGAAGAGGTTCCGGTCTACGTGACTAGCGTCGAGCGTGGTGTGGCCTCGGTCGACGCGCTGGTGGAGGAGTTAGAGTGGTTGGCTCAAGAGCGTTCGCAGCGACAATGAAGACGCGCTTTTGCGTGGTGGTTGGGGGGCTGGCGCTCGGGCTGAGTGGCTGTACCGCGCCGGAGCGCGGGGCGCCGGAGGAGGTCGGGTCCATTGCGGATCTGCCCGCGGAGCCGGCCCATCGCGCGTCGAGCGACTTCTGGGCGCACTGGGGTGATGGTCATGGCGAGATCTCGACCTACCGGGGGACCCTGGCGCGCTATGGAGAGCTGCGCGATGCGCGGGCCACGCTGATTTTTGTGACGGAGCCTCACGATAAGCGCACGTGGATCAAAAGTCCGGGAGTGGATGCGCCGCACCGCGTCGAGGTGCTCAAGCTCAACCATCTGGTCACCTTTCAGACCGGAGTCTATCCCTACCACGTGATGAGGAGCGTTTTTGCTCCGGTGGATCGCTGGGACGGGGAGCGGACGGGGTTCTCGCCAGTCAAGATCGCGTTGAGTGTGCAGGAGTGGTGCGGTCAGGTCAGCCACATCCTGTGGCCGGGAGCCGGGGAGTATTTAAGTCGGCTCTCGTCGTATTTTGAGTCCGAGGGGGACGTGGAGGAGCGTGTGGAGGTGGAGGCCGGCACGCTCTACGCCGACGCGTTGCCCATTCAGGTGCGGGAGCTCGATGGCCCCTTTCTGGAGGGGGCCGAGCGCTGGACCGGGCCGCTGATCCCCACGTTGTGGCAGGCGCGGGTGGAGCATCAGCCCCTGCAGGTGGCGTTGGCCACGATCACCCGTTCCACGGTGGAGCGTCAGGGGCTGCCCTACACGCGATTTGATGTCAGCTGGCCCGGGGGGGCGCATTACTTCGAGGTTGAGCAGCACTATCCCCGGCGCATCCAGCGTTTTGGCTCGAGTGAAGGCACGGCGTTTGAGCGGGTGGCCACCGAGCGGCTGCCTTACTGGCAGCTCAACAGCCTGCCGGACAAAGCGCATCGCGAGACGCTGCAACTTCCCCTGGACGTGGTCTCGCCAGTTCGGGTGCCCGCCCCGCCGGCGGTGCCCGCTCCTCCCGAGACGCCGCCTACGGGCACACCTCCGGCTTTTTAGCCCCGACCTGCCTAAAAATGTTGCGTTGGTCCCAATGTTGCAAGACGTTGGGGCCGTCATGGCGAGCTGGACGCCGGCGCCCGGGATCTGGTGCGGGTCGGTGGCGTGCTTGCCGGGATCGAATGCTCGAGTGGAGTGTTTTTTGACCGCGGCCGGAGTAGCCCTGGGGGTTTCTCTCGTAGCTGAGCCGCATGGTCGTTTTGCTGAAGAGGATGTGATGACGACGCTTATCAAACATGGAACCTGGATCTGTGGACTGGCCCTTGCGGGCACGCTTGGCACCGGCTGTGGCGTGACCATCGATGGTGAAGAGGGCAATCTGAGCTTTGAGTACGCCAACAGCGCGCTTTCCGGGGCGTTCAGCAAAGACATCGCCGTGGGGGCGATGGTGGACATTGAGGTGACCGAGCCCGATGGCGAGGCGCTCCTGCCGATTGAGGAGGTGGCGAGCTCGGCCGAAGACGTACTTTCGGTGGCTGAGGTCGGCACCTCGCTCTTCACCCTGCTTGCGGAAAGCGAGGGGGTGGCGCGGATCAGCGTGACGGCCACCGGCCCCGAGGGCAGTCTGAGCGATGCGGTGGAACTCTACGCCGCAGAGCTTGCGCGCCTGGAGATTGATGGCACCTGCGGGGCAGATTCGGTGTATGCGATCAACAGCCCGATCGAGCTCAACTACCGGATGTTGGACGCCAATGGCAAAGGACTCAATGGCTATGGCCTGTACCCGGTGGCGGTGGAGCCGGCCGAGGGCGGTGTGGTCAATGAGGCGTTCACCCGCCTGGGCAAGATTCAGATCCATACCGGCGATGTGGCCGGCAGCTATCAGCTGACCTCCGAGCTTCTCGACGAGCCCTATGCGCTGACGCTGATCGCGCCGGAGGATATTGCCGAGCTTGATGTGAGCCATCAGGTCGATGACGAGAACATCATGGTGGTTCTCGCTGGCGAGCAGCAGGACGTGGCGATCTTCGCCATGGCCGACGGGGCCGGAGCTGTGGTGTGTGGTCCGGCCAACGGAGCCTTTGAGATGGTGTCTCAGACTCCGGAAATCTGTGAGGCGCATTACGGCTATGTGATGGGTTTGCACTATGTGAAGGTGGAGGGCCTTGGCGTCGGGGAGTGTGAGATCAGCCTGAGTGTGCCGGGGACGGAGTTGAGCGAGACGATTCAGGTGCAGATTGCGGAGTCCCACGTGGCTGAGTGAGCGTGTGTGGCGATGTGATGGCTGGTGAATGAAAAAGGCGCCCCTTTTGGGGCGCCTTTTTTTATCGGCCTGGTTCAGGGCTGGAAGAGTTCGCGTCCGAGGGCGCCTGCGACCACGGCGTCGACCTCAAAGCGCAGGGGCAGTGCCTGGTCGCCGAGCCAGAGTCTGGCCTGATCGTCGAAGTACTCGGAGTCTTTCAGGCCGGACTGACCGCCGGGGATGATCGTGCGGCCTTCGACGCGGTCGCCACCCAGGGAGACGACCAGGCGGTTGACCGGTCCGGAGCCGTAGGTGAAGCGGGTGCCGGAGATGCCCGGGTTGGCGGCGTCGACGTTGTACTGATCGCCATCGCGGGGGAACCAGGGCAGGGTGAGACGCACGTCGCCTTCGGGCAGATCGTCGAGGAGGCGGAGGCGTCGCGGGGTGATGGAGAACTGGGCGGCCAGGGGGGCAAAGGCCGGTTGGTCGCGCAAAAAGTCGGCCAGCAGGCTCTCGAATTTCACCTGGTGGCGAAGTCCCCAGAGGTACGCATCAAAGTCTTCGGTGCCGAAGCCGCCGACGCCCGGGGATTCGGGCTCGGAGGCCAGAAAGTCGAGGGCGTCGGCCAGCGAGGCGATCAGGAGTTCGTCGCTGCGCTCCAGTTCGGCGGTGGTGCGCACGTCGAAGAAGATCGATTCCCGGGTCTCGTCGTGGAAGCTGGCCAGGCCGGCGGGGTTGTCCGGCCCCCGGCCCTCCAGCATGCGGGCCAGCAGGCGCAGGCGTCCGCCGGTGCCGCCGCTCTGCCAGAGCCCGGGGAGGTTCTCGTCGTCGAAGACCGCGCGCTGAAAGTGGCCGAACCACACGTTAAAGAGCGTGGTGGCGACCGCGTCGCGGCGGTCGTCGTCGGTGGGGGTGTTGTAGAAGGTTTCCACGCCGCTGCGGGCCCAGAAGCCGCGTTGTGCCCAGGTCTCCTGGCGAGCTTTCAGGTCGAGGGCGCGCTCGCGGATGGGCTCGTAGCGGGAGAGCGCCCGGGTCTCCCAGTCTTCGAGTTCGCCCGGGGGGAGCTCCCGCAGCGTCTCCATCCGCTCAATGGAGGCCAGCATCGCGGGTGAGAAGAGCTCGCCGAGGGGAGACTGGGTGTTGGCCTGGAGTTGGGCCATGGCGTCGATGTCGGCGGCATCCTCGGCGATGAAGCGGGTCAGCTCGCGGCTGATGCGGTCGGCGCGGAACCCCACATCCCAGGGACCGCCGATGTAGCGCGGGCCGTTGAAGAGGTTGGCGTCCAGGGAGACGCCGACCGGATCGTTGTTGGCGGTGTAGACAAAGCCTTCGGGGGGGTTGGCCTGTGCCGGGCTCTCGTCCAGGGGGATCACGCAGCGGTAGGGGTCGTCCTGGTGGGAGCTGTCGATGACGCCATCGAGCAGCGGGATCTGGAAGTTACCGTAGGTCGTGCCATCGAGGAGCATGGCCGGGTGGGCTCCCGGGCCCCACTGGCCATCGGCGGAGCGCGGCAGGTAGTCGCGGCAGGGCACGGCCTGGTGGCCGGAGAAGAGCACGCTGCCCTGGCTGTCGCTGACCACGAAGTTAAGGGAGGTGGCGATCATGCCGCGGGTGGCCTGGCGGAAGTCTTCGATGTCGCCGGCCCGGGCCATGGTGTCGAAGGTGCCGATGATGTCGCCGATTTGGAGGCCGACGTAGGCAAAGCTGATGGCCTGGATGACGCCGTCGTCGTTGGTGTCGCCCGGGATCACCCAGCCGGAGTGGGTGCGCACCAGGGCCTGCCCGGAAGAGACTTCGGTGTCTTCGCCGGCCGGGGTGCCCTCGATGTCCAGGATCCAGCGTCCGTCAAAGGTCTGGTAGCGGGTCAGGGTTTCAGTGCGTCCTTGGCTGCCGAGGGTGGGGACGTTGGCGATCTCGTAGACTTCGTCAAAGCTCTCCACGGGGTGCCATTCTCCCTCAAAGCGGGTTGCTTCGGGGAGGCCTTGCTCGTTGAGGCGAAGTTCTTCGGTGTACCAGTCGGTGATGTCGCCGGAGAGCTGGGTGAAGCTCCAGGCGACGTTGCCGTTGGTGCCCACCGGGACGACGGGCATCCCGGGGATGGCCAGGCCGAACTGGTGGGGGCGGTCGGTGTCACCGAAGACGGCGGTGTCCAGGCCCACGTGATAGAGGATCGAGGGGATGCCCAGCGAGAGGTGGCCATCGGCGGCAAAGAGGCTGGTGCCGGTGGCCGAGGCGTCGGCGCTGACGGCCCAGGCGTTGGAGCCGAAGCCTTTTTCGTGGCTGCGCAGGCCCATGCGTTCCTGGAAGGCGTCCAGGCTCAAGGTGAGGCGTTGCATCAGGCCGGGCTCCACGCGGGGCGTGGTGCCGGGGGAGCCGGGGAGCTCCAGGCCGGTGGATGGCGAGGTGTCGGGCGGGCCCCAGGTGCCCGAGGCCAGGGGTTTGATCGGGGCGGCGTCGCGCCAGATGTCCAGGTGGGCGCCGGCGCGGCGCAGCTCTTGATAGGCGTCGCCTTCAAAGAGGGTTTCCAGGCGGGCGAAGGCCGAGGCACGGCTCATGTCGCCGGTTTCGTAGCTTGATTCGTAGATGAAAGTTGCGAAGAGCCCGGCCACGTCGAGGGCTTCAAAGGGGCGCATCGCGTCGGTGCGGGAGGGGCGTCCGAGGAGCTGCCAGACCATGCTGGTTTCGCTGGGGGCCGGGAGGTTGCCGGCGTCGACTTCGGCGATGTAGGCGTTGACGCCCTGGGCGTAGGCCTCCATGACGGCGCGGATCTCGGGCCTGGCCTGGGCGAGGATGCGCTCGGCAACGTGACGGGAGCCGCTCATGCGCGTTTCGACGTCGATGTCCAGGGCGGCGTCGCCCATCAGTTCGCTGACTTCTCCCAGACCCAGCCGGCGAGTCAGGTCCATCATAAAGTAGCGGTCGCGAGCGGTGATGAAGCCCTGCACGCGGGCGGCGTCGACATCGTTGGCCGCGTAGATGTGCGGGATGTTGCCCTCGGTGCGGATGACGTGCACCGGTTCTAAAAGCCCGGGGAGTTCGAAGCGCTCGCGTTCTTCGACGCTCAGCAGGGCTTGTTGCTCGGGGCTGCGGGCGTCGGCATCGCTATCGTTGGGGACATCGCCGCCGGTGTCGGGCGGAGTGGCGGGGTCGTCATCCTGGCAGGCCAGGGGGCCGGTGAGCGCGAGGCTCAACAGGAGCGCGAGCGCAGGGGGGCGAAAGGTTGGCATAACTACTCCCGAAGAGAGGTCGACAGCTGGAAGTCGCGGTGAGACTCGGGAGCATAGCGTGTTGGCTGGCGAGTTAGAAGCCTCGGTGGGGTGAGGTAGTGAGGCAGCCCCCAGGCCCGGGGCCGCGCCTCCCTGGTTTAGAGGGAGGGCGGCGCGGTCAGGGGGATTAGGGCTGGGGGGAGAACCGCCCCCGAAGACGGGGGGCGGACCGGTGTCGGGCGGGATAGCGGTGGTCAGATGGCTTCGAGGAACTCCAGCTCGACCTGTTCACCGAGGCTTTCGAAGAGGAAATTGCGGAACTCTTCGCGGATCTGGACTTCGACCTGGCGGATGCGTTCCTTGGAGACGTCCCACTCTCCGCCCAGGGTCACCAGAGTTTTGGGGTCTTCGGCGATCATGCGCTCAAACCAGATGGCGCGCTTGCGCTCGGTGCTGATCTGGCGTCCGAAGGCGTCGATGGCTCCGCGCAGGCGCGTGGCCAGGTCGCGGTCGCTGGCGAGTTCTTCGGGGGTGGCGGTGCCCGATTCCATGCGTTCGCCGATGGTGGTCGCTTCAAAGCCGGGGGCTTCGGCGTCCAGGCGTACCGGGGGGGCGTCGAGCTGGGCGGCCACGCGGACGACTTCGCTTTCGTCGACGTCGAGGTACTCGGCGATCAGGGCCGGGGAGGGTTTTTCGTGGCCGTCTTTGATCAGGGCGCGGCGCGCCTTTTTGAGGTTGTAGAAGAGCTTTCGGCCGGCACGGGAGCTGCCGATTTTGACGGGATGGACGTGGTTCATCAGGTAGTTGAGGATCATCGCGCGGATCCAGTACTGGGCGTAGCTGGTGAACTTGACGCCGCGGTAGGGGTCATAACGTTTGAGGGCCTCAGCCAGGCCGACGTTCCCCTCCTGGATCAGGTCGAGGAGGTTGGACCAGCGCCGGGAGTATTCCCGGGCGAGTTTCACGACCAGGCGCAGGTTGGTCAGGATCAGCATGCGGCCGGCTTCGCCGTCGTCCTCGTTGACGTAGCGTTCGGCGAGGAGTTGCTGTTCGTCGGCGGGGAGGGGCTCGATGTAGTTAAGGCGCATCAGATAAGCGCTGGTCGCGTCGGTATCGGCGCTGATGTTGAGCTTGCTCTCCGAGAGCATCGGCAGGCTCAGGTCCCCCGAGAGGTGTGCCAGGTTCGAGGAGTGGTGACGGTCAGTGACGTTTGGTTCGATGCTCATATGCAAGTTCCCTTCGTTCAACAGTGGAGAAGTGGGGTGTTAAAACGTCGTGGTCACTGCGTTTACGTCATCATGGTGGGGTCCGGGGGTGGGGAAGTGCGCGTTTTGAAGTTGTTATGAACAGGGTTTATCAGCGATTGCCTGTTCAGAACATAGGCAAAATGGGCGCATATTCCCAGCGAAGATCAAAAGGATCCCCGGATCCGGAGTCGGTTCTGGAGCGTGGTTCCCCCTTAAGGGCCCGATTTCGGGCGGTTTTTCGATGTGAATTGAAACTTAGACACAGCGCGTCAAACACCAAACAATTTTCCGAACCGGCGATCGTCCCGGGTGTTCAACGACGCCCCGGCGAGCCTCATCAGGGGGTTGAACAGGGCCCGGAAGGTCGATGCTCCGGTTAATTTCGGGGATGAACAGGGGGAAGGGTGTTTGAACAGGTCTTGCACGAGGAGGAGAAATGGAGCGAGCCGCAGCCATGATCGCGCTCCTGTGGATGGCGGGGGGGCTGGGCGGATGTGTGAGCGCGCCGGAGCGTTATGCCCGCGATGTGCGGGATCAGACCTACCGGGCTCGGCTGGAGCATGAGGTGCGTGCCCATGTCTATCCCACCGCCTGCGCCTCGCTCTTGCCCTGGGCGGAGCAGCATTTTTGGGAGCAGGGGTTTGAGCGGGTCTCGATCCAGCTGGATTCGCTGGAGGTGACCACGGGGTGGCGTCCCCGGGGGGACTCGCTGCAGGAGCGCTACGTGGTCTACGGCCGGGCGGCCGGGCCGCAGGCCTGCGCCTGGCAGTTTTTGCGTACCGAGCGCGCGGGGCCGGCTGAGCAGGAGCTTCGCGATGTGGATATGGAGATGGTGCTGCTGGAGCGCATCGCGCCTGCCAAAGCCCGGGAGGTGCGGCTCAAGGCTCAGCGCGACGCCGATCGGGCCTACGATGAGACGCGTCAGCTCATTCGCGAGGCGCAGCAGGCCGAGTAGCCCCCGGAGTTCAGGCGGCGTCGGCGGGCCGGGAGGGGACCAGCGAGATGATCACCGATTTCGAGGCCGGGGTGCGGCTCTTGCGGTCGATCTGCTGGAGGGGCACCAGGGGGTTGGCCTCGGGGAAGTAGGTCGCCGCGCAGCCGGCCGGGATATCGTAGGCCACCACCTCGAAGGCGTCGGCGCGGCGCTCCTGGCCCTCAAAGTGGCTGATCAGGTCGACGAGATCGCCCGGTGCCAGGCCGCGCGCGGCCAGGTCGGCGGGGTTGAGCAGGACGACCCGGCGTTTGTTGTGGATGCCGCGGTAGCGATCGTGGAGGCCGTAGACCGTGGTGTTGTACTGGTCGTGGGAGCGGATGGTCATCATCACCAGCTGGCCTTCGGCGAGGGGCAGGGGCTGGATGGGGCTGACGATGAAGTTGGCGAACCCGGAGGTGGTGTGGAAGTCGCGCTCGCGCGCGCCGTTGGGGAGCACAAAGCCGGTGGGGTTCTGGCGAATCCGCTGATTAAACGCATCAAACCCGGGGATCACCGCCGCGATGGCGTCGCGGATGGGATCGTAGGGGCCCTCAAAGCGGGTCCAGTCGATCGGGGAGTCGGCGGGATCAAAGGTGGCCCGGGCGATTTGCTGCACGATGCGGGGCTCGCTCATCAGCTGGTCGCTAGCCGGGGGGAGGTGGCCGCGGGAGGCCTGCACCACGCTCATGGAGTCTTCGACGGTCACAAACTGGGGGCGTCCGGCCTGCAGGTCGCGCTCGGTGCGGCCCAGGCAGGGCAGGATCAGGGCGTGCTGGCCGGTGACCAGGTGGGAGTGGTTGAGCTTGGTGGAGATCTGCACGGTGAGCTCGCAGCGCTCCAGGGCCTCGGCGGTGCGTTCGGTGTCGGGGGCGGCCATCAGGAAGTTGCCGCCCATGGCGATGAAGACGCGGGCCTTGCCCTGGTGCATGGCTTCGATCGCGCCGACGGTGTCCAGGCCGTGTTCGCGGGGGGGCTCAAAGCCGAAGTGGGCGCCCAGGCGGTCGAGGAAGGCGTCGGTGGGTTTTTCCCAGATGCCCATGGTGCGGTCGCCCTGCACGTTGGAGTGCCCGCGCACCGGGCAGGCACCGGAGCCGGGGCGCCCCATAAAGCCGCGCATCAGCAGGAAGTTGATGACCTGCTGAATGTTGGCCACCCCGTGGCTGTGCTGGGTCAGGCCCATGGCCCAGCAGGCGATCAGGCTGCGGGCGTCGATGGCCACCCGGGCTGCGGCTTCGATCTGCTCGCGGCTCAGGCCGGTCTCCTGGACGATGGTCTCCCAGGAGGTCTGGTGTAGATCTTCGAGATGCGCCTCAACGCCCCGGGTGTGGGTGGCGATGAAGTCGTGATCGAGGACCTGGCCGGGGCGCTCGGCTTCGGCGGCCACGAAACACTTCATCAGGCCCTTGAGCAGCGCGATGTCGCTGCCGATGCGCAGCTGCAGGTAGATGTCGGCCAGGTCGGTGGGGCGGCGGTAGAGCTCTTTGGGGTGCTGAAAGGCCACCAGCCCGGGCTCTTTCAGCGGGTTAATCGCCACAATCGTCGTTCCTCGTCGGCGGGCGGCCTGCAGGGCGCTGAGCATGCGGGGGTGGTTGGTGCCCGGGTTCTGGCCGAAGATGAAGATGGCGTCGGTCTGCTCAAAGTCGTCGAGCGAGACGGTGCCCTTGCCCACGCCGATGGCCTCGTTCATGCCGGTGCCGCTGGATTCGTGGCACATGTTCGAGCAGTCGGGCAGGTTGTTGGTGCCGAGCTGGCGGGCCAGCAGCTGGTAGAGAAACGCGGCCTCGTTGGAGGTGCGTCCCGAGGTGTAAAAGAGGGCTTGATCGGGGTGATCGAGGGCGTTGAGATGCTGGCCGATCAGGGAAAAGGCCTCCTCCCAGCTCAGGGGCTCGTAGTGGTCGGAGCCGGGGCGACGCCGCATGGGGTGGGTGAGTCGGCCTTGTTTGTTGAGCCAGTGGCCGGAGCGCTCTCGGAGCTCGCTGATGGGGTGGTTTTCAAAAAAGGCCGGGTCGACCTTAAAGCGGGTGGCCTCGTCGGCCACGGCCTTGGCGCCGTTTTCGCAGAATTCAAAGGCGGAGCGGTGGTCGGGGTCGGGCCAGGCGCAGCCCGGGCAGTCAAAGCCCTCGGTCTGGTTGACGTTGGCCAGCGCGCGCACCCCCCGAATCAGTCCGGGTTGCTCCAGAACGTTGCGGGCCGTGGAGATCAGCGCGTCGAGGCCGCCGGCCGCCTTGTCGTAGGAGGTGGGCTCGGGGAGTTTGACCGGGAGGTTTTTACCGTTGTCGCTCATCGGGGCACCGAAGTCGCTGAGGGTGGGTGTAGAGGTTGAGGCGTTGATCGCGCAGAAAGCCGACCAGGGTCTGAGCGTAGGTCTGGGAGAGATCCAGGGCAAGCGAGGATGGGGCGCCCACCGCGGCGACGATCGGGATGCCGGCGACCAGCGACTTCTGGATGAGCTCAAAGCTGGCGCGGCCGCTCAAGAGGAGGATGTGTTCGGAGAGGGGCAAGAGCCCCTGGCGCAGGGCCCGGCCCAGGAGCTTGTCGAGGGCGTTGTGGCGACCGACGTCTTCGGCCAGATCGAGCAGTTGGCCCCCTGGCGAGAAGAGGGCGCAGGCGTGCAACCCGCCGGTGCGATCGAAGGTGGCCTGCGCGGCGCGCAGGCGATCGGGGAGTTCAAAGAGAAGATCGGCGTTGATCACCGGTCCCGCGGTCACGGGCATCACCCCCTGGTGGTGGAGCGCGTCGAGGGAGGCCTTTCCGCAGACGCCGCAGCTGGAGG
The DNA here is from genome assembly GCF_003260125.1 of Lujinxingia litoralis. Lineage (NCBI taxonomy): Bacteria > Deltaproteobacteria > Bradymonadales > Lujinxingiaceae > Lujinxingia > Lujinxingia litoralis. The sequence continues at coordinate 75,863 of NZ_QHKO01000012.1, forward strand.
TGCTGTAGAAGTGGCGCTGGAGGCGTCCCGGATCGAAGTTGCAGCCCGGGGCCAGGGTGGCGCGCCAGATGTTGGGGCTGGCTTCGTCGCCGCCGTCGCTGCAGCGTTGCAGATCGAGGAGGTCGGCTTCCTTTGAGATGATGCCTTCGGTGAGCAGAAAGCCCCGGGCCAGGTGGGGGTCGTCGCCCGGGGTGCGCATGGTGATGGCGAGGCTGCGCTGGGCGCGGTGGCCGGCCAGTTCAAAGTCGATGCGCAGCTCCATGGGCTCCTCGATCACGAGTTCGTCGTCGAGGGAGTCCTGGTGGTCGCGGTACACGCGGGTGATGGCGTAGGCGCGGGTGGAGGCATCCGAGGACATGGGCGTTGCTCCCGGAGAGAGGTTGGCCGGGGGGGCTCAGAGGGGGCCGACGTTGACGCCGGGCAGGCAGAGCATAAAGGCGATGATCAGCCCGGCGAAGAGGGGGCGTTCCACGGCGCGATCGTCGGTGGCCAGGGCCAGGTGCACGGCGGTGGGCAGGGCCCAGGCGAAGGTTACCGCGGCAAAGGAGGCCGGGACCTGGAAAAAGGGCCAGACCAGCGCGGGCAGCGCCGCTACCAGATACCAGGTGGCATGGCGCGAGGCGTAGCGCAGGGCCAGGAGCGCGGCGCCGACCGCGGCGGTTAACAGGAGGAGTTCGGGAGCCGGGGGCAGGGTGAGCGCGCTGAAGTCACGCCAGGCCGCGTCGCCGTGCAGGTGGCGCAGCTGTCCGCTATGCCAGGCCACCATCATCCAGCCGGCAAAGGCCACCGGCGGCACCACCGCGCCGAGCCAGGGGGTGTCCTTCGGGTCTTTGCCCGGGCGCCAGGCCCGGTAGCCGGCGAGCATCATGGCCGGCCACATCACAATGAACTCCAGGCGCAGGCCCATGGCGACCAGGGCGGCCAGCGCGCCGGTGCGTGGTCGGTAGGTCACCAGCGAGGCCAGCGCGCCGGCTCCCAGCGCGGCGGCCATCGAGGTGGTCCAGTCGGTGGCGTTGAGGGCCAGCAGGGGGTTGAAGCACCAGAGCCAGGCGGCGCGCTCGGCGACCTGGGGCAGCTCGGTGTTGCGGGCGAAGCGGTACACGTTGAGCGTGGCCCAGAGGGTGGCCAGCTCCACCAGCACCCAGGGGGCGAGCGTGAGCGCGGCGGTCATGGGGCCGGCCGGCGCGGTCTGCAACGCCACCTGGAAGACGTGGCTCAACACCCCGGAGAGGGGCGCCGACTCCGAGATGCGCAGCGACTCCCAGGTGCCGGTGTGCAGGAGCGCGGCCCACAGGGCCGCGCGGCTGGTCAGCCAGGCCAGAAGCGCGGTGCGCAGGGCGGGGTGAATATGTGCGAGGAGAGGATGCATGGCCGGGCCAGCCTACGCGCTGGTGGGAGAAGCGCAAAAAAAAGCCCGGACATCATCGTCCGGGCTTCTCTTTAAAGATCGCGTAGGAGAGGCGCTTTAAAAAGGCGCCACGCCCACCCGGTTTCTCCCGCCGTGTTTGGCGTCGTAGAGCGCCTGGTCGGCCAGTCCGATGAGCTCCTCCGGGGTGCGCGCGCTGTGGTGGGGCAGGCCGGCCACGCCCAGGCTGATCGTGATCGGGATGGGCGTGCCCTCGTACACGAAGCTGGTGCGTTCAATGACCATGCGCACCCGGTCGGCCAGGGCCTGGGCCTGATCGATGGGGGTGCCCCGGCAGACGATGGTGAATTCTTCGCCGCCGTAGCGCGCGAAGACGTCTTCGTTGCGCAGCGTGGCGCTGGTGACTTCTGCCAGGCGGCGCAGGATCATATCGCCGGCCAGGTGTCCGTAGGTGTCGTTGACCGGTTTGAAGTGGTCGACGTCGAACATCACCACGCTCAAATAGGTGCCGTGGCGCAGGGCAAAGGCCAGCTCGGTGGAGAGGTGGTTGAGCAGGTAATTCTTGTTGTAGATGCCGGTGAGCCCGTCGTTGAGGGCGGCGTCGAGCATCTGCTTCTGGAAGTTTTCCTCGAGTTCATCGTGGTAGGTGAACTTGAGGATGGTGGTCGAGCCCAGGGTGATCTTGTCGCCGTCTTTGAGCTGTTGGCGACGCAGCAGGCGGTCCCCGTTGAGGTAGGTGCCGTTGGCGCTCTCCAGGTCTTCGACAAAGACGTCGTCGCCGTAGGCGATGACGCGGGCGTGGTTGCGAGAGATGCCCACGTCGTTGACGCGGATGTCGGCGCGGGAGGAGCGCCCCAGGGTGGCCTGAGCCTTGTCGACCTTAAACATCTTCCCGGTGTGCGGGCCGGAGATGACGATGAGGTAGGCCTGGTCGCGCTCCTGCTTATGCTGAGCGCGGGCCTGGCGCAGGGTGTTCGCGTCGACGATCAGGGTGGCCTCGGAGCTCTCCGAGAGATCGTCGTGGTCGAAGGGATGATCGTCGGTCATCTTAACGCCGTCAGCAGCGGGTTGGGGGATGAAGTGCGAGTGGCCGGGGAGCCGGTCGGCCGGGTCAGCGCGCGGGCCTGACCATCAAAGGTGTGGGGGGTGTAGACGGGGGTGAGGATACTGAACTTAACCTTTGCAGGCAACCCGGAGGGAAGGGTGGTCCCCGGGGAGGGTTTTTGAAGGGTCGGTCTTTAAAAAGCGCGTGAGAACAGGGGGTTGCGTGGGGTGCGCGGGCGTCAGGGGATGGGGCGTGAGGGGGCGTTGTCGGCTCCCCCGATCGGGCGAAGCAGGGCGCGCTGGACGGCGGGGCGAGTGTCGGTGGCGGCGAGTTTTTCGAGGTGGGGCCGGGCGCGCTCGGGGGCGTGGCGGCGCAGCAGGGTGATGGCGGTGAGGCGAACCTGGAGGTCGTCTTGGCCCAGGGCGTCGCGCCAGATCTCGAAGGCTTCGGGGTGGTCGGCGCGGGCCAGCGCGGTGAGCGCGCGATGGCGAGCCTGTTGGCGCGTGCGGGCCGGGGCGTCCAGGGGGAAGTCGTCGCGGCGGTGATCGGCGGCAGCCAGGCGTCCCAGGGGGAGATGGGCGTCGGGATGCGCGTAGAGGCTGAGGGCGTCGATGGCGCGCAGGCGCAGGAGGGGGCGTTGGTCGGGATCAAAGAGCAGGTTCTGGAGCCCGGCGATCATCTCGGCGGGGGGCGCCAGACGGTCGAGTTCTTTGCGATCGGGGAAGTGCTCAAAGCCCGCGAGCACGAAGGGCAGGCGCGCGACCCCCTGCGGCTCTCCGGCATCTGTCGAGCTGTCCCCGGCGTCGGGATCGGGGCGCCCCGGCGTGCCCGGCACCTCGGGGGCGCTTGTCAGGGGGGCGGACTGGGCCCGGGCCGGCGCGGCCGCCAGCATCGGCGCAGATAACAGGAGCATGGCGAGGGTCAGGGAGCGAAGGCGCATGGTCGGGCCTTTTAAAGGTCAGGGAGCAGCGTGAGCAAGAGCGCGGGCTTTGGGGGCGCGCACCAGGGTCAGACGTCGGGCGCGTGCCCGGGATTCACAGGCGGCTTTCAGGGGCGCACCAGGGGGTTGCGCCGCAGCACAAAGGATTGCCCCGCGGTGGTCTGGCGCTGATCGGGGCCCAGGGAGAAGGGGAACATGAAGTTTTTGGCGTCGCTGCAGAAGTAACCCAGGTCGGGGAAGAGGCAGCTCGGGGTGTCGGTGATCGGGTCCTGGGCGCTGCCCAGGTGCTCGGTGGTGTGGCGCAGCCCCAAATAGTGGCCGATCTCGTGGGCCATGATCTGGCCCACGGTGGCGTTGTCCTGTCCGAGCCCGGCGGTCGAGAAGACCAGGCCGGAGGAGGGGCTGCCGTGGAGCCCGGCCGCCCCCGGGAGCCCCGCGGAGATGCCCAGCAGGCCCGGGGCGTCTTCTACTGCGAAGTCGTCGATCAGAAAGACGTTGACCACCAGGTTCTCGTCGAGTGAGGCCCCCGGGGCCTGGGAGAGGCTCACCAGCTCGAAGGCGTCATCGAGGTCGCGGATGATGCTGTAGGAGTCGCTCAACTCCAGGGAGAGTTCGGTGTAGTGGGCGACCTCCACGGCGATGTTCATCGTGCTGTAGATCGCGCGCATGGTGGAGATGGCCGCCTGCAGGTCGGAGTGGGCGGCGGCGGTCGCCGCGCTCAGGCCCGGCACGCCGATCAGGTAGAAGCGCAGGTGCAGGGTGGTGCCCGGCGCGGGTTGCGCGATGACGTAGTGGCAGGTCTCGGCGGCGTCGGAGGCCACGTTGAGGGTGTAGGTGCCCGCGCCAAAGGTGCGGGCTAACGAGGTGTCATCGGAGGCCGGGAAGAGCATCGGGGCCATCGAGGTCAAGATCGCCGGGTTGATGGCGTGGAAGGCGTAGTCGCGCGGGATGTTGAGCGTGGAGCCGTCGGGGCGTTGCAACGAGCGGGGCTCCAGGGCGGTGCCGCCCGGGTTAAAGGGGGTGAGCAGGAAGCTCTGCGCGCCGGTGGCCACCTCCACCGGGTAGGTGGTGCGGGAGCCGCAGGAGATCTCCAGGGCCTGGGCGCCGGTGACGTCGATGGCCGGCGGGGCGGCGATGGAGTCGCAGAAGGCGCGCCCCTCCCGTCCGCTGCGGCAGGTGTAGCCCTGGCGGCAGTCATCGTCGGTGGTGCAGGCGGCCATGCAGCCGGGGGTGGTGTTCTGGACCACGCAGATGCCGCCGTTGCAGTCGCCATCGTCGGCGCAGTAGCGCGTGGTGCAGTAGCCGTTGGGGAAGGAGCGTTGGCCATCGTCTTTTTCGAGCTCCCGGATGCAGGCCGCGCCCTTGCAGCTCAGGTTCGAGGCGCAGCGCTCCCCGTCGTCGGCCCCCTGGGGGTTGCGGGGGCCCTCCTGGGCTTCTGTTTCCTGGCAGTAGGCCGGCTCCTCGGCGCTGCCGGGGCGGCATTCATACCCGAAGCGGCAGTCCTGGTCCTGCTGGCAGGCGGCCATGCAGGCCAGGACCTGGTCTTCGGCTGGCGCCTGTGGGTTCAGGGTGACGCAGCGGGCTCCGTCCTGACAGCCGTCGTCCGAATCGCAGTTCAGGCGCGTGCAGTAGCCGCCGTAGAGGTTGGTCAGGCAGGTCAGGCCCTCCTGGCAGGCCACGTCGCTGGTGCAGGGGGCGCCGGGTTTGCCGGGCTCCTGCCCCACGTTGAGCCCCTCGGGCAGGCAGATGGCGGTGTCGTCGACCAGCGTACAGACGTAGCCCTCCCCCATCCGGTCACAGGAGTTGTCGAGGGCGCAGCGCTCAAAGCAGGCGGACTCTCCGGTGAGGCCGGCCACCGGCAGGATCAGGCACTCCGAGGAGAAGCCCAGGCAGCCCTCCTGCTCACAGCCGAGCTCCGAGCAGTAGCCGCCGCCAAAGCCCTGGTCTTCGCCAAAGCAGGTGCCGCCCAGGCAGTCAAAGCCGCTCTCGCAGGGGGCGCCGGTGCTGATGGAGTCGACAAACTCCGCGACCTGTTGGAGCTGCTCGCAGGCGCTCAGGCCCAGGAGGGCGATCAGGGCCAAAAGAAGGGGAAGCAGCGCGCGGGGAGGGGAGCAGAGCATGGTCGATCTCAAGCAGAAGGCGGTCAGGGGAGACTTAAGGGTGCACGAGCCCGGGATAAGGTGGCAGGTGAGCGGAGTCATTGAACCCCGGTGCGGCCGGCGTGTCCAGCGATGCCGGTAAGTCCCTTCAGTGGCGCCGCTCTTTTCAGCGTGGGGGCGATGGCGTAGTGTTTCGAGGTTCCCACGGCCGCATCGCGCGGCGCGTCGCCCCCCCGGCCGGGCTGGCGGTCGAATCTTCGCAGCAGAGGGTAGAGGGATATGGTGCAGCGCCCGTTGTTCGCCCATGACGCAGGGTCGCGTCTCTTCGCCATGGCGGTGGGGAGCGCGCCGATAGAGATCTGGAAGCTCGATGAGGGGACCCTGGCTGGCGCCGGGGAGCCGGAGGCGCTTGCTCCTGTGGGAGAGCTGCGTCTGGAGGGGGTCGGTCAGGTGGTGGGGCTGGCGATCGACAAGACGGTGCTCATCACCGCGCTGAGCAGCGGTCAGGTGGTGGGCTGGGATCTGACGTCGGTGGTGGAGTCCGGGGAGCAAGGCGTCGGGCTGCGCACCCTGTGGAAGGTGGTGCTGGATCTGCGCCTGGTCACCGCGACGAGTCATCGGGAGGCGGAGGGAGGGCGTCACCGGCTGGCGGCCGGAGCTGAGACTGGCGAGGTGGTCCTGCTGGAGCTCCTCGGGGCGGACGCTCCGCGGGTGGCCCGGGCCCGGGCCCACGGGGATACGATCGAGGTGCTCTGCTTCTCGCCAGATGGCGCGCGTCTGGCCAGTTCGGGGCGAGATCGCCTGATCGCGATCTGGTCCACGGTGCTCAATGAGGCTGAGCCCCTGGAGGTGGTCCGGGAGCTGCGCGGTTCGGGGGGCTGGCCGCTGGCGCTGGCGTTTAGCGACGATCAACGCCGCCTGGCCTCCGGGTGCATGGATAACGGCGTGTACCTCTGGGACCTGGAGGCAGAGGAACCCTTAGATGCGGTGCGCTTTGATCATGCCGGCTGGGTCGATGATGTGTGCTGGGCCGGGGGCGACGCGGTGGTCGTGAGCGCGTCCTGGGATAACAGCGTGGGGATGTTTGGGGCCTTGCCGTTGAAGCCGCGTTATATCTGCGGGTTTCACCAGGACTACGTGGTGCGGCTGATGGCGGTGCCGCGCACCACGCTGGTGGTGGCGGCGTCGTACGACGGCAGGCTCAGCGTGTGGGATTGGGCGCGCGGCCAGCTCGAGGGGGTGTTGAGCGGTCACGCCGACTGGGTCACCGACATGATGTGGCTGAAGCCGGGGCTTCTGGCCAGCCTCTCGCGTGATGGCACCGCCCGGGTGTGGTCGCTGGAGACGATGGCCTGCGTCCGGGTGCTGGGCCAGGCTCCGGTGGCGCGTTTTGAGCTCGGGGGGCATTTTGACCTGGCCAGCTTCGCCGGGGGGCCGAGCGAGGCGCCTGGTGAGGAGCCCGGGCGCGCGCCGGCGGAGGCAAGTGCCAGCGTGCGGCGTTTTGAGGAGCGCGGCCGGCCTGGCGAGCGCGCCGAACATCGCAGCGCGCTGGCGGTGATGGACGAGGCGATGGTCAGCGCCGAGCGCGTCTTCGCCCCTGAGGAGCGCACGTCGCAGCAAGGCCCAGGCGCCTCGACGGAGGACGAGCCGCCGGTGGCGGATGAGACGCCGGCAAACCTGGCGCGCCCCGTCCCGGATCCGGCTCCGAGCGGCGACGCGGATATCGACGCGGATCTCGACGCGCTGGAAGAAGCTCTGGAGGCGCTGAGCGAGGCCGATGTCAAAGACTCCTCCGAGGCCTGGTTCAACGCCTGGAGCCACGAGCATCCCGAGAGCGCGGTAAGCCCGCGCCTCGCCGAGCTGCCGCTGGCCGACGAGGTCGAGACTCCGGAAAGCGCCTCCCAAGCCACACAGGGCCCGTCGCGGGAGCCCGAGGGGCACTTGCCGCCGGTTCTGCCGGAGAGCGATCGCACCCTGGAAGGCTTGCCTCTGGCCGGGGGGCGCGCGGAGCAGGGGCTGAGCGACCTTGTCCGCAGTGCGATCTCCGAGGTCGCCGAGGGAGAGCTGTCCGAACGAGGGGCAACGAGCGCTGTGACGCCCGAAAAGGCTCCGACGGAGGTACAGGAGGGTTTCCTGGCCAAGAAAGGGACTCTCCCGGAGGTACAGGAGGGTTTCCTGGCCAAGAAAGGGACTCTCCCGGCGGTACAGGAGGGTTTCCTGGCCAAGAAAGGGACTCTCCCGGCGGTACAGGAGGGTTTCCTGGCCAAGAAAGGGTCTCTCCCGGCGGTACAGGAGGGTTTCCTGGCCAAGAAAGGGTCTCTCCCGGCGGTACAGGAGGGTTTCTCGACGGAAGCGCCGGGCCGGAAGGGGCTGAAGAAGGGGGTTTCGATTGAGAAGAAGGGGCTGGCGGGGCTGAAAGAGGGAGGGCTGCCCCGGCCGGGGCGCGTGTCGGCACCGTCAAAGGAGAAGCCCTCGCTTCTGGCGCGCCTGCGGGCGGCCTCGCAGCGGCTCAAGCAGGAAGGGGACGAGGCCCCGCAGGAGACTCGGGTCGAGGCCTCCGAGGTGGTGGAGCGCGCGGAGGTCTCGGAGGTCGACCCGTTGGAGATCATGGGCCCGGGCTTTGATCTGCCCTCGGAGGTGATCCGCGAGGTGTCGGCGGCGGCTGTGCGGGCCGGGGCGCCCGAGCAGGCCCGCAAGGCGCCGGGCCGGGACCCTCTCTACAATCCGGTGCCGCTGAAGCCCGGCGATGCGAGCATCGCGCTGGTGCCCGATGCGCTGGACTTTGAGCAGGTGTTTGTGGCGAGCGTGGCCGGGGAGCCGCGGGAGTCGACGCCGACGCCGGCGGAGGACGCGGCGGCTCTTCCCGACGCGGCCGCTCTTCCCGATGCAGACGTCGCGATCACCAGTGTGCCCTCCGGGGTGGATTCCACCCACGAGCTAAAAGTCTCCCGGGTGGAGGCGCTGGCGCGGGCATCGGAGATGGAGGGCGACGCGGAGTCTGTTGTGCAGGAGCCCGTCGCGCTGGAGTCCGTCGTGCGGGAGGCCGAGGCACCGCGTCACGCCGAGGCGTCGGGGGCCCACACGCTGACCTCTTTTCTGGATGCAAACGAGAGGGCGCAGGATGCGCCCCGGGGGCCCTTCGGGGTGGGCAGCGGGGGCGCGGAGCCGGAGCCGGAGGCGGCTCGTGGCGAGGCGTTGACCGAGGTGCTGGACCCGGCCGAGGTTTTGGGCGCGCCGGTGTTGCCGACGACGCCGGCGCGGGGCCACGCGGAAGATACCCCCTTGCCCGTTGCCGAAGAGCGCCCGGCCGCGGTGCGCGACGAGAACGACGAGGTGGATGAGAGCTACGGCAACGCCACGCATATGTGGGGCGGGCTCTTTCATGCGCCCGGCGGCACGCGCTCGCCAGTGGACCCTGGGGAGCCGGGGGAGTCGGGGGAGGGCTCAGAGCGCTCCCGCGATTTGAGTCGCTTTGCCTGGCGAGAGAAGACCCTGGGGGGGCGCGCCCCGGTGGACGAGGACGCTGGCGAGGGGCTCAAACATCTGCGGCACGTGTTGCGCGCCGATGCCGAGCTGGCCGATATGACGCTGGGCGATGAGTCCACCGGGGCCATCGGGGGGCTCAGCGGGGCGATGGGGCCTGCCGCGGCAGAAGCCTCGGCGCGGCTGACGCCCGGGAACCAGGGGGGCGACGAGGAGCTCGGGGTGCCCGAGCCCGAGCCGGACTCCTCGGAGCAGGAGGTGGCACAGCGGGTGGGGCTGGCGATCGTGGAGTTTTGGGATCGGGCGGTGACCGGCGCGCCGCCGATGGGAATTTTGAAGCGTCGTTCGGCGGCGTTGAGCGATTATGAGCCGACGCATCAGGTGCGCGTGAACGAGCGCGGCGCGCTGGTATTGGCCAGCGCCGAGACGGGACGGCGGCTGGGGATCTGCGGCGGCAGCGGGCAGGTCAGCCTCTGGAACCCCTCCGGCGGGCTGGAGACGCAGTTTGGCGTGAGCAGCGCGCTGATCGCGCTCGATTTTCTGGTGGATGAGGCCTCGTTATGCGGGGTGGGCAGCGATGGGCGGATCGGGCTGTGGATGCTGCCGCGCGCCGCGCTGGGCAAGACTACCCGGGTGGCCGAGGCGGTGATCTCCACCGGCGACGACACTCTGCGCTGTGCCGCAATCGATCCTCACACTCGCCGCGTGATCACCGGCAACGCCCGGGGGCGCGTGCGGATCTGGGATCTGCAGCGGGGGGTCTGCGTGGGCAAGCTGGCCACGCATCCGGCGGCGATCAGCGCGGTGGCCCTGGGGGCTCGGGGGCCGATCAGCGCCAGCGTCGACGGGCAGGTGCGTTTCTGGAATGCGCAGGGATTCTTGATCGACCAGATCGAGGGCCGGGGCCGCGTGATGGCGCTGGCCACCCGCGAGGGAGAGGTGGCCTGGGTGGAGGCCAGCGGGGCGGTGCGGGTGATGCGCCAGGGCGACGGCCGCCCGCGTACGCTGTGGGGACACCATGGCGAGGGGCGCGCGGTGGCCTATCGCGAAGATGGCTACCTGGTCACCGCCGGGGAGGACGGACGGATGCTGATTTACGCCCCGGGGGAGAGCGACCCGGCGCAGGAAGTGCAGGTGCCGGCGCCGATTCACCAGGTCAGGATGTCGATGCGCATGCTGATCTGCGCCTGTGAGGGCGGCGCGGTCTATGTGTTTTCGCGATCAAGGAGCAGGCAGTGAGTGGGATGATGATGAGATGGATGGGTCGGGGGCTGGCGGCGGCGGTGCTGGTGCTGGTGCTGGGGATGGGCCGGGCCTCGGTGGCCGGGGCGCACCAGAGCGACGAGAGCATGCACGTGGTCGAGATCGACCAGGCCACCGGGCAGGTCGAGCAGCTGGTGAGCGTGTCGGGGGCGGATTTGGCCCATCATCTGGGGTGGTTGGACCATGGCGAGTCGGTGCGGCTGGCGATGCTGGAGCCCCACCAGGAGGAGATGGCCTCGTACATGGTACGCCGGGTGCGGGTGTGGGCCGATGGTCAGGCGTGTCGCCTGGAGGACTGGCAGTTTGTGAACTTGCTCGGTCAGGACGGTCGGGTGCATCTGCATGTGAGTTCAACCTGCGCCGAGCGCCCCGAGGCGGTCACGCTGGAGAACCGCATCATGATGGAGGGCGCCGGGGGCTATCGGCATATGGGGCGAGCGCAGGTGGGAGAGCGGGTCTGGCCGATGGTTTTCGATGTGAGTTTTCCTACCTTTGTGGTCGATCTGCCGGTGGTGGAAGGGGGCGCGCCGGATGCGGAGGCGGCTGAGGCGTCGGCGTCCGCGGAGCCCGGGCACGCGCTGGTGCTGGGGGGCGTGACTCTGGTGGTGGCCCTGGGAGCGGTGCTCCTGGCGGTGGGAGCCGGGCGGCGCTCCGGCTGAGCGGGCTGTGTGCCAGGGGGGCACGTCGGAAGATTCCGGAGGGGACGAGGGGTTGTGAGCGGGCGCGTCGATCGAGGGCGCGTGCACCCAACGGTGAGTTCTATTGAGAGAGCGCGGATGAGGATCGGCAGAGGGATCGGGGCGGTGATGGGCGCGACGCTGGTGTGGGCGGGGGCCTCGGTGGCCGTCGCTCAGGAGAGTGTTGCGAGCGATGCGGAGCGCGTGGTGCAGGCGCTGGCCGAGGCCAGCCAGGAGGGCGAAGCGCTGGGGCTGGCCGCCGAGCTGGTGGAGCTGCGCAGGCTGCTCCCGGGGGAGCTCTTTGAGGGGTATGTGGAGCGGGCGCGGGCCGGGGCTGTGCGCGGGTCGACGGTGGACTTTATGCTGGCCCGGGAGCAGGCCCGCTCCCGGCTTGACCGCGGGGCGGCCGACGCGCCCGATCGCCAGGCCTTTGGCCAGGAGCAGGGCTGCCTCAACGCGTGGTCGGTGGTCGGGCCGCTGGAGAACCCCTCGATGCAGGGGTTTTATGAGGCGGTGGGGCCCGAGCTCCGCGTGAGCGGGCCCTACCCCGGGCGTTCGGGGTCGGTGGACTGGCGAGCGTTGCCGGCGGCCGATGATTTATGCGTGTGGTCGGTGGGCAGCTTTGTGACGCCGGCGACCTCGGCGGTGGTGTTTTTGTCGACGCGGGTGAGCGTGAACGAGGCGGTGCGGGCCGAGCTGAAGGTGGGGGCGGCCGGGGCGTACCGCGTCTGGGTGGATGGCGAGCCGCTCGGCGCTACGGAGGGAGAGCCCGGACTGGGGCTCGATGCCCAGAGCTGGCCGCTGAGGTTGAGCAAGGGGGAGCACGAGATCGTGATCAAGCTGGGCTCCAGCGCCGGGGGGCGCCTGGGCCTGGTGGCGCGTCTGGTCGACGGGGAGCAGAGAGCGCTTGAGGTGCGCGCCGGGGCGCCGACCCGGGCGTTGGCGCCGGGCGAAGCGCCGGCGGCCAAAGCGGGCGCGCTCCAGGCAGTGCGCCGGGTGGCCACCCGGCCCCGGGCTGGCGCGCGGGCGCGGGCGCGGGCCGCCCGGGCCTGGCAGTACCTCCAGCCCGAGGATGGGGCTACGCCCTGGCGCGATGTCGCCCGCGAGGTGCTCGGCGCCCCGCAGGCCCCGGGCCCGGAGGTGCTCGTCGAGCTGGCCCCGCTCTTTGAGGAGCGCTGGCAGCGGGTCGCCCTGCTGGAGCGGGCCCGCGAGCTTCAGACGCCCGAGAGTGCGCGGTGGGCCCAGAGCGCGCTGCTCCTGGCCGAGGCCTACGGAGAGGGCAGCGCGCGCCAGGAGTGGCAGCGGCAGCGGGAGATTCTCGAGGAGGTCGTGGCCGTGCGGCCCGGCTACCTGCCGGCGCGTCTGGCGCTGGCCCGGGTGTATCAGGCCCGGGATCTGGGGCCGCTGGCCCTGCAGGTGCTGGAGCGCTGGCCGGGCCCCGCTGGCCCGGACCGCCAGCGGGTGCCGGCCTGGGTGCGGGCCACCGCCGACGCCCACCAGAGCTACGGAGATCGGGCGCAGGCTGCCCGCTTGCGGGAGCTGGCCAACGGGGTGTTGCGCCGCTCCGGGGCCTACCAGTGGCAGGCCATGAAAGAGGCGCTGGCCGCCGGCAAGAGCGAGGAGGCCCTGGCGGTGGCGCGTCGGCAGTGGGAGCTCAACCCCTGGTCGATGGCCTGGGGGCAGCAGGTCGTCCGGGTGTTTCAGGCCCGCAACGAGCTGGCGCAGGCCCGGGAGGTGCTCGAGAAGCTGATCGCCTGGAACCCGGGCGACGCCGGGCTGCATGAGCGCCAGGCCGAACTCTACCTCCAGGAGGGGCAGGGCGGGTTGAGCGCCGAGGCGATGCAGGCCGCCCTGGCGCTGCGCCCCCAGGATGCCGGGCTGCGCGCCCGGGCCGAGTTGATGCAGCCGCCCCGGGCCCATTTCTACGAGCCCTGGATCGAGGAGGACCTGCGGGGGCTGGCTCAGGCGCATCCGCCCGGGCCTTACGATCGCGATTATCTGGTGGATCAGGCCGTGGTGGAGGTCGGGGCCACCGGGCTGGCCCGGCGCTTTGAGCAGCGGGTGGTGCGCGTGATCGAGGCCCGGGGCATTGGCGCCGCCCGGCAGATGGGCGTGAGCTTTCAGGGGGGCGATGAGCGCGTGGAGGTGCTGGCCGTGCGGGTGCACAAGGCCGATGGCACGGTGAGCGAAGATTTTGATGAATGGCGCAGCGGGCAGTCCCGCAAGGGCTCGACGACCTACAACGACTCCGAGCAGCTGAACCTGCGGGCCAACAACGTGGGCGTGGGCGATCTGGTGGAGTTTCAGTACGTGGTCCACCAGGTGGCCAACGAGAACTTCCGCGGCGACTACTTCGGAGCGGTGCACTACGTGCAGCAGAGCCGCCCGGCGGCGCTGGTGCGCTACGCGGTGGCCTACCCGCAGAGCTGGGAGCTTTACTTTCGGCCGCCCCGGCTGCCGCATCAGGTGCTGGTCGACACCACGCCGGCTGGCGAGACGGTGGCGGGCCGGCGCCTGCAGGGCTTTGAGCTGCGGGAGGTTCCCCGGGTCTACACCGACCATGAGCAGCCCGGCTACACCGAGGTCTACGACTACGTGATGGTCTCCAATAAGGCCGACTACGACGCGATCGGGCGCTGGTGGTGGGAGTTGATCGAGGAGCAGCTGGTGGTCGACGACGCGATCCGCCAGCAGGTCACCGCGCTGACAGCCGGGCTCACCGAGGAGCGCGCAAAGGTCGAGGCGATCTACGATTACGTGGCCCGCAACACCCGCTACCTGCACGTGGGGCTGGGGATTCACGGCTGGAAGCCCTACCGCACCTCCACCGTGTTGCGGAACCGCTACGGCGACTGCAAAGACAAGGCCGCGCTGCTCAAGGTGATGCTGGAGGAGGCCGGGGTCGAGGCCGAGATGGTGCTGGTGCGCACCCGTCGCCTGGGGGCGGTGGAGAGCTCGGTGGCCAGCATGCACATCTTCAATCACGCGGTGACCTACGTGCCCGGGCTCGATCTCTTCCTGGATGCGACCGCCGAGTACAACGGGCCCTTTGAGCTGACCTCGATGGACCAGGGCGCCCAGGCGCTGGTCGTGGAAGACGGCGGGAGCACCCGCTGGGTGACCATGCCGGTGGATGAGCCCGGGGCTAACCGCCTGGTGCAGAGCCTGGAGATCGACTTAAGCGGGGAGCAGCCGGTGATGCGCGGGGAGCTGGAGGCCCACGGCGCGCGGGCGGTGCGCTATCGGCAGCTCTTCGAAGATCCGGAGCGCCGCGATGAAGCGCTGGAGCGGGAGCTGGCCGGTATCTACGGCGCCCTCACGCTGCGGCAGGCCGAGTACGAAGGGATCGACGCCCTGGGGGCGCCCACCCGCGTGCGCTTTGAGGCCGAGCATGGCGAGGTGATCCGGGGGCAGGGCGCGGGCTACCTCTACCCGCTGGCGGTGCCCCGCGATGTGCTCGGGGCCTACGCCGGGGAGACGACCCGCCACCAGGACCGGATGTTCCGCGTGCCCTTTGCCGAGGAGACCCGCGTGCGCTACGTGCTCGGCCCGCAGCGCGCCGTGGAGCGGGTGCCCGAGGATCGGCAGATCCGCTCCAAATTTGGTGAGATGCAGGTGAGCTACCATGCCACGGCCGAGGACCTGGTGGTGGATGTGGCCTTTGAGATCGCGGTGCAGCGCGTGCCGGTTGAGGAGTACGAGGCGTTTCGCGCCTTTGTGAGTCAGGTGCATGAAACGCTCAACCAGACCCTGAGGCTGGTGGGTGAGGGAGGTGGCCGATGAGTCGATGGCGAGCAACGCGGATGGGGATGGTGTGGGCGCTGGCCGGGGCGCTGCTGGTGACGGGGTGTGCCGGTGGCCCTCCGACGGTTGAGACCCGCTGGGAGTTTGAGGCCGAGTCGCCCGGGGCCCGGGCGATGGAGGCCTGGCTGCGCGGTCAGGAGGTGCCCCCCGCGGAGGTGGCCGGCCAGGGGGGCGTGGAGGCCCTGCTCGTCGCCGGGGAGATGGCCCTGTGGGAGGGCGACCGGGAGGCGGCCTTTGAACTCTTTGGCGCTCAGCTGGCCGGGCACCCGGGAGAGGCGCTCAACCGCTACGCGGCGTTGCGCCTGAGCGAGCTGGTCGGCCAGGTGGTCGAGGGGCCGCAGCGCCTGGCGGCGCTGCTGGCCGAGGTGCGCTACGATCGCGAGCACCCGCTCACCCGCGTGGCGCTGACGGAGCTGGCCTGGGAGGTGGCCCGCGATCGCTGGGAGCGCTCGCAGGTGGCCGAGCCCTTTGTGTTTGAGGGCGCCGGGGTGCCCACGCACTTCCGGGTCAGCCCGCTGATGTCGCCCTGGCGCCTGCTCGACGCCCCGACCCCTTTTGCTCCGGAGCGCTCCGCCTGGCTCGCCGACCAATACCGCAGCCCGGAGATCGCGCGGCCCTCGCCGGCCAACTGGCAGCCCACGCAGGTGCTGGAGCTGGAGCGCCCCGATCAGGCGCTGCGCCTGGGCAGCGGTGGGGTTTACTACCTGGAGGCGGCGCTCCAGGTCGCCGGAGATAAGGCGCAGGAGGTGACCCTCTACGGTGATTTTCAGGGGGCAGCCCGGGTCTGGGTGGGAGACAGCGAGGTGCTGGCCTTTGAGGAGCAGGATTACGAGAGCGGGCGGATGATGCGCCGGCTGCGCCTGGAGCCGGGCACCCACCGGGTGCTCATGAAAGTGGCCTACGCCGGCGGGTACCGCGATCGCTTTGAGCTGCGCGTGGTGCCCTCCCGGGGCCCGGTGCTGGGGCCGGGACCGGTGCACTTTGTGGCCGCGGCGAACCCGGACCAGACGCGCGCAAAGGCGGAGGTCCGCTCCCCGACGCAGTCGATCTGGGAGCTGGAGCCGGCCGCCGGGGTGCTGAGCGCGCCGGCCACCGCGTCGGCCTCGGCGCTGTGGTGGGCGGCCAACAGCGCCCTGCAGGCCGGGCAGGTCCCGGCCTTTGAGGCGGCGATGGAGGCGCTGCGCGGGCGTCTGGACGGGGAACTCTCCTGGGCGGCCGAGCTGCTCTGGGCCCGTCAGGCACGCACGCGCTGGGATGTGCCCGGGCAGCTTCGCGATGCCGAGGCCCTGATGCGCACGCGGGCGGCTTACCAGCGCGCGCCAGAGAGTCCCGGGGTGCTCAGTGCGTTGGCAGAGCGCCTGCGCCAGGGCGGCAGCGAGAGCGAACGCCGCGGCCTGCTCGAAGCCGCACGCGACGCGGCGGTGGTCGGGGAGCGCCTGCGCGATATCGAGGCGCTCAAGGCCTGGGCCTCCTTTCTGGCCGCCCAGGGCGTGCGCCCGGCCGCCGAGCAGGCCTGGAAGGAGGTGCTTAAGTGGGCGCCGGCCGATTGCACGGCCGCCAGCCGCCTGCAGAGCCTGTACGCGGGGCGCTCCTATGTGCCTCACCCCCGGGAGTTGACCGAGAGCTGGGAGCGCTGCCCGCAGCTCGAAGAGGTCTGGCTCGACGCCCGGGGCCCGAGCCCTCAGGCCGTGGCGTTCGCCGCGCGTCAGGCCGCTCGCCAGCCCTACCGGATCAGCGCGCAGCTCGATCATGCCGACGCGCTGCGCGGCGCCGGGCAGGCCGAGGCCGCCCTGGCGGCGGTGCGTCAGGCCCGGGCTCGGATGCCCTCGGTGGCCAGCCTCTGGCTCAAAGAGGCCGAGCTCCTGGTCGGGGCCGGTCAACCCGAGCAGGCCCTCCAGACCCTGGAACAGGCTCAGGCCCGCTACGGGCACAGCGCCCGGGTCGACGAGCGGATCGCCAGCCTTCAGGGGCGCCTCCCCCTGGCCGGGGCGATGCCCGACGGGCTGAAGGCCGCCCGCGCCGAGATCGCCCGCGCCGGCGGTGAACCCGGCGCCGAGCTGGCGCTGGACGAGGCCTATTACGTGCTCGATTACGCAGCGAGGCGCTACTTCGAGGATGGCTCATCCTGGACGCTCACCCACACCGTGGTGCGCCTGATGACCCGCGGGGCCATCGATCGCTACGCCGAGGTCGAGCTCCCCCGCGGCGCGCAACCGGTGCTGGTACGCACGATCAAGGCCTCCGGCGCGGTGCGCGTGCCCGAGGAGGTGGCCGGCAAAGACACCCTGAGCATGCCCGGCCTGGAGCCCGGGGACATGATCGAGGTGGCCTACCTGCAATTTGCCGGCCCCGGTGCGGTGCGCAGCCACGTGGAGGGCATGCGCTTCTTCTTCAGGATGGGCGACGTCTCCACGCGCCATAGCGAGTACGTGGTGCTGGGCGATGAGGGCCTGAACTTCATCCGCGCCAACGGCGCCCCCCGCGCCGAGCCCGTGGAGATCGACGGGGTGCGCGGGGTGCGTTTTGTGGCCACCGATCAGCGCCGCCCCACGCCGGAGCCCCTGCCGGTGACCAGCGAAGAGGTCTTCCCCTGGGTGCAGGAGTACCGCGTGGGCGTGGAGGGCGGCGCCATTGAGGCCGACCGCCGCTACGTGGCCGATGCCCTCCTGGCCAGCCGGCGAGTGGGCCCGGCGCTGCGCGCCCGGACCGCAGAGTGGCTGGGGAGACCCGTCGGGCATGGTGAGCTCAGCGACCCGGAGGTGCGCCGCCTCTTCTACGCCGTCTCGGAGCATTTTGCTCAGCCCAGCCCCCTGGCCCTGACCACCGACGCCAACCACGCGCTCCTGCTCGGTCGGGGCAGCCCCCTGGTGGTGCTGCAGGCGGTGTACGAGCTGGTGGGTGTGGAGGCCCAGATGTACCTGGCGCGCGCCCGGGAGCAGCCGGAGGCGCGTCACCCGGTGGGCGATTTCGGTCGCTACGGGCGCCCGCTCTTGCGGGTGGTGCTGCCGGAGTCTGGCGAAGAGGCCTGGCTGGAGGCCGCCGGCCCCGACGCGATGTGGGGCGCGGTCGATGGCGATGTCCAGGGGCAGGGGGCCCTCTGCGTGAGCTGCCCCTCCTACCAGGAGACCACGGTGCAGGGCGACCGGGCGCGCCGCCCCACCCGAGAGGTGGACGTGGAAGGGCGCGTGGACGAGGAGGGCACGCTGCACGCCCGGGCCCGCTACACCTTTGGCGGGATGCGCGCGGTGCGGGTGCGCTCGGCGCTGCGCGCCAGGCAGGATGAGCAGGATCGGGCCCGCTACATCGATCAGGTCGTGCAGGAGCTCATCAAGGGCGCGCGGGTCGCAGGCTTTGAGGTGCTTAATGCCGGGGAGGTCGATGCGCCCCTGGTCTTTGAGGCGGAGCTGGTGCGCGAGGGCTTCGCTCGCCAGGTCGACCAACGCCACCAGATTGATACCACCCTCTTTACCGAAGAACTCGCCGGGATCTACGCCTCGCTGGCCTCCCGGGAGCTGCCCCTGCGGGTGGGCTATGAGCGTGAACAATCCTATGCGCTGCGTCTGCAGCTGCCGCCGGGCGCCGAGCCCGAGCTCTTTGCCACCGACCTGGCGCTGGAGACGCCCTTTGGGAGCTACTCCCGCAACACCCGACTGGAGGATGGCGAGTTGCGCCTCGATGCCGCGGTGAACCTGCCGCGCCAGCGCGTGATGCCCCCGGAGTATCCGGCGTTTCGAAACTTTGCCACCCGGGTCGAGCAGAGCGCCGGGCTGGTGGTGCGCTACTAAGGACTCAGCGGCGTAAGTGGGGGGGGAGCCGGGCGTTCTGCACGCGCAGGAGGGGACGATCGAAGGCTCAAGTGGGGGATCTGCACGTGCAGCAGGGGCAGTTGGGTGCCCAGGTGGGGGATCTGCACGCGCAGCAGGGGCGGTCGAGGGCTCAAGTGGGGGATCTGCACGCGCAGAAGGGGCGGTCGGAGGCTTAAGTAAAAATTCTGAGGTCAGCGGATCTCGGCGATGGCCCGGTCCAGGCCTTCGAGGGTGAGGGGGAACATGGGGAAGAGGCGGCCAATCTGGCGGGTGGTGTAGCTGCCCCACCAGCGGGGATCGTCGGGGTTGATCCAGGCGGTACGCGGCACGCGGTGGGCCAGGCGCTGCAGCCAGACGGAGCCCGGCTCCTCGTTGAAGTGGTAGTAGTCGATCGCGCCGCCCGGGGCGCTGAGTTCGGTGGGGGCCATGGCGGCATCGCCCACCACGATGCAGCGCCAGGACTCGTCGACCCCGGCCAGGACCTCGGCGGTGGCGCGGCCCTGGCGGCGCTCCATGTCGGTGTAGAGGGTCTCGTAGAAGCAGTTATGAAAGTAGTACGACTCAAAAGCCTGGAAGTGGTGGGCGCGGTTGGCCGCCGAGAAGAGCAGGCTGGTGAGGTGGGTGTGCGGGGTCATTGAGCCGCCCACGTCCATGAGCAGGAGCAGTTTGAGGCGATTGTGACGCGGGGGGCGAAAGACCATCTCGATGTCGCCGGCGTTTTTGCCGGTGGCCTCGATGGTGGCCTCGATGTCGAGCTCGTCGGCGCGGCCCTGGCGGGCCAGGTCGCGGAGTTTGCGCAGCGCCAGGCTGATCTGGCGGGTGTCGAGCACCAGATCGGTGCGCAGATTTCGGAAGCGGCGCTCGGTGGCCACCTGCACCGCGGAGCGGCGCTGACCGGTGCCCCCCACGCGCACCCCGGCCGGGTTGTGGCCGGAGTGGCCAAAGGGGCTGGTGCCCCCGGTGCCGATCCAGCGGTTGCCCCCGTCGTGGCGCGCGTCCTGCTCGGCCAGGCGCTCTTCGAATTGCTGGCGCAGTTCGTCCAGATCCAGGCCCTCCAGCCGGGC
The DNA here is from genome assembly GCF_003260125.1 of Lujinxingia litoralis. Classification (NCBI taxonomy): domain Bacteria; class Deltaproteobacteria; order Bradymonadales; family Lujinxingiaceae; genus Lujinxingia; species Lujinxingia litoralis. The sequence goes on from NZ_QHKO01000012.1 coordinate 95,410, forward strand.
GATCTCCTCGGGGCTGAGCGCCGGCAGGGGGCCGGCCTCCTTAAGCCACTCCAGGAGATCGTCCTGCAGCTCACTGGACTGATGCTCGAGCTTTAAGGGGCGATCCTTAAAGTAGGCCGCAAAGACCTGGTCGTAGCGATCGAAGTGTTCGGCGCGTTTGATCAACGTGGCCCGCGCCAACACGTAGAAGCCCTGCAGGCTGGTATGGGCCAGCCCCAGCTTCAGCGCCTGGCACAGGGCCAGGTACTCGGTGGTCGAGACCGGGATGCCCGCCTGGCGCAGGAGGTAGAGAAAGTCGATGAACATCGCAACACTCCGCCCACAGAGGGGATCAGCGGCGCTTTGCCAGACGCATCAGATCGGCTTCTTTTTTGAGGAGCACGCCCAGGAAGGGGAAGTCATCCTGGAGGGCCTCGGCCGGGAGGCCGGCGCGCAGCAGCGCGCCGATCCAGTCGACGAGCTCGCTGGTGGAGGGGCGCTTGCGCAGGCCGGCCTGCTCGCGCAGCCAGTAGAAGCGCTGAAGGCAGGTCTCCATCAGCTGGCGATCCAGGTCGGGGTGATGAACTTCCACAATTGAGCGCATCAGCTCCGGATCGGGGAACTCGATGTAGTGGAAGATGCAGCGGCGCAGAAACGCGTCGGGCAGCTCTTTTTCGGCGTTGGAGGTGATGATGATCAGCGGCCGCTGGCGAGCCACGACCTCGCGCCCGGTCTCGCTGATGGTGAAGCGCATCTGGTCGAGCTCGTGGAGCAAATCGTTGGGGAACTCGACGTCGGCCTTATCGATCTCGTCGATGAGCACCACGGTGCGGGTCGGGCTCTCAAAGGCCTGGCCCAGGGCTCCCAGGCGGATGTAGTTCTCGATGGTGTTGACCTGGCCATCGCCAAAGCGCGAGTCGTTGAGTCGCTGGACGGTATCGTAGTGGTAGAGGCCGTCCTGGGCGCGGGTGGTCGATTTGACATGCCAGCGCACCAGGGGCATCCCCAGCGCTTCGGCCACCGCGTAGGCCAGAAGGGTCTTGCCGGTGCCCGGCTCCCCGCGGATGAGCAGGGGCTTTTGCAGGGCCGCGGCAATGTCGACGACCTGACGAAGTTCGGGACTGGCGATGTAGGTGTGGGTACCTTTAAAGGAGGTGCTCATAAGGCTGGTATCGGGGAAAGAAGGAGGGTGAGCGCCGCGGCCGGGGAGAGCCGGCTTGAATGGCGGGCCGGTGGGCGACGTTGGCACATTAGCGCAGCCGGCGCGCCGGGCGCCAGTAGCGCTGTGCAGAGGGCAAGTCTTGACCTCGTCATTGCTCATGTTAGGGTTGGCCTCCATGCGTGAAGTTGCACCAAAGAGGATTCATTTGGGTACGCAAAAGCTAAGACATCTGGCGGTGAGCGCGCTGGCGCTCACGCTCGCAGTAGGCTGCTCCGAAGAGGAGCCCGGCCAGGAGCTGGGCGCTCCGGTGGACGACTCCCTGACGCACGAGGTGCGCTACGGGGCGTTGACCGCCGAGTTTCTCTACCCGCGGGCCTGGGAGAGCGAAGGCGTGGCGGTGCAGGCGCACTTTATCCACGCCCGCGGTGTGGCCGTGGGGCCGGCGCTCGATGCCCTGGAGATGTGGACGCCGACCCGCGGGCTGGCCACCGGAACCTGCGAGGCGATCGACGGTCAGCGTTCGGCAATGAGCAGTGAGCAGGCCTCGCTGCACCTGCTGGATGTGGGCGACATCGCCGTGGAGGCTCCCACCGCCGATGCCCTGCTGGCGCCGAGGCGCCTGCCCGACCTGCTCAACGCGTTCTACGGGGTGGTCTACGGCAGTGAGTGGGCCTGGGAGAGCCAGGGCGCGGTGCTCGACTACTTCCCCGGAGCCCTCTACCGCTTTGCCGCGCCGGGAGGCCCCCACATCGGTGGCTTCGACCAGGCGCTGGCGGCCCCCGACCCGATGGTGCTGGTGGGCATCAACGGCGCCGAGCTGCGCGGCCAGGAGGCCGCCCTCATCTCGGATTCCCGGCCGGTGGATCTGGTCTGGGAGCTCGGGGTGGCGCAGCCGGCCACCGAGGTTTATATCGACGTCAGCGCCGGGTTTGGTCCCGAGCGCCGCCGCGTGCAGTGCCGCACCACCGATGACGGCGCCTTCTCGGTGCCCGGAGCCCTGCTGCGGCCGCTCTGGGAAGAGGCCGAGACCCTGGAGCTGGTCGTGCGCCGGGTGCGTCATGAAGAGGTTGGGCTGGAGGGGCTGGATGAGGCCGATTTCTTCTTCACCGCCGCCGATCGTCTGGAGCTGAACCGGCGCTGAGCCGGGCGTTGAAAAGTACATGCAACCCACAAAAGCGCCGGCCCCTTTAAGGGGCCGGCGCTTTTGTGGGTGGGAGTGCCCGGTGATACGCGGATTCACCAGGCTGTGTTGCGCTCCAGCGAGGAGGCCTCGAACACGTAGCTTGCCACCAGGTCGCGCCAGGGCACCCGCGGGGTGAAGGTGCGCAGGTGGTCGTAATAGCCGCCGACCACGCGGTTGAGATAGGCGATCTGCACCGGGAGCTGAAAGCTGTTGATGTACTTGATCGACGCGCGCAGACGTTTTGGGGCGCGCTCGTGCAGATCGGCGTTGGCGAAGTCGTAGATCGGCTCGCTCACGCAGGGCGTCATCATGTCCTCGCGCCAGGCCACGTAGAACGATTCGGGGACCGGCGGCCCATCGACCAGGCGCGCGCCGATCTTGACCATCGCTTCTTCCATCGCCTGATAGTCCTCGTTCATGCCCGAGGCGATGATGTCGGCAAAGAGTTTGACCACCTCTTCGGAGACGTGTTTTACGCAGCCAAAGTCGTAGAGCACGATCGTGCCGTCGGGCCGAAACGCGTAGTTCCCCGGGTTGGGATCGGCGTGAACCGCGCGGTGCACAAAGATCTGGGAGAGCGACATGCGGTAGAGGCGCTCGCCAATCAGATCGCGGGTCTCTTGAGGGTACGTGGCGAGTTCTTCGAGGCGGTCGCCCCCCTCAAAGGTCAGGGTGAGCACGCGCTGAGAGCTGCGCTCACCCACGACTTTGGGCACCACGATGTAGTCGTCGTCTTTGTGCAGCTCGCCAAAGAGGCGCACGTTGTCGGCTTCATTGCAGTAGTCGAGCTCTTCGTGGAGCCGGTCGCGAATCTCCTCGAAGAGGGCGTCGAAGGATCGGCGGTGGTTGCGACTGACGCCGCTCATTTTCAAGACGAACTTCAGCTGCTTGAGATCCGAATCACAGGCCTGATCCACCCCCGGGTACTGCACCTTCACTACGACCTCGCGACCGTCGTCGGTGATAGCGCGATGCACCTGGCCGATGGAGGCCGAGGCGAAGGGCTCTTTCTCAAAGCTCTTAAAGAGGAGCTCGGGGGGCTGGCCCAGCTCGCGCTCGATCTGCTCGGCGATCACCTCGTAGGGCATCGGCGGCGCGTCTTTCTGGAGTGCTTTCAGCGGCTCGGAGAGCTCACTGGGGAGGAGGTCGGCGCCGGCCGAGGCCATTTGGCCGATTTTCATCACCGCGCCCTTAAGCTCGCCGAGGGTTTTGGCGATCAGCTCCCCGTTGGCCAGATGGACGGCCTGTCGGGCCTCTTCGGTGGCCTCTTCGCCGCGAAAGACTGAGGTGACGCGTTCACGGGTGTAGTTGGTCGCCACCTTCGCGGTCATGCTGGCCAGGCGCGTGAAGCGGCGAGTGCGGGAGATAGGGCCTTTGTGCTCAGACATGGTGGAGATCGCTCGGCAGGGGAGGGCAGCGTGGTCACAGGAGCCGGGGGCAGCTCGGCAGGGTAACGGCCTGGCGGCGCGCTTTCATCCGGCCTCGGTGATGATTGTGCGCAGGGCCAGCGTCGCTTCGATATGGCGTGGGTTGCCGCGCTGCTGACGCACCTGGAGCGCGCGCGCGATCTGGGCCAGGGCGTCGCTACGGCGTCCCAGGGCGTGGTAGCAGCGCGCGCGGGCCTCGGCCAGCTGGTCGGTGTACACGGCACAACCCGCGTCGAGTTCGGCTTCCAACGCCTCCAGGGTCTCGGCGGCGCGTGCATAGGCCCCCTGCTGGTGGTCGATCAGCGCGCGTTGCAGGCGGCAGAGGAAGGTGGCCTTGGCCCGGCCCAGCTCGCGCCAGATGGCGATGGCCTCATCCTTGTTCTGACGAGCCTCGTCGTAGCGCTCCTGCAGACGCAGCGCCAGAGAGCGTTGCTGGAGTGCCCGGCCCAGGTGCGAGGCGTTGAGGGGGCCGGGCTCCTTGGCGTAGAGCTGGCGCAGCGCCGCGACCGTGGTGGTGAGTTCCAGGAGGCGCGCCTGCAGGGCGTCGTCGTCCAGGGGGAGTTCGCGCAGGGTTTTCGGCTCAAATTTCGTGGGGATCGACATGGCTGTGTTATGGATTCAGGGTAGGTATGAGCGACCGGAATAAAAATCGCGTCGGGTGAGCTTAGGGCGCCTACATCGCTTTAGCGCGCGGCGAATCGTCGCGCCCCACCGGGCAGGGGAGCCACTCTCCTGGCCTGCAACCACGCATGCGACGCGATCGTTTCATTGACCTGTGTGTTGAGGATGAATCATGGAGACGAACTCGACGAGCGGCGCCTCCGGCGCCGAGAGTATCGTGGTGGAGAACCTCCAGAAGCGCTACGGCGACTTCGAGGCGCTCCGCGGCATCAGTTTTAGCATCAAACCCGGGGAAATCGTGGGATTTCTGGGGCCCAACGGCGCCGGAAAGACCACCACGATGAAGATTCTGACCTGCTTTATGGCGGCGACCGAGGGCCGCGCCCGGGTGGCCGGGTATGACGTGCATCAGGCCTCGCGTCAGGTGCGAGAGCGGATCGGTTATCTGCCCGAGAACGTGCCTCTTTACGACGAGATGCTCGTCTACGACTACCTTAAGTTTATGGCCGATCTTCGCGGGGTGGCGAAGGCGCGTCGCCAGGAGCGCATTCAGGCCGTGGCCGAACTCACCGGCCTGGGGCAGGTGATGGGCCGCCCGATTGGCGAACTCTCCCGGGGTTATCGTCAGCGCGTGGGGTTGGCTCAGGCCATCATTCATGAGCCCGAGGTCATCGTGCTCGACGAGCCGACCACCGGGCTCGATCCCAACCAGATCATTGAGATCCGCGACGTCATCAAGACCATTGGCCGGCACAAGACGATCATCTTCTCCACGCATATCCTCCAGGAGGTCACCGCGGTCTGCGATCGGATCATCATCATCAACCGTGGTCAGATCGTGGCCGATGGCTCGCTCCATGAGTTGGAGGCGCGAGTGGCGCAGGCCGAACCCGGGCTACGGGTGAGCTTTGCCGGCGAGCCCACCGCGGCATTGCAAACCTGGCTGGCGGAGCTGCCCGGGGTAGAGGGGGTCTACGCGGTCAGTGGGGCTCCGACCATGGCGAGCTTTCGGCTGAAGACCCGGGATAAAGCTCAGACGCGCCGGGCGCTGCTGGCCGCGGAGCCGCCGGCGGAGCACGAACTCTTAAGCCTGACCGAGGAGGAGCCCACGCTGGAGTCGATCTTTCGCCTCTTTACCGGCGGGTCCACCGAAGAAGGGGAGGTGTCGGAGGCTGGTGAGTCCGGGGCGCAGGGGGCCTCGGAGACTGAAGCCGCCGCGCCGTCGCCGGTGGAACAGGACGAGGAGGAGGAGGCGTTGAGCGACGCCGCATCCAACGTCCCCAGCGCAGGGGAGGGCGCCGCTGACGCCCGCCAAGAGGAGGTCTCACGTGGGTAATATTCTGCTGATCACTCGCCGCGAGCTGGGCACCTACTTCAATTCGGTGGTGGCCTACATCGTGGTGATCTTGTTTCTCGTCATCACCGGGGCGCTCTTCTGGCTGAACTTCTTTCAGGAGATCAGCGTGGTGTCCCTGCGGGCCTTTTTCAGTCAGGCGCCCCTCTTCCTGGCGTTTTTTGCGCCGGCGATCACCATGGGGCTTCTGGCCAGCGAGAAACGCTCGGGCACCCTGGAGCTTTTGATGACCATGCCGGTGAGCGATCTGCAGATCGTGGTCGGCAAGTTCCTGGCGGCGGTGGTGCTCCTGGGCGTGGTCTTCTTGATGACGCTTCCTTATCCGCTGACCCTCTCGATGCTCGGCGAGCTGGACTGGGGCGCGGTGGGCGCGGGCTACATCGGGTTGATGCTCCTGGGCGCGACCTACGCGGCGGTGGGGGTGATGGCGTCGAGTTTTACCCGCGACCAGGTGGTGGCCATCCTGGTGGCGTTCTCGATCTGCTTTTTCCTCTACCTGGTCGATCAGCTTGTGGGGCCGGCCTCCGGCGCGGCGGTACGCGCGGCGGAGTACCTCTCTACGAGCTACCACTTTGAGAACATCGCCCGCGGGGTCGTCGATGCGCGAGACGTCTTCTACTACCTCTCGGTGATGGGAGTGAGCCTGGGCGTGGCCACGCTGAGCGTGGGCGCGCGCCGCTGGTGATCGAGGCATTGAGGACGAACCGAACGAGGAGCAAACCATGAGTCAAACCAACACCCACTCGGGAGCCCGTCGTCGCCTGATCAGCCGTGCTCATACCCTGGTGATGGGCGTGCTGCTGGTAGCGATCGCCGTGGCCGCCAACGCCGCGATGAGCCAGGTCTTCTGGCGCCTGGATCTGACCGAGAACCAGATTTACACCCTGAGCGAGCCCAGCCGAGCGGCCGTCCGGGAGTTGGAGGAGCCGGTGGAGGTGCACGCGTTTATCTCTCCCGATCTTCCGGCGCCCTTTCACTCCTTAAGTCAGGATGTGGCCGATCTGCTCTCGGAGTATCAGGCCGCCAGCGGCGGAAAACTCACCTTTAAAATCATCGCCCCCGAAGAGAGCCCTGAGCAGGAGGAAGCCGCGGCCGGCTTTGGCATCGAGCAGGTGGCCATCGGGCAGCAGAGTGAATCAGAAGTCTCGCTGCGGGCGATCTATAAAGGGGTGGCCTTCATCCAGGGCGAGCAGAGCGAGGTGATTCGCGATCTTCAGGTCACCGGCCAGGTGGGGCTCGATAACTTCGAGTACGAGTTTACCCGGGCCCTGCTCAACCTGCGTCGGCCCGAGCCTCGACGCATCGCCTTTGCCAGCGGAGCCGGAGGGCCGGTGGCTCAGCCGGACTTTGTGCAGAGCCTGGAGCAGGTGTTTTCGCAGCTTTACGGCAACCTCATCGAAGCCACCACCTATGATCTGAGCCAGGCCGAGCCCATCCCCGACGATGTGCACGCGCTGGTGCTGCTCAACGTGGATGCGTCGGTCAGTGAGGAGGCGCTTTTTGCCATCGATCAGTTCCTCCAGCGCGGCGGCAGCGTGGGGTGGTTCCAGAGCGCCACGGTGATCGATGAGGCGATGCAGCGCCAGCTTATGGAGCAGATCCAGCAGATGCCCGAGTTGGCCTCGCGTTTGCCCACGATGCGCAAGCGCCTGGACTCCAACCTCATCGATCTCTTCGGTCATTATGGCATCACCTACCGGGCCGATACGGTCATCGATCGCGATCGCGCGCTCTCCTTCAGCCTGGTGGCCACGCCGCAGGGGCTGGCCCGGGTGAGCCACCCGGGGAGTTTCTCGATCACCGACATCGATCCGGAGCTGCCCTTTGTGCGCGACTTCTCCACGATGGCGCTGCCGGTGCCCTCGAGTCTGAGCATTGATGAGGCCCTGCGTGGTCGCGATACCCTGGAGTTTCACGAGGTGCTGCGCACCTCCGCCGGCTCCACGCGACTGCCCTCGCCGCCGGCCGACATGAGCTATCAGACCTTTGTGGAGCCCGCCCCCGAGGAGGAGCCCGGGCCCTTTGTGGTGGCGGCAACGGTTCAGGGGATGCTCCCGAGCTACTATTCGGAGCACCCGCTGCCGGCGGGCAAGAGCGAGGCCGAACTGGAGCGCGAGCCGCAGCCCGGGCGCCTGCTGGTGGTGGGCAGCGGCGACTTTATGGGGCCGCAGCGTGAGACCGGCTTCGATGAGCGCCTGGCCGGGCTGGGAGCGCAGTTCTTTTTGAACTCGGTGGAGTGGCTGGTTCAGGACAGTGCGCTCTCGCAGATTCGTGGCAAGTCGCTGCCGCGTCTCATTGGCGAGGTGAGCCCGGAGCAGAAGCGCGCGATTCAGTTTGCCAACATCGTGATGGTGCCCTCGTTCTTTGCGCTGCTGGGCGTGATGATGATGTCGCGCCGGCGCCGCCGCAGAGAGGCGCTGAGCCAGTGGACCCAAACCCCGGGATCCCGCAAGTAGAGGCGTCGGAGAGTCGGGCGGGCCGGGAGCTGCGCGCGCGGATGCCCGAGTTCAGGGGCCGAGAACGCGCGTCTGGCTTCGAGCTCGGAGATCTTTGTGTTACCTGAGAGCGCGGTGCGACGTCTTACCCGGGACGCGAGCGCGGATGCCGCGTCTTCCGGAGGATAAGCGCGCGGGCCTGGCGGCCCGCGTTTACCTGATGCGTCCGGCCTGCCGGCGCCCGACGAGGACCTATGAAGATCGCCTATGTGATGGACCCCTTAACCCGGGTCAACGTGTTTGCTGATACGACCTTTGCGCTGATGCTCGGTGCTCAGCAGCGCGGCCACGACATCTTTTACGTGCGGCCGGAGTCGCTGGAGGCCCGGGGCGATGAGGCCTTTGCCATGCTCCAGCCCGTGACGCTGCGCCAGGACCCGGTGGACCCGGTCAGCTATGGTGAGGCACGCCAGGCCTCGCTCGACGAGATGGACGTGGTCTGGATGCGCAAGGACCCGCCCTTTGACGACACCTACATGTACGAGGTGATGTTGCTGGAGCTGGCCGAGGAGCGGGGCACCCTGGTGCTCAACCGGCCCCGCGGATTGCGCGATGCCAATGAGAAGCTCTACGCCCTGCATTTCAGCGATCACACCCCCCGCACGCTGGTGTCGAGCCAGGCCGAATCGATCAAGGCCTTTGCCGAGGAGGTCGGTGGCAAAGCGGTGCTCAAGCCCCTGGATGGTCACGGCGGCGCGGGAATCTTTGTGATCGGCAGCGAGGATCGCAACCTCAACGCCATGATCGAAGTCTCCACCCACGGGGGCACTCGCCGGGTGATGGTTCAGCAGTACTTGCCGGAGGCCCGCCAGGGTGACAAACGCGTGCTCATGCTCGATGGCAAGCCCATGGGCGCGATCCTGCGCGTGCCCCTGGAGCAGGAACATCGCAGCAACATTCACGTGGGCGGGCGCGTCGAAAAGACCGAACTCACCGAGCGCGAGCAGGCCATCTGCGAGGCCGTCGGACCTCGTCTCAAGGCCGATGGGCTGACCTTTGTGGGGCTCGACATGATTGGTGAGCGGCTCACCGAGGTCAACGTCACCAGCCCCACCGGCATCCAGGAGATGAGCCGTCTCAACGGCGTGGACGGCCCCGCTGAAGTGATGGCATGGATTGAAAACGAGCTGGGGTGATGTTGCCTCGTTGGCACAGATGCGGGCTTGCCATTGCGCCGCCGGCGTATAATTACGGGAGAGCCCGCAGTGATGCGTATGTTTTGCCGTTTCAACACACTGAGAAGGAGCACCACATGAAGATGATGCGATTGCTGATGATGGGTCTGTTGAGCGTGGGCTTCTTTGCCGCGGGCTGCAGCTCGTCGCAACCCACCGAAGACAAGCCGATGACCGAAGAGCAGGCCACCGAGGAAGAGGTCACCGAGGAGGAAGGCGCTGAAGGCCACGGCGAGATGCACGAAGGGATGATGGAAGAAGGCGCCGAGCTCGCCGAAGCCGTCGCCCGCGTCATCAACCCCGAAGGCGAAGAGATCGGCACGGTGACCTTCAAAGAACTCGCCGACGGTGGGGTGCAGGTCAGCGGTTCGGTCAGCGGTCTGACCCCGGGCAACCACGGTTTCCACGTGCATGAGAACACGGTGTGCGAAGCCCCCGACTTTAAGTCGGCCGGTGGCCACTTCAACCCGGAGGCGCATGAGCACGGTGGCCCGGCCAACGAACATAACGCCCGTCATGCCGGTGACTTTGGCAACATCACCGCCAACGAAGAGGGCGTGGCGGAGTTCGATTTCGTGGACACGATGATTTCGCTGCGCGAAGGCCTCAACAACGTGGCCGGTCAGGCGATGATCGTGCACGCCGATGAAGATGACCTGGTCAGCCAGCCCACCGGCAACGCCGGTGGTCGCGTGGGCTGCGCGGTGATCACGGTGGTCGAATAAGACCTCGATCTTGAAGACCGGTCACTCAGGGTGACCGGTTGAAGCTATTTAGACGCCCCCTCGCATCCGCGACGGGGCGTTTTTTAATGAGGCGCGCCCGCACCCGAGAGCGGCGTGTGGCCTGAAGCTCTGGCACCTCGCGTGGGTCGCTGGTTTGACACTCCGCGAAGGGGCGTGCTATCTCCTCGGCCACGTAACAATGCGGGTTCTTTGGGAGTTGGAGTTTCAAGCGACGTCTTCTGAATTCAGGTACGTATCGCTGGCTCCTCATGTTGGGTCGAGGCTACTCGACAGGTCGTCCACTTTTGATGAGGGCAACATGATTCGAAATGGTTTGATGATGTTGGCGCTGGCGCTTTTGGTCGCCGGTGCTACCGGGTGTTATAGCAACACCTTCACCTACCCCGATCGCCAGTCGGATGGCCGGGTGATGGAGGAGTCGCGCAGCTTCTTGCTCTTTGGTCTGGTCGACAACAACGATCGCCCGGTGGTGGCGCACGAGCTGTGCAACGGGCCGGTCAAGAGTGTGGAGACGGTGCAAACCTTTGGGAATATGTGCATCAGCTGCTTGACGCTGAACATCTACACCCCGAGCACGGTGCGAGTGACCTGTGCGTCGGGCATGGCACATAACTTCTACCTCGATGAAGACGATGCCGTCGTCGGACATGAGGTTGTCGATGGCGACACCGGCGAAGTCGTGCAGAGCGAGTTCAAGTCGGACTTCATCTAACCCACCATCGAGGAGGTAGTATCATGGCACGTTTTGTTATGCTTGCGCTTGTCGCTGCACTCGCCTTCCCCTCCACGGGGTGTTTCCACAACCGCATCGTGACCTCGCCGGATTACAATCCGTCGAAGTCGACGCCGGATGCCGAAGAGCTTCGCCTGCATATTCTGGAGCTCATTCCGCTCAATAGCCCGGTGAACCTGGAGGCGACCTGCCCCAATGGCGCCGGTGTGGTGGAGAGTCGAATTTTCTTCCGAGTCTATTTCCTGGGCTTCTCCCAGACCCGCGTCTACTGCAACACGGTGGCGGCGGATGCCGGTGCTGACTCGGCCGATACGCTGGCGGCGTTGAAGAACTGAGCGACGTCTGCGTCGAAGTACAAGCGGGCAAGCGGCGAGTTTCTCGCGGGCTTGCCCGCTTTTTTTTTGGAGTAGTGAGGCTGAAGTTGCGCTCGATAACGTGGATGAGAGCAAGGCGGGGGGCGGTGATCGCGGCGTTGGCGCTGGTGGCATTCTGGGCGTTGCCCGGGGGCCTGGCCGAGGCCGGCGAGCCGGAGACTGGCGAGCAGGCCCGCTACCGGGTGAGCTACGGCCCGGCGCATCTGGCTGATCTTTCGCTGGAGGTGCGCTGTCTGGAGGGCGCCCGCGCCCAGGGGAGGCTCTTTGCTAAGAGTCGCGGGATGGCCAGTCAGGTGCACCCGTTTCGGGTGCAGCTCGACACGCTGCGCGAAGAGGGCGGGGCGGCGCTGCGCGCGCAGACCTTCATTGAAGAGCGTGGCGAGCCCCGACGCTACCGCAGTCGCTTTGTGCGCGAGCCCCGGGTGCGCACGGAGTGGGAGTTTCGCGGCGTGACCCGGCGCGAGCAGGCTCGCCTGCCGGGACATGGTCACGACCTGCTCTCCTGGATGCTTCGTCTGCGCGAAGAGGTGGCCGGTCAGGGGGAGCTTCAGGGGCGTCGGCGCTTTGTGGTCTGGGATGGCTGGAAGCTCGTCTACCTGGACGTGACTCCCGGACGGGTGGAAGAGCGCTGGACCGAGGTGGGAGCGCTGCGCGCGCAGCGCTTTGCGCTGAGCCGGACCTTTTTGAACCACGAGGCCGAGCAGGCTCCGCGGCCTGCCGGTCAGAGCGTGCAGGCGTTGGGCGCGATCTGGATTGAGCTCGCTCCCCGCGCGCTCCCGGTGGAGATGGCCTTTGAGGCGCCGATCGGCGAGGTCCGCATTGAGGTGCAGGCCCACCAGGGGCAGGGGTGCCATCCGGCGGGCGACTCCCGGCGCGCCGGGCGCGACTAACGCGCGGTGCTCGCTTCAGGCGCGGGCGAACTCATCGGGCAGCAAGGCGCCGGGCATCAGCCGCTCGCTCTCGGGCTTGCGCAGGGGGGTGAGGCCCTTTTTGTGGTCGCGGATCGCGCGCTTCCAGGCGCTGTAGGAGGCGCCCTGGCGGTAGGCGGCTTCGGCGGCGTCGGCCATATCAAACCCGCCCTGCGAGATCTCGGACTCGATCCAGGCCCAGCGCACCGAGGTGGCCCGGATGTCGACCTTGCGCCCGAGCTTCTTGTGCACGTGTTTGATCTTCTGCTCCAGGCTCTTGTGCTCCTCAAAGCCCACCCCGTCGAGGGGCGTGTTCTTCTTGGCGACCAGCGGGCTCATGCCCAGCGCGACCTTGCAGATCTTGGAGAGCTCCAGCAGAAACGCGATCATTTCATCCATATCTTCGAGCGTCTCGCCGGGGTATCCGATGACCATATAGAGCTTGAGCAGCTTCATGTTGGTCTCGCGCACCAGCTCCGCGCAGCGGAGCAGGTGTTTTTCTTTGATGCCCTTTTTGGCGAAGTTGCGCATGCGCTGGCTCGACCCGTCGCTGGCCACGGTCAGCGTGCGCGCGCCGCCTCTGGCGAGCAGCCCCACAAACTCGGAGTTGAGGCGATCGGCACGCAGGCTGGAGAGACCGACCTCCCGTCCGGATGATACAAGTGCATGTAAAATATCAAGAATCTGGGGGTGATCACTGGTGGCCGCCCCCACCAGACCCACGCGCCGGGCGTAGTCGGGCACCGTGGCCAGCACCCGCTCCGGGGCGACCGGGCGCATGCCGGCGTTGGTGGTGCGGCGCATCACGCAGAAGGAGCAACCCCGGTGGCAGCCGCGCCCGTTTTCGACAAGATGCATCGAGCTGAGCTCGGTGTTGGGCGTGATGATCGGGCTGTAGGCCGGCAGGCAGGTGTCCCGGGCCTGGGCCACCGTGCGGAAGGTTTCGCCGTGGATCGAGGGCACGTAGACCCCCGGGAGCATCGCGACGTCTTTGAGATACTGCTCGCGGTCGCTGTAGTCCTTCCACCAGTCGATCAGCAGGTGAATCAGCTCTTCGCCCTCTCCCATGACGATGACATCGGCGAAGGGACCGGCCGGCAGCGGGTTGGAGAAGGTGATCGGGCCACCGATGATGACCAGGGGCCAGTTGTCGCCGCGGTCGGCCGCGCGCACCGGCAGCGAGGCCAACTCCAGGCAGGTCATGATGCCGATCAGCTCCAGCTCATAGGAGAGCGAGAACGCGATGACATCGCAGTCGCCCACCGGCGTCTCCGACTCAAAGGTAAAGAGCGGCGTGTTGGACTGGCGATAGCGATCGGGGTCGTCGGGCAGAAAGCTGCGCTCGCAGACCACGTCATCGCGCTCGTTGAGCACGCGGTAGATCGTCTGAAACCCCAGCGAGCTCATGCCCACGCGGTAGGGCGAGGGGTAGACCAGCGCCACGCGGTGGGGGGCTTCTTTGTAGATCGTGCCCCGCTCCTGATCGAGCAGGGTCTCCACCTCTTGCTTTAGCTCGTAGCTGGTGGCCATCAGGAGTCCAGGACCATGTGCAGCTCGCAGCCATCTTCGCTGGCGCGCCAGCCCGGCGGGATCAGCCAGACACGGCCGCCCTCCATCAGGTGGCGACGCAGACGGCCCTGCATCACTTCGTTATTGGGGTCGAACTCCCAGCGCACGCCCTCGGGGACCTGGCTCTGGCCGAAGACATCGTCCCCGCGCGCCATATTCACCAGGACCTCTCGCGAGGGAAGCTCCAGGCGGTAGGCAAAGCTGTCTTCGGGGTAGGTATGCACGCTGGGGCGGTGAATGGTCATCTCCATGGCCCCAAAGCGCACATGCACCCGGATGGCCGGGTTGTAGAACTGGGTCACCCCTACCTGGAAGCGCGCCTTGTAGATGGCCAGGGCCAGCGCCTTGGTGCGCGTGGCGATGCCCTGACCCATCAGGTGGCTGTGCAACGAGAACCCGCTGACGCAGTCGGCCTCCACGGTGGGACAGGCGCAGTACTCGGAGATGGGCACGTAGCCTTCGTAGTCATCCTCGATGTCGAGCTTCTCAAGGATCGAGGGCGGGGTGTCGGCGCGGGGCAGCATAAAGCCGATCACCGCCGAGGGAAGAATCGCGCAGTCGAGCATCACCCACAGGGGCATGCCCATGGAGTCCGGACCGCCGAAGGCTTCCTGGTTGGAGCGATTGAGGATCGAGCAGAACTCGCCATTTTCGTCATCCTCCACACGCAGCACCTGGAGGGGACGACCGATGTCGACCTCCAGATCGAGGAAGGGCAGGTTGCGTGCAGTGGTGAGCACGTAGGGCACGAGCTTGTGTTCGAGCTGATCCTGGTTCATCGGGTGCTCTCAGGCCAAAACAAAGGGACGCCACCGGCACAGACTTCGGTCGAGACGGGGCTTGGAGGGGGGACACATCATCAGGGGGGCAGGGATCAGACCGGCGTGGCCACCGCGCGGCCCAGACGCTGGGTGCTCTCGGTCGCCAACTCGCGCAGGCGCGTGGCCAGTTCAGGGCGCTCATCTTCGAGGAGGCTGGCGAGTTTGTCAAAAGCGTCGGAGAGGCTCTCTTCGGCCAGGGCCAGTTCGGGGACATCGCTTAAGAGCTGGTCGATAACGAGCATGGCCTCGCCAGCGGCACCGGTTTGAAGCAGCGCCAGCGCGTAGAACGCTCGCGCGCAGTTGACCAGGCGGCGTTCGCCGATGCGATCGAAGTGCTGCACGCTGTCCGCGAGCGTTTTCAGGGCGCGCTGAGGCTTGTCGATCGCCAACTCCAGGCGCCCCAGAAGCTGGCGAGCACAGGTCAGGCCGTGGCGATCGCCCAGGGCGCGGTAGCCCTCCATGGCTTCGGAGATGAGCGTGTGGGTTTCGCGGTGGCGGTCGACGGCAAAGGCCAGCATCGCCAGGGCGCGGTTGCAGTGGGCGATGCCGTGGCGGTCGCGCAGCGATTCAAAGGTGTGATGGGCCTGGCGCAGGTACTTGGCCGCGGCTTTGAAGTCGCCCCGCGAGAAGGCCAGCCGGCCCAGGGTGAGCTGGCAGTGGGCCATATCGTGGCGTTGGCCCAGGCTCTCGGCGTGTTCCAGCGCGCGGGTGGCCTGGTCGAGGGCCTTTTTAGGCTGACCCACCTCGCGCAGGAAATCGGCGGAGAGACGCTGGCCAAAGGCCAGGGCCTCGGTGTCGGCCAGGCTCTCTTCTAAGATGGAGGCCCGGCGGAAGAAGACCTCGGCGCGCCGGGCTTCGCCCTGGCGCCAGAACACGTCGGTGAGCAGGCGCAAGATCGCCGCTTCCAGCACGCGGTGTTGGATCTTCTGCGCGCGCTCCAGACCGTCTTCCAGGAGCTTACGGGCATCCGTGAGCAGGCCCTGCGCGTAGGCCAGCCGGCCCTGCCCAAAGAGGGCATAGGTGTCGACAAGCTGCAGGGTCTGGCGGATGTCCCGGGTGCGCAGAGTCTGCCAGATCTCTTTGACTTCGCGGCGCGCCGCGTCGAACCAGGAGCGGGCCTCTTCGAGGTCGCCCTGCAGTCTGGCGAGTTCGCCCAGCCCCCAGCGCGCCCACAGCGCGACGGCGGGGCTGCGGTTGCCAAGCAGGCGGCGGTAGTGCTCGCGCGCTGAGTCGTACTCGCCGACGCGTCGCTCCAGGTGGGCCACCTCCAGGGCGACCTCCTCGGAGCTGAGCACCCCGGAGACGTCCTGGATCAGCGGGCTCTCGATGGACACCTGGTCGGAGTCCGCCAAAAGTTTGGCGTCACGGTAGAGGGCCATGGCGCGCTTGAGGTCGGCGCCCTCGGCGGCGGCCCGGGCGGCCTTGACCGTGAAGGCGTACACGCCGGAGGGCTCCCGGGCGTGGCGGTAGTGGTCGACCAGCTCCATGGCGCGCTCGCGGGCGCGCTTGCCGTAGTAGGTCTTTTTGGCGGCGGCCGCCAGGCGGTGGAGGTGGCGCAGGCTGCGGCGGCCTTCCATCTCCTGGAGGAGCACATCGCGCATGACCACGTGGGCAAACTCCAACACGTCGCGCCCGCCCTTACCCGTCTCGCGCAGAAAGCCCTGCTGGACCAGCGCCTCGAGGACTTCATCGAGCTGGCTCAGCCAGGGGGCGTTGTCCTCGGCGCCCAGAAACGCGCGCAAAAGCTGGTAGTCGAAACCGGCACCCAGGATGGCGGCCCGATCCAGAATGGCGCGCGTGGCCTCGGCGTCTTCGCTACGCGCGGCCAGGCGATTAAGCCGATAGCGCATCAGCTCGGCGAGCTCCTCGGGGAGTTCGCTGGCGATGTCCACGCCGGGGGCCAGCTTCCACTCGCCACTCTCCCATTGCAGCTTGGAGCTCTCCTGGAGGTAGCCCAGGATCTGGGTGATGTGCAGCGGGTTGCCGCTGGCCCGGGCGGCGATCTGGTGCGCCAGTCGGTCGTCGACCGGGGCGATCTTGAGCACCAGCGAGCTGGCGTCGGCGCCTTCGAGGTGTTTGAGCGGGATGCGCAACACGTTTTCGGGCCCCAGACGCTCCAGGCGCTCCAGCGCCGAGCGCATCTCGGGGGCCTGGTCGACCTCTTCGGTGCGCAGGGTGGCGACGATGAGCACCGGCATCGGGTCCAAGTGCATGCCCACGGCCAGGTGCTGCAAAAAGGCAAAGGTCTCATCGCCACTGAAATGCAGATCTTCGAGCACAATCAGCCAGGGCTTCTCTTTGCCGGCCTCCCGCAAGACGCGCTCGATCATGGCGAAGACCCGCTCCTGGACCGAGAGGCGCCGCTCGCCAGAGTCGGGCTCCTCAAAGATGGCGCGGTCGCCACCGGGCGACATCAGCTGCAGGCAGAGGTCGGCTTCTTCGGCCGAGAAGCCCCAGGGGCCCAGGCGCGCGGCCAGGTGCTCGGGAAGGCTCTCTGAGGCGACGTCGGTGGTCTGGAGAAGGGTTTGCAGCACCTGGCGCATGCCACAGAAGCTGGCGTTACCCCGGGCGTGGGAGCCGCCGGCCACGCGCATCACGCCGGCCTCCTCAATGCGCACCCGAGCCCAGTCCAGGAGGCGGCTTTTGCCGATGCCGGCCTCGCCCTCCAAAAAGAGCACACCGCCCTGACCCACGCTGACGGTCTGGCGGACCTGACGCTCGATCAGGCGCCGTTCCCGCTCCCGACCCACCAGCGGGGCCTGGGGCACGCCACCGGGGCCGTGGCGAGAGGTGTCGCCGGCAAAGAGGTGGGAGGGGGGGATGGTCTGACCGCCATAGCCACTTAAGAAGCCGGTATGGGAGAGGTTGCCCGGGTGGGCTCCCAGGCCCGGATCGCCCAGGCGAGGGCCGGTGACCATCCAGGGCACGTAGCTAAACTCGTTGATGACTCCCTGGAGCGCCTCGCGGACCTCGGCGGCGTTCTGGAAGCGCTCGGCCGGGTTCTTGGCCAGGAGTTTGTAAATGGTGCGCTCGAGTTCGGCGGGGAGGTCGCCATCGCGGGAGCGCAGCCGCGGGATGGGCGCGCGCAGGTGCCCGCGCATCACCTCGCGGGGATCGTCGCCGGGGTAGGGCGGAACGCCGGCGAAGATCTCAAAGAGCAACACACCCAGCGCGTAGAGATCGACGCGGGGCTCCACCGGCTGGCGCCGAAAGAGCTCGGGCGCCATGTAGCGGGGCGTGCCCAGGATCACCCGCTTGCCGCTGGCACCGGCCTCGGAGTCGTCCTCGTCGAGGCCTCCGGGCGCCCCGGCCAGGCCGAGGCCGCTCTCATCGCCGGAGCGCGTGGCGGCCAGGCCAAAGTCGACCAGCTTGATGATCTCGCGGCCCGCGTCGTCGCGGGTGATCAGGATGTTGGAGGGCTTTAAGTCGCGGTGGATGATGCCGCGGGCGTGCGCCGCACTCAGCGCGCTCAAAATCTGGTCGCTCAGCGAGACGATGCGCAGGATGTCGATGCTCTCACGCTTGAGCGGTGACATGCCCTGGCCATCGACCAGCTCCATGGCCAACCAGAGCGTCTGATCGTCGTTATCGGTGCCAAAATCAAACACGCTGGCGATATGCGGATGGTTCAGGCGCGCGACCGCCCGGGCCTCGCGCCCAAAACGACGCCGCGCCCGCGGGGTAAAGGCCGCGTCGGAGTGCAGGACTTTTAGCGCCACCTCACGATCCAACGAGGTCTGCAGCGCGCGGTACACCGCGCCCATGCCGCCCTCGCCGATCCTCTCGGCGACGACAAAACGTCCGGCGACTTCAGTTCCTTCGGTGAGAATGGCCATGAACGTCGTGCGTGCCGCGTAGGTTGGGGCCCCGGCGGCAAGGTGCGCGGGCGGGAGCCGGAGGCAGGAAAGTGGTCCGCCCGACCCTAGCGCATCTCGGGAGATTTGACACCCCCAAAGAGAGCTTGAGCGCCGGGCTCTCCGGCGCTCAAGTGGGCTCGTAGGCCGACTTACGAGAGGGTGGCGGAGTCGCCATCGGCCAGGATGTAGACCTTGCCGCGGCGCTCATCGTAGACCCAACCCCCGAAGAGGCTGTCGAGCTCCTCGCTTAAGACCGCCTTGAGGTCGTCGTCGAGCTCCTCGATGTCTTCGGGGAGTACGATGTTATAGATCCAGAACTCCTGGGCGCCGTCCGGGTCGATGTTGCCGCCGTACACCCCGGTGAGCATCAGCGAGGTAAAGGCGTCCTGGTCGGGCCCCGAGCGGTAGCGCGCCGCGCCTTGGGGGCCTTCGAGTTGTTCCAGGAGCGCAAAACCCACATCGAGCTCCAGCTCATAGCTGTTCTGATACGTCATGGTCGAACCTCCGTTAAGGACGATGGTAGGACGCGATGACTGCTAGACCTCGCGCAGGGTCAAGACTCAGGCTCGGCGGCGGGCTCCTTCTGGCGAAGCGACAGACGATCACCGCGGGGATCCACCCGCTCGGCGACCACTTCGATGCGCTCGCCAACCGAGGCCTTCTGCCTCAGGCTACAATTGGATCTGTAAGCACACTCCTCCACAAAGACAGAGGCCCGTCCGGCCCGTTCGTCTTTTATTTCCAACACGATAGCGTGCATCACCTGCCCGCGGGTGCGGCGCAGATGTTCGAAGATCCAGTAGCGGTTGGTCTCCCGCTCGGCCCGCGAGGCGTCCCGACTCGACGACTCCACAGCCGCCAACACCTGGAGCATTTCCTCGGCGTTGTAGGGCAGCGACTCGCCGGCCAGAAAGGCTTTGACCTGGCGCTGGCAGATCAGGTCGGAGTAGCGGCGAATCGGGCTGGAGGCCTGCACGTAGGTATGCAATCCCAGCCCGAAGTGGCTGTCGGGGCGCGTGGAGAGGTCGCCGCGCTTCATCCGCCGCAGGGTGGCGAAGGTGCGGGGCAGGCCCTCGGGTACGGCCATGATCTCGTCGTCGTCCAGGGGCAGGTCGGGCGACTCCTGGATGCGGTAAATGGTGGGAATCTCGTTGAGTTCGCAGAAGCGCCCGATGCGCTCGTTGCCCAGGACCATCAGCTCCGAGACCAGCAGCCGGGATGGCGAGGCCGAGGGCAGCGGGTGGACCTCCACCTCGGGGGCATCGCCCTCGGTGTCCACCCAGACCTTGACCTCGGGGATCTCAAAGGTGGCCGCGCCCTGCTCGGCGCGCCAGGCGTAGCGCTCGCTGGCGATATGCTCCAGCTGCCGCAGCATCTGCGTGACGTGGTCGTTGCCCTCGCCAGCCAGCAGCGCATCGGCCTCCTCGTAGGTCAGGCGCTTTTTGACGCAGACCATCGAGGGGATGACCGTGGTGTCGACGATCGCCAGGTCCGCGTCAAAGCGCACCCGCGTGGTGATCGCCGGGCGCCGCTCATCCTGGAGCAGGCTCATGCGATCCTCGCTGAGCCGGTGGGGAAACATCGGAATGACCCCGGTGGGCAGGTACACCGAGGTGGCCCGGCGGCGCGCCTCCTGGTCGAGGAGCGAGCCCGGGGCAACCAGGGCCGAGGGGTCGGCGATGTGGATGTCGAGCTCCCAGCCCCCGTCCTCGGTGGGGTTGATGGCCAGGGCGTCATCGATGTCCCGGGTGGAGGCATCATCGATGGTCAGGCAGAAGCGCTGGGTTAGGTCCTGGCGCCAGGATTCCGGCTCAAAGGGCTGGTCGGCCAGGCGTTGGGCCTCGGCCACCACCTCTTCGGGGAGGCTCTCGTCGATGTGGTAGCGGTGCAGGGCCAGGTTGTAGTGCTCGTCCCACAGGCCCAGCTCCCGCATCAGGGTAAAGGCCTTGAAGTGGGCCTGACCCGAGAAGCCGCGGCCGGCGGCTTTGGCCAGCTCCTCCAGGGCCTCTTCGGCGCGGGCCCGGTGGGTGAATTCCTCGCCCTGGGCGGCAAAATCCTGCAGCAAGAAGATCGTGTCGCGCAGCGGGTCGATGCGCATGGCCTCCTGCATCCGAGCGGGGCGCTCCTCGGCCGGGGCTTTAAGGACTTCGGCCAACTTGTCGAAGACCAGGGCGCGCTCGGCCTCCTTGCGTTGCTCGGCCTCCAGCTGCTCGCGGAGCTGGGCGACCTGGGAGTCGTCCCGGGCCTCAAAGGTCCCGTCGCGCCGGGCCTTAAAGTAGAGCGCATCATCGCGCAGCGCCCGCACCATCGCCAGGCGGTGGACCGGGGAGTCCTCGGCAAACATCAGCTCGGCCAGCGACCCGGGGGCCTGGGGCTCGTCAAACTCCCGGGCGAACTCCCAGAGCATGGCCACATCGATCTCGGCGCCGAGCCCGGCCAGCGCCTCGGCGGTCTTCTGGATCTTTTGCGCGGCGCGGTGGGCATCGTCGGCCGGGGCCTTCCCCAGCGCAAAGGTCACGTCGTTGCGGGCCGGGCGCATCTCGTCGCCGCCCTCGGCCAGGACGATGAGCTTCTTTTTGCCCAGCGTGTCGGTGACCACGCCCAGACGGTGGGTGTCGCCGGTGGAAAACTCGATCAGCGCGCCGGCTGCGATCTCAGTGCTCATAGAAGGGTGTCCGTGCAGGTGATACGAAAATGCGAAGAGGCCGCCCCCCGCGCGCGCTGCGCGCCCGGGGCGCCAGCGCGTATCAGGGGCGGCCTCTGAGATGCCTGCGGGCGTTTTTAGCCCAGGCTCATCACTTTAAGATCCTCGGCGACCTCGAAGCGGGCCTGGGTCTTCTCTTTGACCTCGTCCAGGGTCACCCCCTCGGCCAGCTCCCGCAGCACCAGGTGGTCTGCGGCCACATCAAAGACCGCCAGATCGGTGATGATGCGGTCGACGCAGCCCACGCCGGTCAGCGGCAGGTCGCACTCGGCCAAGAGTTTGGGCGAGCCGTCGCGGGCGGTGTGCGTCATCAGCACCACCACGCGGCGAGCGCCGCTGACCAGATCCATGGCGCCGCCCATGCCCTTGACCATTTTGCCCGGGATCATCCAGTTGGCCAGGTCGCCGCGCTCATTGACCTGCATCGCCCCCAGGATCGTCACGTCGATATGGCCGCCGCGGATCATGGCAAAGCTCTCCGCGCTATCAAAAAACGCCGAGCCGGGCACGGTGGTGATGGTCTGTTTGCCGGCGTTGATAAGATCCGGATCTTCTTCGCCCTCAAAGGGGAAGGGGCCGATGCCCATCAGGCCGTTCTCGCTCTGCAAAACGACGTTGACGCCTTCGGGGATGTAGTTGGCCACCAGGGTGGGGATGCCGATGCCCAGGTTGACGTAGGAGCCGTCAGTGAGCTCCTGGCTGGCGCGCATGGCGAGTTGTTCGCGGGTTAAGCTCATCGTTGACCTCGTAGATAAGAAGGGGAAAAGCGGCTCGGGTTACTCGGGGCGCGGGCGCGTGGTGCGCTGCTCGATCCACTTCTCGTAGCTCTGGCCCTGGATGATGCGCTGCACAAAGACGCCGGGGGTGTGGATCTGGTCCGGATCCAGCTCCCCGGGCTCCACCAGCTCCTCGACCTCGGCGATGGTGATGCGGCCGGCGGCGGCCATCATCGGGTTGAAGTTGCGGGCGGTGGCCTTGAAGATCAGGTTGCCCTGGGTGTCGCCCTTCCAGGCCTTCACAAAGGCGAAGTCGGCGGTGAGCGCCTGCTCCAGCACGTAGTGACGCCCGTCAAACTCGCGGGTCTCCTTGCCCTCGGCCACCACCGTGCCGTAGCCGGTCGGGGTGAAAAAGGCCGGGATGCCGGCGCCCCCGGCGCGGATGCGCTCGGCCAGGGTGCCCTGCGGGTTGAGCTCCACCTCCAGCTCCCCGCTTAAGTACTGCTGCTCGAAGTTTTTGTTCTCGCCAACGTAGCTCGAGATCATCTTTTTGATCTGGCGGTTCTGCAGCAAAATCCCCAGACCATAATGGTCCGTGCCGCAGTTATTGCTGATCACGGTGAGCTCGCCGGTGCCGCGCTCGGCCAGCGCCCGGATGAGGTTCTCGGGGTTGCCGCAGAGGCCAAAGCCCCCGCTCATAAGCGTGTGGCCGTCTTCGATGTCGAAGATCGCGGCCGCTGCCGATTCGTAGACCTTATTCATGCAACACTCCTGTGTGGGTGTGGGCGGGACAGAATTCTCGTTGTAGCGATGGCCGACAGGGGGCCGGGAGAGCGCAGGCTTACCACTGCCCGCCGATCGAGAGGCCGGCGAAGACGTAGGTGTAGAACCCCGCCTCCAGTTTGAGCACGGCGTGGTCGGCGATGGTAAAGCGCATCCCGCCGCTGACGTTGATGATGGGGACCACCGGCGGGACCCGGTCCTCGACCTCGGGGTTATCAAAGTCGATGGCGTTGGGGTCGGGGCGGCCATCGGCGGTCAGGCACTCCGGCGGGGTGAAGGCCTCGGTGGCGCCGCCCAGGTTGTTGTAGCAGGGGGAGTTGCGCCGGGGCTCGTAGCGCACGATGTCGCCCAGGATAAAGCCCGGGCCCAGGCCGCCGCCGACAAAGGGCGCAAACCACTTCTGCACATCCCAGTACCAGTAGGCCGAGAAGACCAGCGAGGCTACCTGCATGTCGATCTCGGTCCAGTCGGCCTGCTGGGCGCTGTCGCCTTTCTCCTGCCAGAAGGCCTCGGGCATCGAGAGGTCGGCGTAGTCAAAGGCCACGCTGAGCTCGTAGCGGCGGTCCTTGCGCCAGACGAACTCCGCGCCGTAGCTCATGTTGGAGACGCCCTCGGACCAGTGGGTGGGATGCTCCTCAAAGAAGAGCCCCAGCATAAATCCGGGCACCGCCACCGCGCGGGCCCGCGCGGTGAGCATGAACTCGTTGGTGGTCAGCTCCGAGTCGAAACGCACGCTGTCGTTGGGGTCGACGTACTGGGCGCTGGCCACCGCGGGCAACGTGAGAAGCGCAAGAAGCGCGGCAAAAAAGAGGGAGCGAGCAGCCATAAGAGGCTCCAATTCCAGGGGCTGGCAATCGCATCAAAACTCCGGCCAGCCGGTCGGTAAGGCGATGTCGGCCGGAGTATAGGGAGGGCGCCGGTCGGCGACAAGGAGCCTCGCCAGCCCTGAAGGACAAAGCCAGCGGAGTCGCTGCGGACTCGCAGTAGCGTTGCTACGGCTTCGTCCTGGCTCCTTGCCGGGTGCCGACCGCCCCAGGACAAAGCCAGCGGCGTCGCTGCGGACTCGCAGTAGCGTTGCTACGGCTTCGTCCTGGCTCCTTGCTGGACTTTGCCCTGGATGCGGTCGGGTTTTTTAGGGTGCGGGAGGCGTAATTGTTGCCCTGGAGGGCGCGCGGGATTGGGGATGGGGCAGGAAGGCACCCGCGTTCCCGGTCCAGAAAGGGCGGCGCCGGCGGTACAGGGGCGATTCTTGGCCAAGAAAGGGTGATGTACGGCGGTACAGGGGCGATTCTTGGCCAAGAAAGGGTGATGTACGGCGGTACAGGGTCGATTCTTGGCCAAGAAAGGGTGATGTACGGCGGTCGGAGGCGATTCTTGAGCAAGAAAGGGTGATGTACGGCGGTACAGGGTCGATTCTTGGCCAAGAAAGGGTGATGTACGGCGGTCGGAGGCGGTTCCTGGCCAAGAAAGGGTGATGTACGGCGGTACAGAGGCGATTCCTGGCCAGGAAAGGGCGGCGCTTTTAAGGGGCGGTGTTGGCAGCGTCTGAGCAGTAGGCGATGCCGCCGTAGTCGCAGGCTTTCGCCTCGTAGAGTGCGGCGTTGTTTTGTGTGCCGGACTCCGATGTTTCGGCTCTAAGAAGTTCTGCGGCCAGAGTGCAGCTATCGGGATCGCGAAGGTCGCAGCCTCGCTTTGCGAACTCGACGGCCGAGGAAGGGTTGTTGTGATCGGCGTAGCCTTCGGCGAGCCAGCGGCAGGAAAGGGTCGCGGCGCGGCGCACATCGGGAAGGTGAGGAGGGGCGTTTGTGCACAATTGGGTCAAGAAGGGAGCGGTGTGGTCGTCCCAGGGGGTCGGGCCGCCGATGTTGTCTCGTAGATAGCGTCCTAGATAGGCGCAGGCGATCATATCTCGAAGGGAACACGCCTTTCCCATATACGTGACGGCTCGTCGCGAGTCGGAAGCAAACTCGCCGCGGCCTGATTCGTACATAAATGCCAGGTCGATGCAGCCGCGGGGCTCATCCAACTCACAGGCTCGTCGATGAAGGCCGGACATGTTGAGTTGAACGTTTTCTGCTGAAACGTTGGATTCCAACCAGAGCGCGAGCCAGTTGCAGCTGTTTCCTTGTTCACGATCACACCCTTCTTTAAGGATCTCTCGGGCGCGCTCGGGTTCGGTTTGCATCAACAAGGCGCCGGCCCACTGACACCCCTTTGGTTCATTGTTCTGGCAGGCGCGATCGTAGGCTTCGAGGGCGGCGTTTGGGTCGATGTTGCCGCCGATTCCGCTTTCCAAGAGCTGGCCATAGAACACGCACGAATCATCTGCATGTTGGCGGCAACTACGCTCCAGGGTGTCGCGTGCCGCTTCGGGTTGCGCGGGCCAGTCGGGGCGTTCGGACAAGTAAAGGTCGCTCAGGGCGACGCAGCCTTCGGAGAGACCCCGCACGCAGGCGATGTTATAGGCCTGCTCCAGTCGTTTGGGAGTCTCAAGCTCAGGAAATTCAACATCGGCGATTGTGGCCCACATATAACAGGCGCGGGCGTCTCGCGAGTTGCAGGCATACCCGAAGTATTCAAACGCGAGTCGGTAATCAGGCGCCTGGGAGTCGATGGAGTCCAGGTAGAGATCGCCCAGACGTTCGCAACTCATGGGGTCTCCCAGCTCACAGCCACGTCTGTTAAATGCGATCCCTTCCTCAAGTTCAATATCACCGCCCTGGCCAAGGTAGAGCAGCTCACCGTAAGCGCCGCAGGCCCAGCCGATGTGTTTTTCACACCCTTCTAAAAAGTAGGTGCGGGCGGTGCGTTTGGTCAGCAGCTCGCCCCCCTGGCTCCGGCGCCCATCGAAGTATCCGAGGTTGGCGCAGCTGGAGGGGTCTCCCAGCTCACAGCCGCGCTCATAGGTATCGAGCCCATCGTCGGCAAGCCGTTCTTCGTCCGAGTTGCCGGTGTCATGGAGCAGAGTGCGGCTGATGTTGCAGCCCCACCCCACGCCGCCTGCACAACTCTGCCTGGCGAGGCTGCGGCCACGTCGGTGGTCGGGTTCAAAGCCAGCAGAGCCGGTGCCAACCAGGTGGGCGAGGCAAGCGCAGCCGGCCGGATCGCCCGCGTCGCAGCGCGCTTCGCAAAGTTGACCGGCTCTTTCCGAGACTGCTTCCCGGCTACCACGACGCCAGGCCCACACGCTCCAGGCCGCGCAGGCGATCATCGACTCGCGTTGTTCGCAGGCCTCGATCATGGCCGGTAGCGTGTACAGTGATGTGTAGCGAATGCTGAAGGTGTAGCGGCAGTCTCCAAGCACGGAATCGAAGATCTCGTCCTCGGCGCAGGCAGGGGTCGACGAGGAGGTGTCGTCGGGAGTGTCCCCGGCAGACGCGGTGCCGGTGAAGATCAGGCCAAGCGCTACGATGGCCGTCCAGAGGACGAGATGACGGTGGATCTTAGAAGGTGTGAGATGCATCAAAGACTCAAGTTAAAATAGCGTGCGTTCCCATGTGTTTGTCATGGGTTGACTTATGTTTGGTGAAAAGTAGCACGAGGCTGTTATTACGGCGAGAGCTATCGTTGACGCAGCGTCTGCGGCATCGAGAGCACGGCCGTCGCGGAGCGCGCTGGTAAGAGAGCGCTTCGCATCCTATGCCCTTATAGGGCAGGCCGGGTGTGCTGCCGCTGACTTTTTGATGCACGAGTAAAAACCATGACGCTTGAAACCCTCTACCGCGCAGACGGCACCCCTTACGATCGTTATGTGGTGGTGGGGACTTCGGGATCGGGGAAGTCGACGCTGGCGAATCGGCTGGCGTGGCAGACGGAGAATCGCCACGTGGAGCTCGACCGGTTGCACTGGTTGCCGGGGTGGCAGGAGCGCTCGTGGGATGTGTTTTGTGAGGACGTTGCAGCGGCCACGGCCGGGGAGCGCTGGGTGGTGGATGGGAACTACTCAGTGGTGCGGGATGTGGTGTGGGGGCGTGCGGAGGCGGTGGTGTGGCTCGACCTTCCGTTCAGGCAGGTGATGTCGCAGATCGTGGTGCGGACGTTGCGACGCGGGGTGAATGGGGAGGTTGTGTGTAACGGCAATGTCGAGAGCCTGGCGCGAGGGATTTTGAGCCGCGAGTCGATCATTTTGTGGGCGGCGAAGACCTGGAAGAAGCATCGGGTACGCAATGAGCGGCTGTTGATGGGGCAGCGGGAGCCCGCGTGGCAGCATCTGGATGTGTTTCGGGTGCGGTCGGGGGATTTGAGTGATGTGGAGATCTGGCGAGGGGGCGTTAAGGGGCGCGTTTTTTCGGAGGGAGTGATGGGGTTGGAAGGGTAAGGGTTTGGCGAGTAGCACCACACTCCCTGATTCAAAGAACCACTGTGGTTCGGGCGCGGTGGTTCTTTGAGAAGTCTGGTTTTCGAATGAGATCAAGGGCTTATGTGGACCTTGCGCTCTTGTTCTACTCGGTCGCCGATATGAGCGAACGCGCATACGCGAGCGCCGCCTCCTGGTCGGAGAATGCGCGGCTCTGGCAGGAGGGGTCGGTCCCGAGACTCTCCCAGCTATCGCGCCAGGGATCTTCAGCTGAGTTCCCACGATCGACGTGGACCGGGTAGGCATGAAGGACGACGTAGGGTGCGCTGAAGAGCTCATTGAGTTGTTTGCACAGATCGGTACCGAATGCGTCGTGGGTCAAAGATGGCTGATTCGTGAAGGTGAGCGGTGAGAGCGCGAACGCGACGCGTGCCGCTGTGGCGGTGACTTCCTCAATGGGGTGGGTATGGTGCGGTGTTGCCTCGATGCCGGAGGGGTTCTGGATCGCGATGACGTCGGTGAAACTCACCTCGTGTCGTGTGGGAGAGTCGGTTGTGTCGTTCATTGGCAGGGAACGGCGGCGGTGGGGGGCCTCAGGACTCTCCCAATTCGGACAATCGAGCATCTGTGCATTTTGCGGGCTGGCGACAAATACGAAGTGCGATGGCTCGACGGGCGTTTTCGGGATTGGGGCTGCGTTTTCTTTCATCGTTTCGTTCCGCTCGGAGGGAGGTGAAAGGTGCGTGGGTGGGTTCGCCTCAGGGCTCACCACCGACGTCGGTGAGTCGGGTTTGGGGTTGCAGGCCGCGAGCATAAGGCTCAGGCAAAATAGGTAGGTGCGCATCAGCATCCTTGAGCAGTGACGAGCTCGGGCATAGAGACTTTGATGTATGTGCCTATCATGTCCTGATCGGCGTGTCTCCGAGGATGAGGGTGACAAACCTTGTAAATCATGGTGAGCAGTGGGATGTCGTGCTCAAAACGAAGGTAAAAACTGCACCGCTGCAAATGCGCTTACGCCTTCGCGTGCGTCGCCTCGTAGCGCCTGTATCGCCGGGAGACTGACGCCGCCCAGAAGGTGAAGTCGGTCGGTGAGGGACCAGCGCAGGCGGGGCTCAATGCTCAGGAGGGTGCCGCCGATCAGGGGCAGGGTGTTGCCGGCGGTGCGGGCGGCCTACTCGTGGCGCAGATGCCGTGCTGCGCTGCTGGCGCCGGCAACGGCGTGCCGAGAATCACGCCGTTCCCAAAGATCTGAATGACGCCATCCGCTACTTCGAGAACAGGATTGAGGCCGGGTTGATGCACTACGCCACGGCACATTCGGCCAATTTTCCCGTCGGCAGCGGCACGGTGGAAGCCAGCGCCCAGCATATCCTGACACTGCGCTCCCATATGCTCTCATCGAGGTGGTCGGATGTCTGTGAATGTTGCGTGGCTCATAATGACGACCGAACACCCGCATTGCGTGTGGTGGCGTGATCGTGAGGTGAGCCACACCCGCGCGACCGCACGATTCTTCCGCAAGTCGTCTCGCCGGTATTAAGAGCAATCAAGAGTGAGTCGATTATTAATTGGTTTTGGTATCGCGGTTGGAGCGGACAAGCTCAGGTCATGTGATCGGCGCAATATTGTAACTTAAGGTAGCAATTCCCAACGCTCTTCAAGTACCTTTTTGCAATGATCAATCCAAGGCGTTTGTTTAGATTCGCATTCAAGGATTAGTTTAAATGGTCTTCCCGGCCTGTTAAATCTTCCCTCGTTAATTACTGGAGTCGCCCACCACTCAGCAACTTCTTTGAATAGGCCTAGTAACCATTCGCGATCTTCAAGAACATTGCAAAGCAAAAAGTCACATCGAGTAAAGACCAAGACATAACCGTCCGCAGGAAGCCACTCATCTAAATAGCTTAAACACTCCTTAATGCATTGCCATTCTCGCCAAAATCATCAAAAAACTGAAGTGCTGCACCTATTTCCACCATGAAGCCAGCAAGGGTTTTGCATTTCTCCCCTCTTAATTTTCGACACACTATATTTGGCATTCCATATTCAGCCTGGATGTTAAGTCGACGTTCGCCACTCCGGATAAAAGCAACTGAACTAGACGCAAGATACAGTCTTGAGTTAACCACTACGCCTCCTATCATTCTATAACGGATTAAATGTGGTATAGTGATCGTCAGTCCAATATGCACTTCCGTCACTACCGGTAACAATTCTTTTGGCATCCAACCGACCTCCCGGAGGTCTAGGGTTTACAGTGTGCTCTGTATAAGTAATGGGATCTCCATTAGGAGTTTGTGTGGGCAAAATCTCGCCCCCACCCCTCCTAATCATTACTAAATTATTTAGGGTTACGCACATTGTTACGACTAGCGCCTTGTTGAATATCGTCCCATGCAGACGTTATATCCTGACTAGGTGTCCGCCGCCGCGCCGCCTTATTAGGCACCAACACCGCACTATCGTCACCACGAGGATAAACGAAGTACGTATGTGCATGCTCAACTTCAAAATTATAAACATTTACTTCTGCTTGACGAGCTTCAGACGATAAAATACTGCGACGGGACCCATCATCGGCCAGCAACTCATCGCCAACCCGAAGATCTTTTAACTCGTTGCATCCATTGCCCAGCGCTCATCGGGCTGTGAAGATTGTGAGACGGACTGAGCCACACGCGGGCGAGGCGTATTTACGATGCAGCGGGCCTGCCAGCCGTTTTCGTACATCAAGCGCTCGACACGTTTTTTGTTGATGCAAAGCAGGTCTCGAAAACGAAGCCAGGCCCAGATTCGGCGGTAGCCCCATGTCGGGTACTCCTCAACAAGCTCCGCCATACGCTCCACGAGCTCGCGCTTCTCACGCTCTTTTTCGAGGTTGACCACCCGGCGGCTCACACCCTTTTTCTGACGCCAGACCGTCGAGCGGTTCAGCGCCAAGAGCCCGAACAACCTCCGCTCGCTCACGGCCGGGTGACGTTCCATCAATCCTCGGAGCGCCACCCTGAGCCAAAAGGGTCCAGCTTGGCCATGTGATGGACCTCCTTGATGATGTCGATGCCCATCACCAGCTCGCCAATCTTCTGCTGGCCCCCTGTGTCAGCGTAGTTGCCGCATGAACTTTCCAAACCATTCGGGGGCGGCAACGTGAGGTTATCATGGCGTATTCAGCGGGATTTAGAGAACGTGTGGTGCAGAAGATGTTCGGGCCGGAGCGCAGCTCTGTCGCCGAGTTGATGGAAGAGACGGGTGTGGCACGAGCGACGCTGGGCCGGTGGCGCAGAGAAGCGGTAAACGGAGGTAGTGTGAGCGGAAAGTCCGGGAGAAGGCGCAGCAAACCACCCAAAGAGAAGATTCGTATTGTGATGGAAGCCGCCGGCCTCTCGGAGGAGGAGCTCGGCGCGTTTCTGCGCCGGGAAGGGCTTCATGAGGCTGATTTGGTGCGCCTTCGGCAGGAGGTTTTGGAGGCTGCCGAAAAAGGGCTTTCGCCGCAGAAACAAAAGGCCGCGGAGCCTGAAAACAAAGAACTCAAACGGGTCAAAAAAGAGCTCGCCCGTAAGGAGAAGGCCCTGGCGGAGGCGGCGGCGTTGCTGGTTTTGCAGGGAAAGCTCAAGGCGTATTTCTCGGAGGACGAGGACGACGACACGACGAAGACGAAAGGTTAACGGTGCTGAGCTGGGCGGAGGAGGCGCAGCGCGACGGCGCCAGACTCTCGTCCATCTGCAAAGTACTGGGGTTGAACAAGCGCACCCTTGAGCGCTGGCGCGCCCGGGGTGGGGGCTCTGACCGACGTCAGGGCCCGCGCACCTCCCCGGCCAATAAGTTGAGTGCGGTCGAGCGCGCGCAGGTTCTCAAGGCCGCGAACAGCCCGGAGTTTCGCGATAAATCGCCTCACCAAATCGTGCCCCTGCTGGCGGACCGCGGTGTGTATCTGGCCTCCGAATCGACCTTTTATCGGGTGCTACGCGAGGCCAAAATGCTGCG
>NZ_QHKO01000012.1:126312-132366 GCF_003260125.1 Lujinxingia litoralis
CCTTTTGGCTCAGGGTGGCGCTCCGAGGATTGATGGAACGTCACCCGGCCGTGAGCGAGCGGAGGTTGTGCGGGCTCTTGGCGCTGAATCGCTCGACGGTCTGGCGTCAGAAAAAGGGTGTGAGCCGCCGGGTGGTCAACCTCGAAAAGGAGCGTGAGAAGCGCGAGCTCGTGCAGCGTATGGCGGAGCTTGTTGAGGAGTACCCGACATGGGGCTACCGCCGAATCTGGGCCTGGCTTCGCTTTCGTGACTTGCGTTGCATCAACAAAAAACGTGTCGAGCGCTTGATGTGCGAGAACGGCTGGCAGGCCCGCTGCATCGTAAATACGCCTCGCCCGCGTGTGGCTCAGTCTGTTTCACAAGCCTCACAGCCCGATGAGCGTTGGGCTATGGATGCGACGAGTTTGTATTGCGAACAAGACGGCTGGATTGGCGTGATGGCGGTGATTGACTGCTGCACCCGCGAGATTGTTGGCATCGACGTCGCTCGCCGAGGTCGTGCCGTAGAGGCGCAGCGAGCCCTGGAGAGCGCCTGTTTAAAGCGTTTTGGCCTTATCTATCCCAACGGCGAGTCGCGACCGGTGCTGCGCAGCGATAATGGCAAGGTGTTCACATCGAAGTCGTTTACCGGGAGTTGCAAGCAGTACGGCCTGACCCAGGAGTTTATCACGCCGTATACGCCGCAGCAGAACGGGCTGATTGAGCGTTTCTTCCGTTCGCTGAAAGAGGAGTGCATCTGGATGACCAACTTCAAGACCTTTGCGCAGGCGCGGGAGGCGATTGAGAGCTGGGTCGAGTTCTACAACACTGAGCGGCCCCACCAGGCGCTCGGGTATAAATCACCGGCTGAGTATGGTGCTCAGTTTGGCGAGTTGGTGGCTTGATTTATGGGGGGCACTACAGACGACAGGTCGACTGGTTCATCAGCGAAGTGATCGGCGCACCGAGCTCGCTGGGTACGCTTCAAAAGCATCTTGAAGAGGTCTCGACCGCGCTTGAGCCGGGGTTTGAGCAGGTACGCAACGCACTGCAATACGCTAAAAGCGTTGTGGGGCTTGATGAAACGGGCTGGAGACTGGGCAACCTGCCTTATTGGATCTGGGTTGCGGAGACCAAGAATCTGGCGTTTTACATCGTGCGCGAGGGTCGTCGAAAGGAGTTCGCCCAGGAGATTGTCGGGGAGTTGGAAGAGCGAATCTTCGTTACGGATCGCTATAACGGATACGGTTTTTTGCCCCAAAAACGACGCCAGATCTGCCATGCTCATTTATTGCGAGAGTTTTTCGCCATGGGCGCACGAGAGGGGCCGATGGGGGAGATCGGCGCCAAACTACATACATCAAGCGAGGCATTTCAAAAGGCCTGGACCGAGGTAAATGCCGGCGAGCGGTCTCGAGGCGAGTTTGTTACCTGGATGAAAAAAGAGGTTGTGCCCCGGTGGCTGGAGCTGCTGAAAAAAGCAGAAGCGCTCGATGAGAAGCCGCCCGGATTTGTCGGCTGGCTGCTCAAAGACAAAAAACATGTGATGCTCTGGACCTTCCTCGATCACAACGGCGTTGAGCCCACAAACAATCGCGCCGAACGTGCACTGCGTGGCCCGGTGATTCAGCGTAAGCTCTCATGGGGCTCGAAGAGTGAAGCGGGTTTGCGGCTGATGGAACGACTCTGGACCGCTGCCGAAACCTGCCGACGCCAGGGACGAAGCTTGCTCGACTACATCACCGCTTCTATGGAAGCGTTGCGTGGTGGAAGGGCAGCGCCGGTGCTTGCGTTGGCTTAAACGAGTAAGAAAGTAGGGGGGACTGAACGCTTACAAAACCATATATTGTGCCGGTCACGTGACCTGAGTTGGTATATTTTAATTGTAATGCCTAAACCAGTTGGCGACCGACTCAACCAGAAGTGCTCTTAACACCGGCGTAATACCAACAAAAGAATCGTGCCGTCACGAACTTTCACTGTACGAAACCAGTTCGTCATCCAGACCCACATCAACTTTATTGGCGAATATTCTCACGAGTATGGAGGCAAATAGAGCAGCATGGGTTCGATGGCTTCGTTAACGCCCACCACGTTATGAACCTTTAGGTTGTCCATCACCACGACATGTACAGGCTTCAACGTGGGACAGAGCGAATGCTCTAGCCATTCGATGAAACACAGACCGATGAGCGCGTTATTAAACGTTGTCTGCGAGGCAACTCCGGCGGCGTTGATGGCGGCAACAACCGTGACGTTCTTTCCTCGCTGGCTGGGTCGATCACCAAACGCTCGTGTGCCCTATGGAGGGCGCGCGCGCGAGCGACTCAACGCCAGATTCAGGCCCCTCTCATCGAGGATAATGACATTGTCGAGATTTAAATCGCTCATAAGACCGTCCCGAAATGCCTAACACACCTGACGATGTTTTTTACTCAGGAATCTAATAACCTGGAAGTCTTTTTTTTCATATTAACTTGAGCCGACTCAGCTCCCTGGAAATCGTTGAGGTGCTGGAGGGTTTGCCCGTGCGCTTCTCGAACATCATCCGATACTCCTCGTTGGTTCTATCAGGTCGTTCGGTGACGAATTCTAAGAGAATCGCGCGCTCTTCTTCGGTAGAAACGGGCTTTACATTACCACCATAAGGCTTGGGATTGAGGTTACCATTAAGACGTTCCAGCGCCAGCCAGCGCCCGACTGTCGCCACGCCCACATTAAAGCTGGCGGCATTCCAACTACTAATACGTCCGCCTGCCTCGCCGATAGACTGCGATGACGTGTTATCGAAGATCCAGCGAGTTGCCCTTGCCCATGCGACATTTCCATTGATAAAGTTAAGCTCACCCGAGTAGTTCTTGAAGTTGGGGTCGCGTCAACCGATCGACGTAATATATATTTCCACCTCTCACAGCACTCTCTAAAAATCAACACTTCATAAACTCCTCAAATGTTTCCATTTTCGGCAACAGACCATTAACATTTCTACCCTTCACACCCTCATTAAACTCCGCAACACTCACCACACCTGTGGAAATCCCAGCGGGGATTGCACGTGACCCGACAAGCCTACGATCATCCGTGACCACGACCGCTGGAAGCGACAAGTGCCAGAAGAGCATATTATCAACAACATCATTCTGATTCTTCTGTGCGCCATAGCCGCGAAAGATCAAATGAAGATAAAACCCCATTACACGAGCATATGGCACGGCAGCGTCCAGCTGCCTTCCACTAAACCCATCTACCTCTTTTAATTTTAGCAATATTGCTTGTGCTGCTTCCTGGGCTGATGGCGACTTTTTTGGCTGCCATGTTTTGTTAATATCTTCAACAAATTTGATCCATTCTTGGTGCTTTTGTTGCCGCAAATCTTCCGCCGGCAGTGGTCCACCGCCCATGATTATGGGCACTTCGCCCTCCAAATATCGGTATTCTCGTTCCAACTCCGACAAACTATTAGCTTCAGCAATAAACCGCCAACAATGCATTGATCTCAACTTAACCTTTTCCATATCCACCTCTCCATCCTCTCGAACCCCTGATAATCGATGAAGATCACACCCCCCTGGAAAAATCGGCAGCTCGTTATCCAACATCATTGACGCCTTTCCAACAATCTTACGCCAATCGTCAAAGCAAATATGTTGTTCTTGAAGTTGAGAGGCTAACTCCAAAAAGGTTCCATCCGCAATTGATATCCCGAGATCCTCTTGAGCATTATTAATGGCCTCCACATCGAGATGAGGTTGATCCTGATAAGCAAATTGCCGAAGAACATTCGTATCCAAAATCACTCTAATCACACCTACTCCTTCTCAATCATACCGTTGCTTTACGACGCCAACTCTACGGTTTCCATCCCACCTCCAAATACCGCCCCCCAAACGCCCTCCCCCACGCCTCGTGCCCCGCCACTCCCAACCCCACCGCACCCTCCACCAACCGCTCCAACGACAGCACCCGCACGCAGCTCTCCGGCACCTCCAACTGCTCCCGCACGCCCTCCACAGCCTTCGCTGCACCCTTATCGTCGGCCAACGCCAGCACCACCACGTGGCCATGCTTGAATCCCTCCGCCTTCTGCACCGCCTTCACCAGCAGCAGGTTCCGCCAGAGTTGGTTGGTCGCCCGCTTCACCAGCACATCCGCCGCGCCCTCCTTGCACCCGTTCGCCGGCGTGGTCAGCGCCCGATAGCTCTCCCGATCATATTCTTTCGCGCTAAAGGGCTCCGTGTATTTGGTCTCAATCCCCAAAAATCCCGGTTCGTTGTCGTGTGTCAGATACTCGACGTCGGCATCGAAGGCCGT
Source organism: Lujinxingia litoralis (assembly GCF_003260125.1). Lineage (NCBI taxonomy): Bacteria > Deltaproteobacteria > Bradymonadales > Lujinxingiaceae > Lujinxingia > Lujinxingia litoralis. The sequence goes on from NZ_QHKO01000012.1 coordinate 130,603, forward strand.
CTTATCACCGAGTGGGTGCGCCCCCCGAGGAATCCACTCCACCTCCATCGCCGTGATCGCGGCAATATCCAGATCCAGCAGCTCGCCCAGCAGACTCGCCGCCGTCATCGGGTACTGACGCCAGTAGCCAAAAATATTGAAGCACATCGGCATGCTCGAGAGCATGTTCCGGTAGAGCCGGTCTTCCTCCAACGTGCCCCCGTGACAGACGACGTACCTTGAGCGTGCCCGGGTGTACTCCGCGATCTCCGGCGTCAAAAAGTTGAGTCCCGGGTTCTCCGCCACAGCGGCCGCAGGTAGGAGATTCGGCCGCGGAACCTCTTTCGAATCACACCCCACGCCCACGCCCAGAACATGTTCGCGATAATACGATTGCAGTCGGCGATAGGTCGCGGTGCGGGAGGTATCCGACGCGACTTTCAACACATCGGAATCCCAGGGGATCGCCAGACCGTGAGATAGAAGCGTCGAATCATGCGGTGGTTTTGTCATGTTTTTCTCCATAAAATCGTGGGCTTTGTCGCGAGTCATCATCATTTATGTCGCCCCCGCCCGGGTTCAGTTCTATATGGTCACCCTACGGGAAAGGCTATCCGGGCGCACTCCGATATTTTCGTTTCATACGATCATCAAACACTCCACGCGCCACGCATGTCCCCACGGATACAGTCGATGCACATGGGCCGCAGACACCTCAAACACCTTGCCACCCACCCCACTTCGTCCTACGTCTTCGACCCATAGATTTCGCGTCCGCCACCGTGCCCCTTTTTACGCCCGGCCCCCCCACGCCCGGATCCCCCATGCCCAAAAACCTCCCCCCCGACCGCGTTCCCCGCGCCCGCAGCCGCAAGCTCGGGCCGGCCCGCGAAGAGACCATCGAGCGCCTTCAGCAGGCCTACGCCGACGACCTGCTCACGCTGGACGAGCTCGATGAGCGCCTGGAGCTCGCCAGCCGCGCCGAGAAGCGCGAGCACCTCCTGGTGCTTGTCGACGATCTGCCCGACGAGGCCTCCGACGAGCTCGTGCCCTACGAGGCTGGCGGCGAGCTCGTTCGGGCCGACGAGTCGATGCGCGTGACCTGCATCTTCTCGGAGACAAAGCGCACGATCGACGGTCCCGCCCCCTCCCGCATTGAGGCCACGGTGCTCTTTGGCGAGGCCAGGATCGACCTCAGCGGGGCCGACTTCGACTCCGGCGTGCTGGAGATTCGCTGCAACGTCGCGTTCGGTGAGTTGAAGGTGTACGTGCCGCAGGGCGTGGCGGTGGAGACGGCGGGCGTGCCCATCCTGGCCTCCTTCTACGGCAAGGATCGCGACGTGAAGTCCGGCGCGCCCGTGGTGCGCCTTACGGGCTTTGCGGCGATGGGGAGCGTGAGCTGCAAGGCGACGAAGAGTAAGAAAAAACGTCGCAAGCGGAAGTAGGCTTGCGCGCCGCGCGAACGTAAGCGGCCATCGACACCAGTCGCCGCCACCCCTCCCACCATGTTTCGCCGCCCTCGACACCCCACGCTCCGTCCACCCCGCTCCTATGCCGCGGCCCTCGACACCCCACCACCCTACCCCCCGGGCATCTCGACCTACCCTCGACACTCCACCACCCTACCCCCCGGGCATCCCGACCGGCCCTCGACAACGCACCGCCCTACCCTCCGGGCACCGAAACTCGCCATCGACACCGCGACCTTGTGGCGCCGCGACCTCCGCGCCGCCCTCGACACCACCCGGCGATACCCCGACCACCTGAGAGGGTGCCCTCGATACC